>NZ_JBHSPA010000011.1:48190-139282 GCF_042656245.1 Nonomuraea insulae
CGAGCGGCCCGTTCTCGTTTCATCATCTTTTACGGCAAAGCCACACAAGCGCCACCCGCCGCCCCGCCCCGACGACCTTCCAGGAAGACGCTCCTCCGCCTCACCGCCACCCCGCCGTGACGCGCGCACGCGTGACCCTCCGCGTGGTTCCACGGTGCCCCGTTCGCGAGTCCATACGGATCCAGATGTTGTCCGGCTCACAATGATTGAACTTTGACCGGATGTGGCCGTCGTGATTGACAAGCCCCCGGCATGCGCGGACATTGCGGGCATCCTTAGCGGCATTCGGGGGCTGATCGTCTCGGAGGCGGGATGAAGCGCACGTTATTCATGTTCGTCGGCATGCTCCTGTTACTTGGTTCTTTCACGATCCCGGCCGCCTCGGCGGCGCCGAAGCCCGAGGCCGGGCCCGACGGGGTCTTCGTCTATACCGGCGAGCTCACCGCCGGCCAGTTCGCCAAGCTGGTCGCCACGGGTGTGGACCGGGAGGAGATGCGGATCGTCAAGAGGGCCGGCGGCAAGGTCACCGTCGAGGTGATCCTGGCCTCCGCGCTGGCCGGCACCCTCGCCGCGCAGGGCGTCACCCTGCGGGCCCAGCGGACCAGCGCCCGCCTGGCGCAGCAGGCCGACGGGGTGTTCAAGCGGTACGCGGGCGCGGGAGGCATCCGCGAGGAGATCATCGCCGCGGCCAACGCCAAGCCCGGCCTCGCCAAGGTCGTCAACCTGGGCAACACCGTCAACGGCACGCCGATCACCGCGATCAAGGTGACCAAGGACGCCCGCAAGTTGTCCGACGGCAAGCGCCCGGCCATGATGTACATGGCCGCCCAGCACGCCCGCGAGTGGATCACGCCCGAGATGATCCGGCGGCTGCTGCACCACTTCCTCGACGGCTACGGGAGCAACGCGGAGCTGACCCAGCTCGTCAACACGACCGAGCTGTGGTTCCTGCCGGTCGCCAACCCCGACGGCTACGACTACACCTTCACCCCCGACAACCGCCTGTGGCGCAAGAACCTGCGCGACAACGACGGCGACGGGCAGATCACCAGCGCCGACGGCGTGGACCCCAACCGTAACTTCGCCTACAAGTGGGGCTACGACAACGAGGGCTCATCGAACATCCCGTCGAGCGAGCTCTACCGCGGCACGGGGCCGCAGTCCGAGCCCGAGACCGTGGCGGTGGACAACCTGGCCAAGCGGGTGCGGTTCACGTACCTGCTGAACTACCACTCCGCCGCCATGCTGCTCCTGTACGGGGTCGGCTGGCAGCAGGCCACGCCGACACCCGACGACCTGATCTTCGAGGCGCTGCTGGGCGACGACGCCCACCCCGCGGTGCAGGGCTACGACCCCGACATCGGCGCCGAGCTCTACACCACCAACGGCGACACCGACGGGCAGATGACGAACGCGCGCGGCGTCATGTCCATCACACCCGAGATGTCCACCTGCGAGGACGCCGTAGCGCGTGACGCGAACGACGAGTGGACGCTGGAGGACTGCGCAGGAGGGCTCGGCTTCACCTTCCCCGACAGCGAGGCGCTCATCCAGGACGAGTTCCAGCGCAACATCCCGCTGGCGCTGGCCGCCGCCAAGACCGTGCACACGCCGGACAGGCCGGTCTCTGTGGTCGGGCGCACGGTGCCCGACTTCCGGCCCGACTCCTTCAGCGTCTCCTACGGCGACCCGCAGCCGGTGGCCGTCACCGCCCGCAGGTCGCTCCTGGCCAAGGCGCTGCGCTTCCGCATCAACGGCGGCCCGGTGCAGACCAGGTCGCTGAGCGAGTGGCAGGGCGGCGAGCGGTACGGCGACGAGAACGACCTCTACTTCGCCGAATACCGGGCCACGGTGAGCGGCGCCAGACCCGGCGACAAGGTCGAAGTCTGGTTCCAGGGTGTGAAACCCGGTGCCGGCCTGGTCTCCAGTGAGCACTTCACCTACAAGCTGGCCAAGAACTCCAAGGCCACGGTGCTGGTGGTCGCCAACGAGGACTACACCGGCTTCAACCCGGACTACCCACCCTCGGTGACCGCGCCCAAGTACACGGCCACGTACCAGCAGGCGTTGAAGAGCGCCGGGTACGCCTCCGAGACGTGGGACGTGGACGCCCAGGGCGTGCCGCACCACCTCGGCGTGTTGTCGCACTTCAAGGGCATCGTGTGGGAGCTGGGCGACAACCGGCTGTCCATGGACCAGCAGGACGTGGTCACGGTGACCCCGCTCGGCGGCCTGCCCGACGCCGACGTCAAACGCTCGCAGCAGGACCTGACCCTCTCCGTACGCGACTACCTCAACGAAGGAGGCAAGCTCCTCTACACCGGCGAGACCGCCGCGTACTACGGCATTCTCGACACCATCGTCGGCGGCATCTACTACGGCCTCGACGGCAACCCGGACGGCGACTGCGTGGTCACCACCATCCAGGGGTTGTTCGACGAGTGCCTGCTGCTGGCCGACGACTTCACCCAGTACTACCTGGGCGTCGGCGGGCGCTTCCCGCTCGACAGCCCCGCCGGGTTCACCGGCACGGGTCCGCTGGCCGGGATCAGCGGCACGTTCGGCGGCCCGGCCACGGCGGACAACCCGCTGGACGAGGCCGGGGTCCTGTTCCCCATGGGCACGGACCTGCCGAGGTTCACCGGCACCCGGGCCGCCGACTACCCGATCGGCAACCGGGGACCGTTCGACCCCATCGAGGGCCAGTGGTTCGTCAAGGGCTCGCACGCCGACGACTCCTACATGCGGCTGACCAGGACGATCGACCTGGCCTCCGTGCCGGCGGCGCAACAACCGCGACTGGCGTTCCAGCTGTCCTTCGACACCGAGCCCGGCTACGACAACGTCATCGTCGAGGCCCACACGGCCGGCCAGGACAACTGGACCACGCTGCCGGACCTCAACGGCGGCACCGACACCGGTGTGCCGACCGAGTGCGAGGCCGGGTTCCTCCTGGACGAGCACCCGTGGCTGCTGCACTATCTGACCCCGGGCAACCCCTGCGCGCCGACCGGCACGACGGGCTCCTGGAACCGGTTCACCGAGAACTCGGGCGGCTGGCGGCAGGTGGCCTTCGACCTGTCCGCCTACGCGGGCCAGCAGGTCGAGGTGTCGATCAGTTACGTGACCGACCCGAGCACCGGCGGGGCCGGCGCGTTCGTGGACGACACCCGGGTCACCACGACCGGCGGCACACTGAACGCCGAGGGCTTCGAGACCGGCCTCGGACCGTGGGCGATCCCCGGTCCTCCGGCGGGCAGCCCGTCCGGCGGCGACTTCGTCCGCGCTCAGGCCGACCGCACGGCGGCCGTGTCCACCAAGGACACGGTGCTGCTGGGGTTCGGGCTGGAACAACTCGGTAGCGGCGCCGAACGCAACGCTTCGTTGCGCAAGATCCTCCGCTATCTGATCGGCTGACCCACCGACCGCGACGGCCACCCCCGCACGGGGTGGCCGTCCTTCTGGGCGGGGTACGGGGTCAGGACAGGTGTTCCCCGAACCAGGCCAGGACCCGTTCGTACGCCTGCCCCGCCACCTCGCCGTTGTACCGCTGCCCGGTGTCGTTGAAGAACGCGTGCCCCACTCCGGGGAACGTCACCAGTTCGTGCGTCAGCCCCGCCTTCTCCAGGGCGGCCTGGGCGGCGGCGCGGGTGGCGTTGACCCGGTCGTCCTGTTCCGCGTACACCCCGAGCACGGCCGCCTTGGTCCCGGCCATGTCGGCGTTGTCGGGCAGCGGCCCGTAGAAGGGTACGGCGGCCGACAGGCGGGGCTCGGCGGACGACAGCAGCAGCCAGGTCATCCCGCCGCCGAAGCAGAACCCCATCATGCCCAGCTTGGCCCCATCGGCACGCTTGCCCAGCTCGCCCACCGCCGCCTTCATGTCGGCCACGAACCGCTCGTCCGTGATCTCCCCGAGCTTGGCCGTGGCCGTCGCCGTGTCGGTGAAGGTCGCGGTGCCGCCCTCGCGGGAGAGCAGGTCGAGGGCCAGGGCGGAGTACCCGCTGGCGGCCAGGCGGCCGGCGACGGAGCGGATGTGGTCGGTGAGGCCGCGGTTCTCGTGGATCACCAGGACGGCGCCCTTGGGTTCCTGGGCGGCCGCCCAGGCGGCCTGCAGCGTCGCCCCCTCTGGCCCGGCGAACGTGATCGCCTCCGTGGGCAACGGCGAGGGCCCCGCCGGGCTGGCAGGGGGCGAGGTGGCGGACTCCGGCGAAGGCGAAGGCGAGGGTGCGGGCGAGGGCGAAGACGTAGGGGAGGCGCCGCAGGCCGTGAGGAGGGCGGTGGCGGCGGGGAGGCCCAGGCCGAGCAGGGCGAGCCGCCGCAGCGCCTCGCGACGGGGGATCAGGCCGTCCACGTGGTCGTGGGCGACCTCTTCTGCGAGATAGCGCTGGATGGGCGTCATGTCCGAGGTCTAATGCCACCCACCGAAAAATCGTGTAAAGGCGGCGGTTACGCGGGCTTTCGCGGTCACTTGATGACATACGGCTAAGCCAATACGAGGGACGAGGAATCCATGCGTACATCACGTTTCGCTCTTGTGTTGCTCGCCGCCGGCGCGCTGCTCATGACTGCGAGCGCCGCGTTCGCGGATCCGGAACCGACGGCTCTGGAGCTGCGGGTGGTCGTGGACGACTGCCACCACGGAAGCGTTCAGCCATGACGGACCCGGCACTGCTCGAAAGGGCGCTGTTCGAGGTCAAGCGGGTGATCGTCGGGCAGGACCACATGGTCGAGCGGCTGCTCGTGGCGGTGCTCGCGAAGGGGCACTGCCTGCTCGAAGGCGTGCCCGGCATCGCCAAGACGCTGGCCGCCGAGACGCTGGCCACGGTGGTCGGGGGGACGTTCGCCCGCATCCAGTTCACGCCCGACCTGGTGCCGTCCGACATCGTCGGCACCAGGATCTACCGGCCCTCCACCGAGACGTTCGACGTGGAACTCGGGCCCGTCATGGTCAACCTGCTGCTCGCCGACGAGATCAACAGAGCGCCCGCGAAGGTGCAGTCCGCCCTGCTGGAGATCATGGCCGAGCACCAGGTCAGCATCGGCGGCGTCACCCATCAGGTGCCGACGCCGTTCCTGGTGCTGGCCACCCAGAACCCGATCGAGTCGGAGGGCGTCTACCACCTGCCCGAGGCGCAGCGGGACCGCTTCCTCATGAAGATCGACGTGGACTATCCCAGCGAATCGGAGGAGCTGGCGATCGTCTACCGCATGAGCGTGGACCCGCCCGCCGCCCAGAGCATCCTCGACCCGGCGCGGGTGGTCGCCCTGCAGCGCCGGGTCGAGGAGGTCTTCGTGCACCACGCGGTCGCCGAGTACGCCGTCCGCCTCGTCTACGCCACCCGCGACCCCGACAGGTACGGGGTGCGGGACGTGCGCCGGCTGCTGGCGTTCGGGGCCAGCCCCAGGGCCACGCTCGGCCTGCTGGCGGCCGGGCGGGCGCTGGCGGTCATGCGGGGGCGCGACTACGTGCTGCCCGAGGACGTACGGGACCTGGCCCACGACGTCATGGCGCACCGGCTGGTGCTCTCCTTCGACGCGCTGGCCGACGGGATCATGCCCCGGGAGATCGTGAACCGGGTGCTGGAAGCGGTGCCGCTGCCGGTCATCGCCCCGCAGCAGGAAGCCGTGGCATGAGGCCGTACCTGATGGCAGAGCCCGCGCTGCGCAGGCTCGAGCTGACGATCACCAGGAGGCTGGATGGACTGCTCCAGGGCGAACACCTCGGCCTGGTACCGGGTCCCGGCAGCGAACCGGCGGAGTCCCGGCCGTACCAGCCGGGCGACGACGTACGGCGGATGGACTGGAACGTCACGGCCCGCACGAACGAGCCGCACGTCCGTGACCTGGTCGCGGACCGGGAGCTGGAGATCTGGGCGCTGCTCGACGCCACCGCCAGCATGGACTTCGGGACCGTGGCGATGGAGAAGCGGGAGCTGGCCCTGTCGGCCCTGGCCGCCGTCGGCTTCCTCACCCAGCGGACCGGCAACAGGATCGGCACCCACCTGCTGCACGGCGGCGGCGTCAGGACGTTGCCCGCCAGGACGGGCCGGCCGCACCTGATGGCGCTGCTGCAGGCCGCGTTCGCGCTGCCGCGCACCCCGCCGGGCGTGACCGAGCCGCTGATCGGCGTCGCGGCCGAGCAACTCGGCAGACTGGTACGGCGCCGCGGCCTGGTCGTCGTCGTGTCGGACTTCCTCGACGCGCCGGAGACCTGGGAGCAGCCGCTGCGCCATCTCACCGTCCGCCACCAGGTCCTGGCCGTGGAGGTGCTCGACCCGCGCGAGCTGTCGCTGCCCGACGTCGGGATTCTGACGCTGATCGACCCGGAGACGGGACGGCGGCGCGAGGTCGCCACGGGCAACGCGCGCCTGCGCCGCAGGTACGCCGAGGCGGCGGCCGGGCAACGCGACGCGATCGCGCAGGGGCTGCGCCGGGCGGGGGCGAGCCACCTGCGGCTGCGTACGGACCGGGACTGGGTGCGCGACCTGGTCCAACACGTCATGCGCCAGCGCCGCCTGGCCATGCTGGCCTGCCCGCCGGAAGGGGGAGGTGACGTGGCGTGACGCTCATCGCGCCCCTCTGGTTGCTGCTGCTCGTCCCCGTGGCGCTGCTCGCCGTGACGTACGTGATCATGGCGCTGCGCAACAGGACCGCGTACGCGGTGCGCTTCACCAACCTCGACCTGCTCGACAAGGTGGCGCCGCGGCGGCCGGGATGGCGCAGGCACGTGCCCGCGGCGGCGCTGCTGCTGATGTTCGCGCTGCTCGTGGTGGGCTTCGCCCGGCCGACGGCCGAGGTGCGGGTGCCGAGGGAACGCGCGACGATCATGGTGGCGTTCGACGTGTCGGCGTCCATGGGCGCCACCGACGTCACGCCGAACCGGTTCGAGGCGGCCAAGCAGGCGGCCAGGCAGTTCGTCCAGGGGCTGCCGGAGCGGTTCAACCTGGGCCTGGTGTCGTTCTCGGGGTCGGCCTCGGTCGCGGTGCCGCCCACCACCGACCGGCGGACGGTGCTGGAGGCGCTGGAGCGGCTCCGTACGGACTCGGGCACGGCCATCGGCGAGGCCGTCTACTCCTCGCTGGAGGCCATCGCGGCCCTCGACTCCGAGGAGGAGGCGCCGCCCGCGCACATCGTGCTGCTGTCGGACGGCTCCAGCACCACCGGCCGCACGGTGGGCGAGGCGGCGGCGGAGGCGTCCGGCAGGGGAGTGCCGGTCACCACCATCGCCTACGGCACCCCGGACGGCGTCATCAGCCTGTCGGGCCGGGACGTCCCGGTGCCGGTGGACGGGCCCGCCCTGCGCGGCCTGGCCGAGACGGCGGGCGGCGGCTTCTACGAGGCGGCCAGCGGCGGCGAGCTGCAGGCGGTCTACGAGGACATCGGCACGTCGGTCGGGTACCGCGTCGAGCGTCAGGAGGTCTGGCAGTGGTTCGTGGCGGCGGGGCTGGTGTTCGCGCTGATCGCGGCGGTGACGTCGATGTTGTGGTTCTCGAGGCTGCCATGAGGGGCATGGGGCGGCCTCGGGGGCCGGAGTTCCTCACGCTCCCGCTCAGCGCCCGCCAGGCGCCGCCCCCGCACACCGGCACGCCACCGCGACCCGCGGACACCCCCAAGGCGCCCCCAGACAAGCCCAAGGCTCCGCCGCCGCACGCGTATCCTCCGGGCAACCCCAAGCCGTCGCCGCACGCGTACCCCCCAGACCGCCCCAAGCCGCCCAGGACAGGGCGCGTCCTGGTGACCGCCGCGCTCGTCGCGGCGCTCACCGGCGCGGCGGCGGGTGTGGCGGGGGCCCGGCTGTCCGAAGGGTCCGAGCCGTCCCCCGCCGCGGCTCTGCCGAGGGTGGCCGCCGCGCCGTCCGCGGCCCTGACCGGCCTGAGCGCGACGGCGGACCGGGTGCTGCCCAGCGTGGTCTCCGTGGAGACGGGCAGCACGGGCGGCTCCGGTTTCGTGGTGGACGACCGCGGCCACATCCTCACCAACGCCCACGTGGTCAGCGGCAGCGGCACGGTGACCGTCGTGCTGCACAACGGCAGCAGGCTGTCGGCCCGAGTGGCCGGCGCGGACGACGACGAGGACCTGGCCGTGCTGGAGGTGGACTACCCGGGCGAGCTCGCCCCGGCCACGCTCGGCAGGTCCTCGGACCTGTCCGTGGGCGACCAGGTGCTCGCCATCGGCTCGCCGCTGGGCCTGTCGGGCACGGTCACCGCGGGCATCGTCAGCGCGCTGGACAGGGAGGTACGGCTGGGCGGCTCGCGCCGTACGGCCGTGCAGACCGACGCCTCCATCAACCCCGGCAATTCAGGCGGCCCGCTGGTGAACGCCCGCGGCGAGGTGGTGGGCGTGAACACCGCGATCGCGGCGAGCCGGGGCGGCGGGAACATCGGCATCGGTTTCGCCATCCCGATCGACAGGGCGGCGCCCATCGCGGAACGAATCATCCGAAATTAGGGTTCGAGGCATGCGGTTGCTGGTGGTCGAGGACGAGGAGGACCTGGTGGACGCGCTGCGCGTCGGCCTCGTCCGGGCCGGGTACGCGGTGGACGTCTCCTACGACGCGCCGTCCGCGCACGAGAAGCTGCTGGTCAACACCTACGACCTGGTCCTGCTCGACCTGAACCTGCCGGGCGGCGACGGCTTCCAGCTCTGCCGTACGGTACGCGCGGCCGGCCAGGGCGTGCGGATCATCATGGTCACCGCCCGCGACCGGCTGGACGATCGTGTCCGCGGCCTCGACGAGGGCGCCGACGACTACCTGGTCAAGCCGTTCGCCTTCCCCGAACTGCTGGCCAGGGTGCGGGCGCTGCTGCGCAGGGACGCCGGAGGCGGCACCTCCGTCCTGGAGGTGGGCGGTCTGCGCATCGACACGGCCAGGCTGGAGGTGTCGCTGGACGGCCGGTCGCTGGCGCTGACCCCCAAGGAGTACGGGGTGCTGCACTACCTCATGACCAGGCCGGGCCACGTGGTGTCCACGGAGGAGCTGCTCGAACACGTCTGGGACGAGCACGCGGACCCGTTCACCAGCACCGTCCGCGTCACCGTCGGCAACCTGCGCCGCAAGCTGCAGGAGGACGGCCTGATCGAGACCGTGATCAGCCGGGGCTACCGGCTCAAGGAGCCGTCATGATCCACACCATCCGCTTCCGGATCACCGTGCTCTACTCGGGCCTGCTGTTCGTGCTGGCCACGCTCGTGCTCGGCGGCATCTACTTCGCCGTGTCCAAGACCACCGAGGAGCGGCCGGTCTCGACCGAGTTCGCGAAGACCTACAGCGGCGACCAGTACCTGGGCAAGCGCGAGGTGGTCTTCGTGGAGGAGGTGGAGAACGCGGTCAACGTCGAGACGATGGCCACACTGCGCAACTACTCGCTGCTCACCCTGGCCGGCCTGTACATCGCCAGCCTGGGCATCGGCTGGGTGTTGTCCGGCCGGGTGTTGCGGCCGGTCAGGTCGATCACCCGTACGACGGAGGAGATCCAGGTCACCGACCTGAAGCGGCGCATCAACCTGGACGGCCCGCGCGACGAGCTGAAGGACCTGGCCGACACCATCGACACCATGCTCGGCCGCCTGGATGAGGCGTTCAGCGCGCAGCGTCAGCTCATCGACGACGCCTCGCACGAGCTGCGCAGCCCGCTGACCATCATCAGGGCCAACGTGGACGCCGTGCTGGCCGCCCCCGACGCCAGCGAGGAGGAGCGGACCAGGGCCGTGGCCATCGTGGACCGCGCGACCACCCGCATGACCAGGCTGGTCGAGGACCTGCTGGCCACCGCCAGACGGCAGGGCACCGCGTTCGCCGACGCCGACCTCGACCTGGCCAGGGTCGCGGGGGAGGCGTGCGAGGAGTACGCCACCCCGGCCGCCGAGCGCCACGTGACGATCACCCGTGACCTGGGCGCCGGGCTGGAGACGACCGGCGACGCCGACGCGCTGCGCCGCTCGGTGGCCAACCTGCTGTCCAACGCCGTCCGCCTCTCGCCGCAGGGCGGCACGGTCAGGGTCGCGGCGGGCAGGACGGACGGCTGGCTCTGGGCGGCGGTCCGCGACGACGGCCCCGGCCTGCGGGAGGACGACCAGCCGCGGGTGTTCGACCGCTTCTGGCGCGGCGACTCCAGCCGCAGGGACCGCCACACGGGCCTGGGCCTGGCGATCGTCCGGCAGATCGTGGAGTCGCACGGGGGCCGCGTGGCGGTGTATTCGCGGCTGGGCGAGGGAGCCACGTTCGTGCTCTGGCTGCCACCGCGCGACGGCGTGCCCGGCATCCCGCCGGAGGACAACCCCCTACGCTGACCGCCTCCGGCAGATGGCGCGGGTCAGGAGGAAGGCCACCACCGGCAACACGAACACCGCGACCCGCAGCCCGACCACGACCATCTCGTACGTGCCGGAAGGCACCGTCAGCAGCGCGGGCGGAGCGGGAGGAGGCGGCGGCAACCCGGGCGAGGAGTGCATCACGGGCGGGACCTCCGAGACCCACATCCCGGCCCACAACACCGTGAAGAACGTGATCACCGCGACGCCCAGCGCCGTGCGCACCGGAACCCGCGCCGGCCGGTCCAGCAGGTGGTGGACGTCGCCGTCGCCGGTGTGGCGGCGCTCGATGAACGGATACAGGAACAACACGCAGAAGAAGGCCAGCAGGATCAGCGGCGGTATCCAGAGCCCGATCTGCAACACGTAGCCGCCGACCGGGATCTCCCATGACGGTATGAGCCGCTGCGCGCCGTCGAGCACCCCCGCGTACCAGAACGGCTGCGCCGACACCGGATGCGCGTCCATCCGGTACGCGCCGTGCTCCCACACCGGGTTGACCCGCACGAACGTGGCCAGCAGCGCGATGAACCCGATCGTGAACAGCGCCGTGGCCCCGTTCTTGACCGCGAAGTAGGGGAAGAACGGCCCGCCGGTGACCCGGTGCTCGTCGGCCGCCGTGGCGCGGCGCTCGGTGTGCTTCTGCCGCCACGTGAGGATGAGCGCGTGGATCGGCACCACCGCCAGCAGGATGCCGGGCACCAGCAGCACGTGCGTGACGAACAGGCGCGGGATGACCTGCCCGGGGAACCCGCCGTCGAACACGAACGCCGACAGGTACGTCCCCACCAGCGGGATCGACAGCAGCAACCCCTGCGCCTGCCGCAGCCCCGTCATCGCGAGCTGGTCGGCGGGCAGCGAGACCCCCAGGAACGACTCGAACAACGCCAGCCCGAACAGCAGGACTCCCAGCATCCACGTCAGCTCGCGCGGCCTCCTGAAGGCCCCGGTGAAGAAGACGCGGCACATGTGGGCCACGATCGCCAGCACGAACACCGTCGCCGACCAGTGGTGGAGCTGGCGCATCAGCAGCCCGCCGCGCACCCGCAGGCTGATCTCCACGACCGACGCGTAGGCCACGTCGGGATTCGGCTTGTAGAACAACGTCAGGAACGTCCCCGTGAGTATCAGCAGCACGAAGGAGTAGAGCGCCAGCTCACCCAGCAGGAAGGACCAGTGGCTGGGGAACAGCTTGCGGAGCTGTGGCCGCAACCAGCGCCCGAACGGCAGCCGGTCGTCGAGGTAGATCGCCGAATCGACGGCGGCCTTGGCCGAACCGGCGACGAATCGAGGGCGCCGCTTGGGCTTGGTAGGAGTGGCCATGGGGGCCTCCTGGTGGGGGTGTGATCCAATTCTGCACCTGTCGCCCGTCTTTCTCAAGAATTGGTTTATACCAATTGGTCTAATCCAATTTCTCGGCAAACGGTCGTATAATTGGATTAGACCTGTTGTATGCCGTTTACCAGCACAAACGATGACTTAGCCGAGGAGTGCAGTTTCATCATCAATTTCGCCGGTAGAGTCCGGAACAGAGGCGCGTTGGATTGGAGCAGTGGTGGCCAAGTACGTTTACGACTTCACCGAGGGCAACAAGAATCTCAAGGATCTTCTCGGCGGTAAGGGAGCCAACCTCGCCGAAATGACCAACCTCGGGCTGCCCGTTCCCCCCGGATTCACGATCAGTGCCGAGGCGTGCCGCCATTACCTGGCGGAGGGCTCCGTGCCGGAGGGGCTGGACCGGGAGGTCGCCGGGCATCTGGAGGCGCTGGAGTCCCAGATGGGCAGGAAGCTCGGCCAGGCCGACGACCCGCTGTTGGTGAGCGTACGTTCAGGGGCGAAGTTCTCCATGCCGGGCATGATGGAGACCGTCCTCAACATCGGGCTCAACGACGAGTCGGTCCACGGCCTCGCCAAACAGGCCGGCGGCAACGACCGCTTCGCCTGGGACTCCTACCGCAGGCTCATCCAGATGTTCGGCAAGACCGTCCTCGACATCGACGGCGACCTGTTCGAGCACGCGCTCGACGGGCTGAAGGGCAGGCGCCAGGACACCGACCTGGACGCGGGCGAGCTGCAGCAGCTCGTGGAGACGTACAAGGCGATCGTCCGCGAGCAGACCGGCCACGACTTCCCCGCCGACCCGCGCGAGCAGATGCGCCTGGCCGTCATGGCCGTCTTCGGCTCATGGAACGCCCCGCGCGCCATCCTCTACCGCCGCCAGGAGCGCATCCCCGCCGACCTCGGCACCGCCGTGAACATCATGGCCATGGTCTTCGGCAACTACGGCGACGACTCCGGCACCGGCGTCGCCTTCACCCGCGACCCCGGCTCCGGCCGGCAGGGCATCTACGGCGACTACCTGCAGAACGCCCAGGGCGAGGACGTAGTGGCCGGAATCCGGAACACGATCCCCCTGGAAGACCTCGAACACCTCGACCGGCGCTCCTACGACGAGCTCACCGGCATCATGGAGACCCTGGAGAACCACTACAGGGACCTGTGCGACATCGAGTTCACGATCGAGCGCGGCAAGTTGTGGATGTTGCAGACGCGGGTCGGCAAGCGTACGGCGGCGGCGGCGTTCCGCATCGCCACCCAGCTCGTGGACCAGGGCCTGATCACCATGGACGAGGCCGTCACGCGCATCACCGGCGACCAGCTCGCCCAGCTCATGTTCCCCCGCTTCGACGGCGGCGCCGAGAAGAAGAAGATCGCCAAGGGCATGAACGCCTCACCGGGCGCCGCCGTCGGCAAGGTCGTCTTCTCCTCCGAGCGCGCCGTGAAGCTGTCGGAGCAGGGCCAGGACGTCATTCTCGTCCGCCGCGAGACCAACCCCGACGACCTGGCCGGAATGATCGCCGCCAAGGGCATCCTGACCAGCCGCGGCGGCAAGACCTCCCACGCCGCCGTGGTCGCCCGCGGGATGGGCAAGACCTGCGTGTGCGGCGCCGAGGAACTCGAGGTCCTGACGACCGAGCACCGCTTCATCGCCCCCGGCGACCTGGTGGTGTCCGAAGGAGACGTCATCTCCATCGACGGTACGACGGGCGAGATCTTCCTCGGGGAGGTCCCGGTCGTGGACTCGGCCGTGGTCGAGTACTTCGAGGGCGTGTCGGAGCCTTCGGACGACCTGGTGCGCGCGGTGGACCGGATCATGCGGCACGCGGACGGGGCACGCCGGCTCGGCGTACGGGCCAACGCCGACACCCCGGAGGACGCGGCCCGAGCCCGCCGCTTCGGCGCGCAGGGCATCGGGCTGTGCCGTACGGAGCACATGTTCCTGGGTGAACGCCGCCAGCTGGTGGAGGACCTGGTGCTGGCATCGACGGACGAGGCCCGCCAAGCAGCCCTGGACGCCCTGGAACCCCTCCAGAAAGCCGACTTCCTCGGGATATTTCAGGAAATGGACGGCGATCCCGTCACCATCCGCCTGATCGACCCGCCCCTGCACGAGTTCCTCCCCGACATCATCGAGCTGTCGATCAAGGCCGCCAAGGACGAGGCCACGAAGAAGGACCGCAAGCTCCTGACCGCGGTCAAGCGCCTGCACGAGCAGAACCCGATGCTCGGCCTGCGCGGCGTCCGCCTCGGCCTGGTCATCCCCGGCCTGTTCGCCATGCAGGTGAGGGCGATCGCCCAGGCCGCCAAGGAAGTGCCGGGCGCGCGCCCGGAGATCATGATCCCGCTGGTGGCGGCCGTACAGGAACTGGAGTCGGTACGCGAGGAGTCCCTGAAGATCCTCGCCGAGGTAGGCGTGGAGGCCATGATCGGCACCATGATCGAGGTGCCCAGAGCAGCCCTCACGGCGGCCCAGATCGC
The DNA here is from genome assembly GCF_042656245.1 of Nonomuraea insulae. NCBI lineage: Bacteria > Bacillati > Actinomycetota > Actinomycetes > Streptosporangiales > Streptosporangiaceae > Nonomuraea > Nonomuraea insulae. The sequence continues at coordinate 62,321 of NZ_JBHSPA010000011.1, forward strand.
GGAGGCGGCCGAGTTCTTCTCCTTCGGCACCAACGACCTGACCCAGATGGCGTGGGGCTTCTCCAGGGACGACGTGGAGTCGGCCTTCTTCTCCCGCTACCTGGACCTGGGCATCTTCGGCGTCTCCCCGTTCGAGACCCTGGACAGGGAGGGCGTAGGCCGCCTGATGGAGATCGCGGTGGCAGAAGGCAGATCAGCCAGACCAGACCTCCACCTCGGCATCTGCGGGGAGCACGGAGGCGACCCGGACTCGGTGCACTTCTGCCACGAGGTGGGCCTGGACTACGTCTCCTGCTCACCCTTCCGCATCCCGGTAGCCCGCCTGGAAGCAGGCCGAGCCGCCTTGGCGGAGTCAGACTCCGACACCCGCTAGCCACCACCAGGGCTCGGGGCCGCACTGCAAGGACCTCACATAGGGGGCGCTTTCGCGCCATGCGATAACTCGGACCCTGCCTCCCAGGGGCTGCGCCCCTTCGACCCCCTAAGGGGCATGGTCCTCGCATCCCTCGGACGCGCTTTTAGGGGATCGGGGCGTCGCCTCGATCCCCGGAGTTTCGTTCGTTGCCCGATTACCAGGTGGGCCGGCGGGAACCCGTCGCGAATGGGCCACGCTAACCTCGTTGCCGCCGCTGCGACGTCCAACCAGATCTCAGGCCCTCTCAGCAAGAGCATCCGGGCTGGTAGAGCGGTTGTCGTAGGTGTCGCGGGCGGCGACGACCTGTTCGATATGCGTCTCGGACCAGTTCTTGATGGCCTGCATCACGGGCAGCAGGCTGACGCCCAGCGGGGTGAGGGCGTAATCAACTCGTACCGGGACAGACGGCGTGACGGAGCGCGAGACCAGGCCATCGCGTTCCAGGGTGCGCAGGGTCTGGGTGAGCATCTTCTGACTGACGCCGGCGACGGTACGGGACAGACCGCTGTAGCGCTGCGGGCCGTCGGCGAGCGCGGTGAGCAGGAGACTCACCCATTTGTCGCTGATCCGGTCGAGAAGTTGACGTGCCGGGCAGGTTGCGAGGTAGGCGTCGTAGGCGATGCGCTCCTGCTCACGCTGCTGAGCGGTGGTGCGGGTGGTCATCACTCTCCTGTTCGTACGATAGGCACTTTGAGGTGCGTACTTCCCGCTAGAGAGTAGCTCTCCATAAGGTTGTTCTCAAGTCCTGAAACCTTGTGGAACGACGAGGAGATCTCATGCGCGCAGTTGTCGTTCGTGCGTTCGGCGGGCCTGAAGTTCTGCAGATCGCGGACGTGCCGATCCCGGTTGTGGCAGAAGGGCAGGTCCGGATTCGGGTCGAGGCCGCGACGGTCAACCCGGTCGATCTGGCCACTCGCTCCGGTGCGCTCACCGGCGCGGGCCTGCTGCCGGTGCGGGATGTGATCGGCATCGGGTGGGATGTCGCAGGAACCGTCGAGCAGACGGGCCCAGGGGTCACCGGGATCGTGCCCGGAGATCAGGTGATCGGCCTGTCCGACCGGCTGGACGTGCCGCTCGGCACACAGGCAGAACATGTCGTGCTCGACGCGGACGCGGTCACAGCCGCCCCTGCGGGCGTCTCGCCCACGCAAGCCGCCACGCTGCCCCTCAACGGTCTCACCGCCGCGCAAGCGCTCGACGGCCTCGACCTGAACCACGGGCAGACGTTGCTGGTGACCGGGGCGGCCGGTGCCGTCGGCGGCTTCGCCGTCCAACTGGCCGTCGCACGCGGGCTCCGGGTGGTCGCGGTCGCCGGAGCCGATGACGAACCGCTCGTCCGGGGGCTCGGAGCCGAACTGTTCGTGCCACGCACGGCACGACTCGGTGAGGCGGTCCGTTCCCTCGTTCCCGGCGGTGTGCACGCGGCCCTGGACGCCGCCGTGACCGGAGCGGCCGCCCTCGACGCGGTCCGGTCGGGGGGAGCCTTCGCCGCGCTGGTGGCGGGAGGAGCGCAGGTTCCGCTGCGTGGCATCCGGGTCTTCAACCACTGGATCCGTGCTGACGGCACCCTCCTGTCGAGGCTCGCCGCCCTGGTCGAAGCAGGCTCCCTCGCTCTCCGCGTAGCCGGGACCATGCCCATCGACCAAGTCGCCGCCGCTCACCGGCGCCTCGCCGAAGGCGGCCTCCGCGGTCGCCTCGTCCTCACCATCTAAGATCATTCTGCTTTGGGTGAGGCAGATGATCGAGCACACTTGACGACCATGAGTCACTCGGAAACCGAACGCCTCATCCTGCGCCCTCTCACGGGAGACGACTTCGACGACTACGCCGCCATGTTGTCCGACCCGGAGGTGGCCGGAGCGCTGGCGGAGTCAGTGGGCACCTCGCCCGCGGACGCCTGGCGGAGCCTGGCCATGTTCATCGGCCACCGGGAGATCCGCGGCTACTCACACTGGGCGCTGGTGGAGAAGGCAACGGGTGAGTTCGTGGGCCGGGCAGGACCTTGGCGGCCGCACGGTTTCCCTGGGCTGGGCGTCGGCTGGTGCCTGGCCAGAAAGCACTGGGGCAAGGGCTACGCCACGGAGGCCGGCCGGGCCGCACTTCGGTACTGCTTCGACGAACTCGGAGCCGGCGAGGTGGTCTCCGTCATTCTGCCCGGGAACCAGCCTTCCATCGCGGTCGCCGAACGCATCGGTCACCGGCATCTGCGCGATATCACCTACCGAGGCCAACTCGTCCACCTCTACGGGCAGTCCGCGTGACGTGCACGACTGCAGCGAGGCCGGGGTGGGGGCGCGTAGTGCATGCGTCTCTGGGCACATACTCCGGATCGGCCTCACGATCGCCAGAGCCGGGTTGATCCCCTGGCTGGGGCGATCGACGGGTCAGGACTTCGTTCCTCAGCCTTGGCCACTGGGCTACTCGGGTAGCTCGGTGAGGTCGTCCCAGTGCATCATCCAACGCCGTATCCCCTGTGGCAGATCGCACCGCGGTCCATCGAGTTGGACGAAGGCGAGGCGACCGTCCCGCATGACGGAGACGACCCGGCCGGTGCAACCAGTGATGAATTGTCCGAGCGCTCGTGTTGTCATCGGGCTGTGCTCCATGCTGGAGATCACAATGCGGCATCCCTGCTGCTGCCATGACTTCCTAGCACTCATGCCCATTCCGCCTGTGCTTCGACGATCAGCGTCGAAAACGGGTGGGACGTTCGCAGTCGCGAGTAGCGGAGGGCGATCCGGTAGGCGGCCCGAGCAGGACTGACCGGTCCTACGTGGATGTTGTCATTTGCACGCGCCGCGCCAGCGACCGCAACGGCTCTGGGATGCGAGTGTGCGCCCTCAGAAGCCCGGTGACTGTTTCGCGAGCCATGGGGTGGTATGCCGTGTGCTGCGGCGATAGCCGGTTGGCGCGCTTGAGAGAATCAAGGGCGCGGTCGTGCTTTCCGGCCATGAGTTGCACACGAGCGAGATCAATATAATGATGGGAAGACCGTTCTGGTGAAAGGGTGCGAGACGGGGCGAAACCTTCGTTTCGCCGCAATGCCTCGTCCGGGTCTTCCAGCTCGATAGCCGCTGCTATCTCATGAATCCGCACGTTGCTCGGGCCGAAGGAAAGACCGTAATGGTTCGTGTCGCGTCCAATGCGTGAGGCGTACTCGCGCGCCACGCTCAGATGTTCCCAGGCAGTCGCCCGGCTGGGATGCATGCGGGCGGCCATGATGGCGGATCGCAGGTGCATAGAGCCCGCTATGGCCAGGCCCGGTTCGCTGTCTGAGATCAGCGAGTCGAACCTCTGGTGCGCCTCGTTGAGAAAGGTGAGCCCGGCGCGGTAGGCCGCCGAGGCGAAGAATACTTGGGAACGCTCTTCGGCGGAGTAGGCGAGTAGTTCCGGACGATCGGTCTCGCGGGCCGCTTGTGTTGCCCGATCCACGGCGACCGAGGTCAGATCGACGTAGCCCAGCCGGTAAGCGACGGATTTGGCCGCCACGAATGCGTGCATCAGCATCTCGGCAACGGTCCTGCGTTTCGCGCCCTCACTGCTGTGCAGGACGGCGGACAGTTCCTCGATCAGCCCTGGCAGTCTCTTGCCGAGTTCGACGTAGTCAATACGGTCCAGTAGAGCGGAGACCTTGCGTACGTCGTCACGTAGCAGGTCCAGTTCTCTCGGCTCTGCTTCCAGCTCAGGCGATACGTCCCAGTAGTTGAGGGCGACACGGATGGCCGGGACGCTGGCATGCACCCGGTCGGCCCGCCCGGTGGACCCTCGGTAGGGCTGCCCGGTCAGTTCCGTGACGTCGACGTGCAACGCCCTGGCCACCGCCGCGATAAGCCAGGGGGTTGCGGGCTTGCTGCCCCGTTCTACTTGCGACACCAGGCTCTTGGAACAGGGGACCAGCAGGGCAAGGCCGTCCTGCGTGAGTCCGGCGAGCTTGCGGGCGTCGGCGATGCGAGGGCCTATGCCGGCCTGGTCCATGATCAGAATGTTCGTGCCGCCAGGGGGCATGGGTGTCACCCTTTCCGAGATCCGGCTACCACCTCCTTGCCAGCGTAGGCGGTGACCGTCTCTCTGGCAGATGGATCCTGCAGGCCACGAAGGAGGCAGGCACGCCGCCGAACGCTCGACCGAAGTGATCACCGCTGTTCGCGCTTGCCTCAGGGGGCGGTCAGTACGAGAAACGGGATGGTCACCCTGATAGGGAGTTCCAGTTCGAGGTCTGCCTGGTGCACCCGATGAAGCCTGTATTCGCAAGCCACGGCATCGAGATGAAACTCCTTCATCTCGATGATTTCGTACTTCTCGTCAAGCAGGACGAGCAGGTAAAGCGGGATCCCGGCGGCGGCATACTGCGTGCGTTTGTCGGTGAGGTCTTCGCGGACGGTCCCAGGCGAGGAGACCTCGACGACGGCCAGGGTCTGAGACGCGTCCGGCTTCTGCCCAGGATCGTCCAAACACCTGTAGACCACCACGTCCGGACGCCGGAAGGTGAACTTGGGAACCCGCCAGAGCACCACGTCGATGTCAGTCTCAACGCTAAGGCACGGCCCGCTCATCGAACGAGCGGCTTCCAGCGAACCGGCGAGACGACGGGCTATGCGGTTGCGCCGTGGAGCAGGCGACTCGCACTTGATCACATGCCCGTGGACGACCTCGATGCTTCTGGCGATGTCTTCCGGCAACGCTCGATACTCGGCTTCGCTCATGACCTCGGGAAGCGACTCGTACCAAGAAGGGGTTGCCATGCCGGTCTTCCTCGCTTGAGGGCTGACATCGAAGATCGGCTCACAGGAAGACGTGAGGCAGGTGGAGGAATGGCCCGCGCTGTCAGCCGGAAACCGCACCGATCACGGCGACCGTACCATCGGCGGCCTGGCCGGCGGTGACGTCGGCCGGAGCGTGGGAACCCTGGCTTGGGCATGGCCACACCCGCAGTTCCGTCGGTGAGTCAGGCGGGAAGCAACGCTTACAGTGCGCTGAGCCGGTGGTCGAGGGTGGCGCCGACGGCGGGGCAGTTGTTGCGGATGGTGTCGAGGAAGGCGATCAGCACAGGGGACTGGTCGCGGCCGGTGAAGGACAGGATCAGGTCGGGCAGGGGTGTGCGGGGGGTCACTTCGCAGAACCAGGTGCCCGGGCGCGGGGCCGACAACATGCGGGACGGTCCCAGGCCGACGCCCACGCCCGAGGCGGCGAGGCCGATGATCGTGTGGACGTCCCTCGCGACGGTCGCCCCGTCGAGAGCCGTGGAGTCCTTGCCCAGCAGCGTGCGCAGCCCGGCGGTCACCGTGGGCTCGTCCTCGCCCGGGGCCACGATGAGCCGCTGCCGCCGCAACTGCGACACGCTCACCGACGGCTGGCCCGCGTAGGGGTGGGTGGTGCTGACGACGGCGATCAGGTGGTCGTGCCCGATCGGCACGGACACGAGGTGCTCGGTTCCTGGGCCCCGTGGCGGGCCGAGGGTGATGGCCACGTCCAGTTCGCCGGCGACGAGGGCGGCGGTGCTGCGGCTGGTCGCCATTTCGTGGAGTTCCAGCCGTACGTCAGGTCGTTCGTGGCCGAATCGGCGCAGCACGAGCGGCAGGGGGTCGAGGAGTGCCGAGGCGATGAAGCCCAGGCGTAGCCGGCCCGTTTCGCCGCGCCCCGCCCGGCCCGCGTCCACCGCCGCCGCGGTGATCTCGTCGAGCGCCCGGCGGGCCCGGGTGAGGAAGGCCTCGCCGGCCGCCGTCGGGAACACGCCCTGGCGCGTACGGTCGAACAACCGGGCTCCGACCTCGCGTTCGAGATCGGCGATCTGCTTGGACAGCGGAGGTTGGGCGATCCCCAGCGCTTCGGCCGCGCGGCCGAAGTGTTCGTGTTCGGCGAGGGTGAGCGCGTACCGCAAATGTCGTGCTTCCATGAGCTGACCTCATCCCCCGCGATATCTCTGAGGTATCGTCACCCAGCTTGCCAGATATTTCACTGCATATCGCAGCTGCGGTCGGCTGGGATGGGGACATGACAGATTCCTCCCTGACCAGCACTGTTTTCGTCTTCGTGCACGGCGCCTGGCACAGCTCCGCGCAGTGGGCGGAGACCCAGCGCGTGCTCGCCGGGCTCGGTGCCGCCGGTGTGGCCGTCGATCTGCCGGGGCACGGCTTCGACGCGCCGCTGCCCACCGGATACCTCCTGCCCGGCCAGCCCGGCCTGCTGACCGAGAAGTCGCAGCTCGCCGCCGTGACCATGGACGACTGCGCCGAGACGATCGTGGACACGCTGCGCCGGGTACGCCGGTACCGCACGGTCGTGCTCGTCGCGCACAGCGCGGGCGGTGGGCCCGCCTCGCTGGCCGCCGAGCGGGCGCCCGAGCTCGTGGACAGGATCGTGTACGTGTCCGCGTTCGTGCCCGGTGGACGGCCGCGCTTCTTCGACTATCTCGGCTCGCCCGAGAACGCCGCCGCGCTTGGGCAGGGCCTCAACCTCGGCGATGCCGAGGCTCTGGGTGTTGTACGGATCAATCCGCTCTCGACCGATCCCGACTACGTCGAGGAGCTGCGGCAGGCCCATTACCACGACACGCCCCTCGACCGGTTCGATCGCTGGCGCTCTCTGCTGAGCCCCGATCTGCCCCTGGCGATCCCGGCGACCCCGGTCACCCTGACGGCGGCGAAATGGGGACGGATCCCGCGGACGTTCCTGCGCTGCGCCCATGACCAGGGGCTGCCACCGGCCGTACAGGATCTGATGATCGCCGAAGCCGACGAGGCGTTCGACGGCAACCCGTTCACCGTCCGCACGCTCCCGGCCAGCCACAGCCCGTTCGCCGCTCACCCACGCGAGCTGGCGGCGGCCCTTGTCGCATGAGCGGTCGCCGGTTCGTGCTGCCGGTGGTGCTGAGCGCGACCTTCGTGCAGCTGCTCAGCGTCACCATCGCGCAGATCGCCGCCCCGGCGATACAGGCCGATCTGAACGCCGGTCCCGGTGCGGCGCAGCTCATCCTGGCCGGCTACACCCTGACCTACGCCTGCCTGCTCATCACGGCCGCACGGCTGGGCGACCGGTACGGCTACCGCCGGCTGTTCGTCCTGGGCACCGCGGTCTTCACCATCGGTTCGGTGGCCTGCGCCTGCGCCCCTGACGCCGTGTCGCTGATCGTGGCCAGGCTGGTCCAGGGCGCGGGCAGCGGCCTGGTCGCGCCGCAGGTCCTGTCGATCATCCAGGTCGCCATCCCCATCGACCGGCGACCGCGTGCCGTCGGCCTGTTCGGCGCCACGATGGGGGTGGCGTCGCTGGCCGGGCCGCTGATCGGCGGCCTCCTCCTCGGCGCCGACCTCTTCGGCCTGGGCTGGCGCCTGGTGTTCCTGGTCACGGTGCCGGTGGCGCTCGCCTCGCTGACGGGGGCGACCATGCTGCCACGTTCGCGGGGTGCGGAAGGGCAGCGCGTCGACGGTGTGGGCGCGGTGCTGGCCACTGTGGGATTCGGCGCGCTGGTGCTCCCGCTCACCCTGGGACGGGAGGCCGGCTGGCCCTGGTGGACGTGGGCCGGCCTCGTCGTGGCGGCATTCGCGCTCGGCTGCTTCGCCTGGACGATTCCGCGGCGGCCGGATCCGCTGATCCATCCATCGGTGTTCGGTGACAGGACCGCGCGGTGGGGGGTGCTGCTGGTGTTCGTGTTCAACGCGGGAGTGCCGTCGTTCACGTACCTGCTGTTCCTGCACCTGCAGTCCGCCCTCGGGTACCCGGCCGTCGCCGCCGCGCTGACGTCGGCGCCGTTCGCGGCTGCCGCCGTCCTGGGCAGCCGCGCCGCGCCCGCCCTTTCTGGTCGCCACGGGCCGAAGGTGCTCACGGTCGGGGCGCTGGTGCTGGCGGGCATGGCCCTGGCGCTCGCCCCGCTCATCGGGACCGCGGCCTGGGCGGTGCCGCCGGTCCTGGCCGTCGGCGGGGCGGCGTTCGGCTCGTTCACGGCCTCGGTGTTCGCGCTGGTGCTGGCCAGGGTCAGCGGTACGGCGGCCGGCTCGGTCTCCGGGCTGCTGCCCACGGCGCAACAACTCGGCGGGTCGATCGGGGTGACGGCGGCCGGGCTGGCCTACTTCGCGCGTGCGCCCAGCACCGGCGCCGCGTTCTGGCACGCCATGCTCTACGAAGCCGCCGTCTTCGCCATCACCGCCCTGATCAGCCTGCGGCTACGCGAAACGAACCGCGCCAACGCCCCATCAGCGCACCAGAGCCTCTCCCAACGAGGCGTGACCACGCGCCAGAGCGCGGGCGACCACGGCTGAACCGCCACGGCGGACCCCGCAATCGGATCGGCTCTTACCCCTGATAGGCGCGCAGGTCGCGGCGTGCCTGGCGACGGCTGCGGCGGCGCTCTTCACGCCGGAACTCCTGCCACTCCCGACCCCCGTCGCCATAACCGAACAGGTGGTAGGCGTAGGCGGTGGCGGTCCAGTAACAGCCGCTCGTGCGGTGGCTCAGTGACGCGCTGTCGGCGGTGACCTCGTCAGGCAGCGTGCAGCGCCCAAAGCGATGATCATGTACCGGCAGACAGGTCGCCATCGGCACGTCCGCCATCCGCACCCACCAGGGCCGGGTCTTGTCGGTCTTGCTCATACGGTCACCTTTCGGCTCCGTGACACCCCTGGCTGGGGCCGTCACTAGACCGGATGCACCGTGATCACCTCCGACTCCGCGCACGATTCACCGGGACCGACATCGACGCTACCGCAAGCCGCGGGAGCGCGTTGAGCGTCAGGCCTCATCATCCCAATCGGGAAGAGTCACCGTCCCCGACACCCAGTCCCGCCGCAGAATCGCGTACCCGACCGAGTCGTAAAGGACCCCCTCCGGGCTCGGCCAGGCGTCCCGGTAATGCGACTCCTTCGCATACCCGCACTTCAGGAAGATCGCCCGCATGGCCCGGTTGTCCTGCCGCGTGGTTCCCTCGATCCTCATGACCTCGGGAAACTCCGTGAACAGGTAGCCGGTCAGCCAGTCGACCGCCGCCTTCCCGAGCCCACGACCCCGCCAGGAAGCGCGTACGCGCAGGTCGAACATGGGTGTGTCCTCGGTGAGGTCCTGCAGACGCACCAGCCCGGCGCGTTCTCCGTCGGCGAGCAGCCAGAACGTGCGGCTGTCGTCGTCGTCATAGAGCCCGTCGGCGGCCCGCCGCCTGATCGCGGCCTCCTCCTGGACTCCGGCGTGGAAGGGCCAGGTCTCGCCGGTCAGGAACGCGACCAGCGCGCCGGTGTCGTCGCCGGGTGAGAATCTCGAGAACTCGATGTGCACGTACGCGATGGTGCTGACAGCCCGCACCCGCCGTCAAACCATTAACGCAGGGTGCGGGCCACAGACGTCAGCTCACGGTCACGGTGTGGAGGAGTTTGTTGAGGCCGGTGGCGGCCTCCCAGGTGCCCTCGTTGGCGAGGCGGATCGAGTATTCGGGCCTGGACGAGAGTTGCGGGTCGGGCAGGTTGAGCAGGAGCGCGTAGCTGCCGGCGGGGATGGACGCGGGCAGGGTGAGCGTCTGGGTGACGGTGGTCGTCGCTCCCGGCTGCCACTTGCGCGGGTCGGCGGTGAGGGGCAGGCGGTAGACGGCCGAGGTGGAGGTGTTGCGCAGGACCAGTTCCAGGCCGCGCGGGTTGAACGGGGAGGCGTAGCCGTCGTTCTGGAGGTTGACGGTGACCGGCAGAGAGCCTCCTCGCGTGGCCGTGCCGGGGTACGTTCCGCTGGTCAGGGCGAAGCGGTAGCCGAGGCGGCGGGTGATCTCCGCCAGGCAGCCGCCGGTGTTCCATGAGCCGAGCACGCCGGTGTGGTAGTCGGTGTTCAGGTAGGAGTAGTGGAAGCGGGACAACTCGTCCTTGGCGGTCGGGCAGTCCGAGCGCGGCGGGTTGGGGTTACAGGTCTCGCCGCCCATGGGGACGTAGGCCGTGTCGGAGGCCAGGTACGGGTACTCGACGGCCGTGTTCTCGTACGTGCCGTAGTCGTCGGGACTGGCCAGGAAGCAGTCGTTGTGGTGTCCCAGCCGCGCCACGGCCGAGCCGCCGTAGGCCTGCCCGGAGGTGACGGGGCTGGTGGTGTACAGGGTGCGCTTGAACTTCGGGGTGCGCAGCTGCACCATCCGGGTCGAGGGCAGGACGTTGAGGATCTTGTCGACCACGGCCTTCCTGTTGGCCCAGTCGGCGGCGGTCACGGTGCCCGCGTTGCCGAAGTTCTGGGTGTAGTACCACTCGCCCCACGCCCCGATGAACCCGGCCTGCATGAGGTAGATGACGTCCTTGTTGGCGCTCAGGTAGGGGGCGAGCTGGTCCAGGTGGGCGAGCACCCGGTCCTTGGCCGCGTCGGCGCCGTCTTCTGAGGTGGTGTAGGCGAAGCGCAGGACCATCTTCAGGCCCGCCGCGCGTACGGTGTCGAGTTGCTGCTGCAACTGGTCCAGCGCGGCCTGGCTGATCGCGGTGGTCTTGAACTCGGCCAGGTAGAAGACGCACATCACCAGCGAGATGTTCTGGGTGGTGCGGTAGCTCTGGAGGGTCGCGAGGGAGAAGTCGTTCTTGTCGCAGTCTCCGGTGTGGTGGTAGAGGCCGCGCTCTGGGTTGGCGAAGTCGGCGCTGGTGGGGGTGTAGGTGACGGAGCCGCCGCCACCGCCGCCACCGGAGTAGACATGCGTGTACTTGGCGGAGGTCTCCAGCGGGGACTCGACCTGGAAGACGAGGTCGGCGTCGTTCGGCGTGGCGCTCTCGCCGAGGCTCGACCGTGACACCGTCCACTTGGCCGTGCCGCCGGTGGCGGAGTAGGTGACCGCTCCCACGAGAGTCCAGCTCCAGCCGCCGCCGTTGTGGCGGTAGAGGGAGGCGTTCTCCAGTAAGAAGTCGGCGCCCACCCCGTCCTGGGCGAAGCCGGTCGCGGGGTTGCGGTCGGTGTCGACGTACGCGCGCGCGTAGGCGGGGCTGCCGGTGTAGGCGAACTGGTAGGTCACCGTCGTGGCGGTGTTGGTGGCCGACTGGCCGGTGATGGCGGCCAGGGCGGCCGTCGGCGCGACGAGGACGGACGCGCACAGGAAGAGCAGGAGGGTGAGGCCGCGTGTGAGCTTGGGCATGGGGCTCCTAGGCAAGCCGGGCTGAATGACTTGCGACTAATCATGGAGTCCATGGGAATTAAGTCAAGACCTCACAAAGTGTTCCCATGCCAGCTAGTGTGTCGCTCGCCGATAATCAGGGACTCCTCGGTAAGTGGGGTTGAGCTGGTAGCAACGCCAGCACCGCCCACTCTGCTCCGGGCCTGTCCCGCGGCACCGTCGGGCAGCACCGCGAACCCTTCACCACTCAGCTTCCGCACCGGGACTCCACCTACTTGACGTGACTGTTCATATCGCCTGCTGCCACCACGATCCGAGATCCCCCGCCGTCCCCTCCGACGATCACCGCTCCGGGGGCGGCCTGCGCGACCCAGGAGTCCGGCGCGGTGGACAGCGCCAGCACCCGGTCGTACGGCCCCCGCTCCGGACATCCGCGCGCACTGTCCCCGACGACCAGCCGTGGCCGGACCCCGGCGGCGGCCAGATTCCGCCCGGCCACCTCCGCCACCCCCGCGTCGCCCTCGATCGACGTCACGCTCCCCGACTCGCCCGTCAGCCGGCACAGCAGCGCGGTCACCCAGCCGCTGCCCGTCCCCACCTCCAGCACCCGCTGCCCCGGGTGGGGGTCGAGGAGTTCGAGCAGGTCGACGACGGAGCTGGGGGCGGGGTTCACGCAGGTGTAGGTGATGCCGTCGCCGAGCGGGGTGGCGATCGGCATCCCGGAGTAGACGGCGTCCCACCAGGCGGGAGGATCGGTCTCACGGTCGATCGGCACGGCGCCGCCGTCGTCGTCGAGCGCCAGTCCAAGGGAGGGGACGAACCAGTGGCGGGGGACTTTCCGCAACGCCTGCTCGATCGCGCCGGTCGCGGGGGCCCGGCGGTCCGCGATCGCCGCGATCATCGCCTCCAGCCGCCAGGCAATGTGCGGCAGCATCGCTGAGCCTCGCCGAGTTCCGCCGTCTTGCCTGCTCACAGCGCCTCCCTTGTACTGGGCGAATGCTAAGGGTGACCGTACGACCACGGATCGCAGCCTGGCAAGGCCGTCAGGAAAACCAGCCGCGGGACCTCACTCCACGGACCCGCGTCAAAGGACACCAGGAACGGCTAGTGCAGCGCGGCCGGGCTGGGCTCCTCAATGGGGACGTAGTCGTGGCGCATGCCGTGATCGCCCAGCCACTGCCGCAGCCCGCCCACGGCCGCGGAGTCGGCGGCCACCTGGGCCGCGTACTCCGACAGCGCCACCTCCTCCCCGTCGTCGAACAGCAGCCGCGCGGGCCCCGCCCACGACAGCGTCCACTTGGCCTCGCCGAGCTGGATCAGCACCGCCTCCAGCGCCTGCCCCAGCACCCCGGACAGCAACGTGGGGGAGGGGGTCCAGCCCTGTTCGAGCAGCTTGGCCTCCAGTTCCCCCTGCCGGCCCCGCGCGATGGCCTCGAACGCCGCGTCCAGGTACGGCCGCGAGGCGCCCATCACCTGCTGCCCGGCCACCGCCAGGTCGTGGAGGGCGTCGGCGTTGCGGCCGGCGTACATGCCGTGGGCGATCAGCTCCTCCCACGGCACCGGCCGCAGCGTCGTCAGCGCGTCGCTGGTCCACATCGACTGCTCCACCGCCTGCACCGCCACGTTCGCGTCGACCAGCAGCGTCAGGGCCGAGCGCGGGTCCGGCACGTGCTGCGGCTCCTGCAGATGCTCGATCGCGGTCAGGCGCTCGGCCAGGCTCGGGTGGGAGTCGTACGGGGAGACCTCCTCCGGCTGTTCGCCCAGCTTGGCGATCTCGGCCTGGCGCTCGGGGTCGCTCATGAGCGCGTGGAAGCCCCCGAACACCATCGCCGGCCTGGTGCCGCCCGCGCCCGTCAGGCTCAGGTAGTTGTTGACGTACAGGTCCCAGCCGGTCGCGGTGGTGTGGATCTTGCGCAGGGCGCCCGCCATCGCCTGCCGGCCGCCGATCGCGACGGCGAACCGGTCGGCCTCCAGCTCCTGCTTGCGTGAGACGGCCTGCGAGACGCGGAGGTAGAGCTTGGCGTACCAGGTGAACAGGCGCTGGATGAACGGATGGTTGCGCAGGCCCTGGACGGTGGCGATGAGCGAGACCCGGCCCCGGTAGACCGGCGCGCCCAGTCGGGTGTGGGCGCCGCTGTAGTGGCCGAGCTCGTGCCCGAGCACCGAGCGCATCTCGTCCACGGTGAGCGTCTGCAGCAGCGGCAGCCCGATGAACATGCGCCGCCGCGTCGCCCGCAGCCCAAGCAGGCGCGTGTCCTCCGACACGGCCGCGTTCACCTCCGCGACCAGGCGGATCTCGTCCGGTGGCGCGGTGCGTACGCGCTGGGCGAGGTCCTCGACCGTCTGCCACAACACCGGCTCGTGCTCGCGTCCGACCGGCACGCCCGGCTGGTCGCCGTCGCGGCGGCGGCTGACCATGAGCAGGGCGCGGACGAGCGCGCCGGCCGCCAGGGTCAGGACGATCGCGAACTTGACGGTGTTGGCGTGGAACTCGACGAGGAGCATCACGTCGACGAAGATGGCGGTCGCCAGGATGAGGGCGACCAGCACGTAGAAGCCGGCGAGCAGGGTAAAGGCCAGCACTGCTCGGAACGCTGTCGTCATGGGGGAGGGCTCCCGGGGAATGGGTTCTCGCGAGGCTTGACACTAGCGGAGACGGGAAACTGGATAAAATCACATCACTGATGCCGTATTACGACGAGCACGACCAAGAGCGTTGGGTGCCGGAACTTCCCGGCAATCCGGAACGGTCCGCGTTCGAACGCGACCGCGCCCGGGTCCTGCACAGCTCCGCACTACGCAGACTGGCCGCGAAGACGCAGGTCGTGGGCCCGGGAGAGACGCTCGGCGGCGGCCAGCACATCCCGCGCACGCGCCTTACCCACTCCCTCGAATGCGCCCAGGTGGGCCGGGAGATGGGCGCCACCCTGGGCGTCGACCCCGACCTGGTGGAGACCGCCTGCCTGGCCCACGACCTGGGGCATCCGCCGTTCGGGCACAACGGGGAGGTGGCGCTCAACGCGCTGTCGTCCTCCTGCGGCGGCTTCGAGGGCAACGCGCAGAGCCTGCGCCTGCTCACCAGGCTGGAGGCCAAGGTGCTCACCGAGGACGGCCGCAGCGCCGGGCTCAACCTGACGCGCGCCGCCCTGGACGCCTCCATCAAATATCCGTGGACGTGCGACAAGGCGCCCAAGTTCGGCGTGTACGACGACGACCTGCCGGTGTTCGAGTGGATCAGGGACGGCGCCCCCGACGGGCGGGTGAGCTTCGAGGCGCAGATCATGGACTGGGCCGACGACGTGGCCTACTCCGTACATGACCTCGAGGACGCCCTGCACTCCGGCCACGTGACCCCCGAGGAGCTCCAGGCGCCCTCCGAGCGCACCCAGGTGTGCGAGATCACCCGCACCTGGTACGCCCCCGGCACCGACCTCAACGAGCTGGAGGACGTCTTCGCCAAGCTGATCGCCGACCCCCTCTGGCCGCGCCGCTTCGAGGCCACCCTCGCCGACCTGGCCGGGCTCAAGGCCCTCACGAGCGGGCTCATCGGCCGCTTCTGCCAGTCCGCGCAGGCCGCCACCAAGGAGGTGTACGGCTCCCGCCACCGCGCCGACCTCGTCGTGCCCCGCTCCACCAGGCTGGAGTGCGCGCTGCTCAAGGGCGTGACCGCGCACTACGTGATGACCACGGAGGACCACCACGCCAACCAGGCCAGGCAGCGCGACCTCATCACTGAGCTGGCCTCCCTGATCACGCTGGGCGCGCCGGGCACGCTGGAGCCCGCCTTCAGGCCCGCCTACCTGGAGGCTCGGGACGACGCCGGCCGCGTACGCGTGGTCATCGACCAGATCGCCTCGCTCACCGACACCTCGGCCATGGCCTGGCATCGCAGCCTCTCCCACTGACCGCCGGGGGACCAAAGGTTCGTCAACGAGCCAGGTCTGCGGTGCAACCGGCTTTCCCGATGACCCCGCTGGGCGGATACTGCGCCCATGGCCACATTTGTGATCGTCGGCGCCGGACTGGCCGGAGCCAAGGCAGCGCAGACGCTGCGCGAGGAGGGCTTCGACGGCGAGATAGTGCTGATCGGTGCGGAAACCGAGCGGCCCTATGAGAGACCGCCCCTGTCCAAGGACTACCTCCACGGCAGGAGCGCACGAGACGACATCTTCGTTCACGCCCCCGAGTGGTACGCGGACAACGGCGTGGATCTCCGGCTCGGCATGCGGGTCACCCGCATCGAACCCGATCATCACCTGGTGAGACTTGGGGACGGGTCGCGCCAGCCGTATGACAAGCTCCTCATCGCGACCGGTGCCGTCCCCAGGCGCCTGCCGGGGCCCGCGTACTATCTGCGTACCGTCGAGGACAGCGAGGCGCTCAGGGCCCGTTTCACGCGCGGCGCCAGGGTGATCATCGTCGGCGCGTCCTGGATCGGCCTGGAGACGGCCGCGGCAGCCCGGACGGCGGGTTGTGAGGTCACCGTCGTCGAGCCCGAGCCCACCGGGCTCAACCGGGCGCTCGGCCAGGAACTGGGGCAGCTGTTCGCCGGCCTGCACGCGCGCAAGGGCGTGGATCTGCGCTTCGGCACGGCCGCGGCGGAGATCACCGACACCGGCGTGCGCCTCAGCTCCGGCGAGCGGCTCACCGCCGACCTCGTCGTGGTCGGCATCGGCGCCGCGCCCGAGGTCTGGCTCGCCCGCGACGCCGGACTCGACGTCGGCCAGGGCATCCTCACCGACGCCGCCCTGCGCACCTCCCACCCGGACGTGTTCGCGGCGGGCGACGTGGCCGAGTTCTTCCACCCCTTGTACGGCCGCCGCATCCGCGTCGAGCACTGGGCCAACGCCCTGCACGGAGGCCCGGCCGCCGCCAGGTCCATGCTCGGCCAGGAGGTCGCCTACGACCGGCTCCCGTACTTCTACACCGACCAGTACGAGCTGGGCATGGAGTTCTCCGGCGACATCGAGGGCCACGACGAGATCGTCTATCGCGGTGACCCCGAGGGCCTGGAGTTCATCGCGTACTGGTTGCGCGGGGGCCGGGTGATCGCCGGGATGAACGTCAACGTCTGGGACGTCGTGGACGACATCCAGGAGCTGATCAGGTCGGGCGTCACTGTGGACGCAAAGGAGCTATCGTCGGGTTGAGCGTGATGATCTGCTGCTCTTCTGTCTTGGTCTTGCGGGGCTTCGGCGTCTTGGCGGCCTGCGGCACCCTCTTCGAGGCGCACTGCACGGCGCAGCCCGGCGTCTCGCCCAGCTTGCCGCGCAGCTTCAGCGTCTCCTCCCTGGGGGAGAACGTGCGGTTGCCGGACTTCCACGCGTCGAGATAGTTCCACGGCTTGACCATGCCCCTGCGCACCCACCAGAAGGCCGGGCCGGTCTTCCACGAGATCGCGAAGTAGAGGTTCGGCCCGGTGTCGCGGGCGTTGCCCGTGCGGCCCACCCGCCCGAGGAGCTGGCCGGCCTTGACGCGCACGCCCTGCCGCACGCCCTCGGCGACCGAGTCGAGGTGGCCGCCGAGGTAGCGCACGCCGTCGTCGCCGATGATCGTGACGAACCTGCCCTCGCGGTCGGGCCCCGCGTCGGTGGCCGGATTCCACCTGTTCTGGATGTTCACCTCGTCCACGACGCCGCCGATGGGCGCCACGAACGAGCACCCCTGCCCGGCCCAGATCGTCGTCTTGGGCAGCACGAGCAGCTTGCGCTGGTAGGTGGTCTTACACCCCTTCACAGGGAAGGTGTAGGTGTACTTCGACATCTTCGGCGGCGGCACCTTGACCGGGTCGTCGCCCTTGGGCGGCTGCTCGGCCGCCTGCTGCTCGGGGGTCGGGGCGGGGATCGTGGCGGTGACCTCCGGGGTGCCGGTCGAGCTCGTGGAGGGCGAGCCCGCGCTGACGCCGGCCAGCCCGGTGGCCTGGGTGCAGGCACCGGTCAGCAGCACAGCGCCCATGACGGCCGCCCAACGTCCGATAAGCCCCGATCGCATGATCTCCACCCGTGTCACCGTTTCCACCGACAACCTTTACCTTTGTAGCCGACCGGGAGCCCTCACATTGCCGCTTTCCCCCTTTCGCAGCCGAGAGGTAACCCTGGCCTTCCTCCCCGCTCACCATGCCGGGGACACCCGGTGAGGCGCCGAACCGTCGGCGGGGCGGAATAGACTCACCGGCGTGGCTGGCCGGATCCGTGATGTCGACATCGCACTCGTACGCGAGCGTTCCCCCATCGCCGATGTGATCGGCGAACACATCCAGTTGCGCAACGCGGGAGGCGGCAACCTCAAGGGGTTGTGCCCGTTCCACGACGAGAAGAGCCCGTCGTTCAACGTCACCCCCGAGCGCGGGATGTTCTACTGTTTCGGCTGCTCGGAGGGCGGCGACGTGATCACGTTCGTCGAGAAGACCGAGCATCTGTCCTTCGGCGAGGCCGTGGAGCGGCTGGCGCAGCGGGCCGGGATCCACCTCCAGTATGAGCAGGGCGGTTACGTTCCCCGGCGTGACCACGGCGAGCGGGCCAGGCTGATCGAGGCGCACAAGGCGGCGGCGGAGTTCTACGCCGAGAAGCTGATGACGCCCGACGCGGCGGTGGGGCGGCGTTTCCTGTCGGAGCGGGGCTTCGAGCGCGCCGACGCCGAGACGTTCGGGGTCGGATACGCGCCGGCCGAGTGGGAGGCGCTCAGCCGCCATCTCATGGGGCGCGGGTTCAGCGCTGACGAGCTGGTCAAGGGCGGGCTGGCCAAGGAGGGGCGGCGGGGTCCGATGGACCGCTTCCGCGGGCGGCTCATCTGGCCCATCAGGGACGCCACGGGCGACGTGATCGGATTTGGCGCGCGGAAGTTGCTCGATTCCGACGAGGGCCCGAAATATCTGAATACGCCTGACTCGCCGCTTTACAAGAAGAGCCAGGTTCTTTATGGGATTGATCTTGCCAAACGAGAGATCTCCAAGCGCGCGCAGGCCGTGATCGTCGAGGGATACACCGATGTGATGGCCTGCTATCTGGCCGGGGTGCCCACCGCCGTGGCCACCTGCGGCACCTCCTTCGGCGAGGAGCACATCAAGATCCTTCGCCGCTTCCTGCTCGACCAGGCCGAGTTCCGTGGCGAGGTCATCTTCACCTTCGACGGCGACGCGGCGGGGCAGAAGGCCGCGCTGCGGGCGTTCGCCGACGAGCAGAAGTTCGTCACGCAGACCTACGTCGCGGTGCAGGGCGACGGGCTCGACCCGTGCGACCTGCGCATCAAGCAGGGCGACGCGGCCGTGCGCGACCTGATCGCGAGCAGGGAGCCGCTGTTCCAGTTCGCCATCAGGAGCACGATCTCCCGCTTCGACCTGCGCAGCAACGAGGGCAAGATCGCGGCGCTCGATGCCGCCGCGCCGATCGTGGCCGGGATCAAGGACGTGGGGCTGCGCAAGCGCTACGCCATCGACCTCGACCGGTGGCTCGGGTTCATGGACGAGCGGTTCGTCATGCAGCGCATCTCCGAGGTCTCCGGCGCCCAGCAGGGCCGCCGCCAGCGGGCGCCCAAGGCGGCGCCGGTCGATCCGAGCGCGCGCGTCGAGGGCGAGCTGCTCAAACTGGCCGTGCAGCGCCCGGCTCTGCTCGGGCCGCGCTTCGACGCGCTCGACCCGCAGGCGTTCACCGCCCCCGACCACGTGCTGCTGCACAAGGTCATCGTCGATGCCGGAGGCGTCGCCTCGGCCGGGGCGGGCGGACGCGAGTGGGTGGAGCGGCTGCTGCGGCACGCTCACGAGGAGGGCGCGCGGGAGCTGGTGACCCGCTTCGCGGTCGAGGCGATCCACGCGGACGCGCACGCCGAGGAGCGCTACGCCGGCGACATCCTCACCGGCGTCGAGGCCATGCCGCTCGATCGTGCCATCGCGCAGGTCAAGTCCCGCATCCAGCGGCTCAATCCGGTGGAGCAGCAGCAGGAGTACAACAGGTTGTTCGGGGAGCTGGTGGCGCTGGAGCAGCAGCGCAGGGTCCTGCGCAACCGCGTCTCCGGGACCTGAAGATCGTTCTCGCCAGGTAACAGTTTGGCGGCGATCGCAAGCGGCAAACCAGGGTGGTTGAGCAGGGAACTTGGCGCGGTCCAACATGCGACAAAGAGGAGCGGACAACACCGTCTGGGCAGCGAAAGTGTTGCGACCGACCGGACGGCGTCGTCGGGCGCGTGAATCCAGACCGCGTAATTGACTTTACTTTCCTGATCAATCTACGGCTAAACCTTATAGCGATCTCAATTCGGTAAGGACGATCGTCTTACCTTCCGTGACAAAAATGGGTCTGCCATTTGATGGAACCAATACTGCAGACTGTCTCCCGTGGGTGCATCGGTGCTGCCAAGCAGGCCGCCATCGGTAGATCAGGTGGCGGACCTCGTCGCGAAGGGAAGGGAGCGCGGAAGCGTAACCGTCGATGACGTCGCAGCCGCGCTTGACCGATCCGAGTTGCCGTCCGACGCGCTGGAACGCGTCGTGCGGATGCTCGCTGAGAATGGTGTGGAGGTCCTCGAGCCACAGGGCGACGAGGAGACCACCCGCGCAGATGAGGAAGACGTAGGCAAGCGGGCGCCGACCAGTGATCTAGTCCGTATTTACCTGCGGGAGATCGGCCGTGTGCCACTGCTGACCGCTGAGGAGGAGGTAGAGCTCGCCAAGTCGATCGAAGCCGGCCTGTTCGCCGAGGACAAGCTGGCCAACGGAGTCTCGCGTCTGGCCTTCCCGGAGTTCAGGGAGCTCGTCTGGCAGGGCACCAGGGCCAAACAGCGGCTCATCGAAGCCAACCTCAGGCTCGTGGTGTCGATCGCCAAGCGATACGTGGGCCGCGGCATGTTGTTCCTGGACCTGATCCAGGAGGGCAATCTCGGGCTCATCCGGGCCGTCGAGAAGTTCGACTACACCAAGGGCTACAAGTTCTCCACCTACGCCACCTGGTGGATCAGACAGGCGATCACCCGGGCCATCGCCGACCAGGCGCGGACCATCCGCATCCCGGTGCACATGGTGGAGACCATCAACAAGCTCGTCAGAGTGCAGCGCCAGCTCCACCAGGACCTCGGCCGCGAGCCGATTCCCGAGGAGATCGCCAAGGAGATGGACCTCCCTGTCGATCGCGTGGTGGAGATCCAGCGCATCGCCCAGGAGCCCGTGTCGTTGCAGTCGCCGATCGGTGAGGAGGACTCCGACCTCGGAGACTTCATCGAGGACGCCGACGCTGTCGTGCCCATGGAGGCCGCGGCCTTCATCATGCTGCAGGATCAGCTCGACGACATCCTGGCCACGCTGTCCGACCGCGAGCAGCGCATCATCCAGCTCCGATTCGGCCTGGCCGACGGGCATCCGCGCACGCTGGAGGAGGTGGGCAGGGAGTTCGGCGTCACGCGGGAGCGCATCCGCCAGATCGAGTCGAAGACGCTGGCCAAGCTCCGCCACCCGACGCGGGCGCAGATGTTGCGCGACTATCTGGACTGACGGAGTGTGAGAGGGGACGGCCCTGAGCCGTCCCCTTTCACATGACTACGAACAGCCCTCGAACTGGGGCACCGCGATCGTGCGGAGGCTCAGCCCCGACTTCTCGAACCACTTGTGCAGGAGCGTGCTCGCGGTCCCGTCCTGGTACATGTCGGTGATCGCCCGGTTCACCGCCTCGCATCCGGGCACGTCGCCCTTGGCCAGGCCGATCCCGCTGCGCTGCTCGTTGAACTGCGCGTTGGCCAGCCGCAGCCCCGACCCGTCCTGGGCGGCGAGCCCCGCGAGGATGACGTCGTTGGTGGTGACCGCGTCCACCTGACTGCTCTTCAGCGCGGCCAGGCACGCCTTGTAGTCGGGGAACGGCACGACCCGCGCCGCCACCCCGCGCTCCTCCACGACCCGCTGGGCCGCGTTCGAGCCCTGGACCTCGCAGATCGTGCGCCCCTTGAGGTCGCGCACGTTCGCGATCGTCTCGCCGGGCCGGGTCAGGATGTCCTGGTAGGAGATGTGGTACGGCCCCGCGAACAACACCCGCTTCTTACGGTCCTGATCGATCGTGAACGTGGCCACCACCAGGTCGGCCCGCCCGTCCATGAGCACCTTCTCCCGGTCGGCGGCCAGCACGCCCAGGAAGGAGAAGTCCTTGCCCAGCTTCGTGGCGACGTAGCGGGCCACGTCCACGTCGAAGCCCTCGTAGGTGCCCTTGGACGTGCGGAACCCGACCGAGGGCAGGTCGGAGCGGACCCC
The DNA here is from genome assembly GCF_042656245.1 of Nonomuraea insulae. Lineage (NCBI taxonomy): Bacteria > Bacillati > Actinomycetota > Actinomycetes > Streptosporangiales > Streptosporangiaceae > Nonomuraea > Nonomuraea insulae. The sequence continues at coordinate 84,005 of NZ_JBHSPA010000011.1, forward strand.
GATGACGAGCCGGTCCTTGTCCAGGATCGACTCCTCGCCGCCCATCCCGCAGCCCGCGACCGCCACCGCGGCCAGGACCAGCACCACCGCCAGCATGCGCTTCACCGGTACTCCTTGAGTCGTGGCCACACCCCGGCGATCACCAGCAGCCCGATCGCGCCGATGACGTACGGGAGCAGCCGCCACAGGGTGTCCAGCGCGCCCTCGCCGGTGTCGATCGCGCGCTTGAACACGTCCTGATGCGTTTTCGCCAGCGCCATCAGCGCCCGGTCGTACGAGCCGAACGCCGTCATGACCGGATCGAGCCGCTCGGCGACCGCCTCGTTGGTCTGGCCGTCCGCGACGAGCCGGCGGAAGGCGGCGTCGGCGGCCTGGAAGGACCGGTACTCCTTGAGCACCTCCTCGCCCTTCTTGCCGACGAGCTCCGGCCCCAGCATGCCGAGGAAGTCCTTCGAGCCTCCGGCCACCGCGCTGTGATAGGTGCTCAGATTGCCCGCGTCGTAGTAGAGGACCGACAGCGACTTGTCCAGGTAGGTGTGCTCGTAGGTGTCGGCCCGCTCCTTGTCCAGCAGATAGCGGCTCTGGTCGCCCTGGAGGCTGTTGCTGATCGCCCGCGTCTTGGCCAGCGTCAGCACCGAGTCGAACCCGGCCGCCTTGGCCGTGCGCAGGGCGTCCTCGTCCTGGGCGAGCACGCTCGCCCCGAAGGCCAGCGCCACCGCGGTAGTCGCCGTGGCGACCAGCAGCGCGGGGCCGAACACCCGGCGGAAGCGCCGCGCCAGGAACACCTGCAACCAGATGAGGCAGCCCAGCGCGATCAGCCCGGCCAATACCACCGCGATCCGCAGCAGCGGCACGATGACGGCCTTGTCGTCGTAGGTGCGGCGCACGATCGTGCCGCTCTCCAGGGTGAGGTTGTACGCCTGCGGCAGCAGCACGAGCCGCATCAGGTCGGTCGCCTGGCGGTAGGTCCGCACCACCTCGTCCGGCGGCGGCCCGGCGGCGTGCTTGGACCGCTCGTCCAGCAGCAGCGCCTGCCCGGTCAGCCGCTCGTACTTGCCGAGCCCGTCGAGCACCGACTGCACGGTCCTGCGCTCGGCCGCGTTGTCACCCGACAGCTCGAACGCCTGCAGCAACGTCCTGTTGGCCCCGGCCCGCTGCTCCTCGTAGCGGGCGAGCGCCTCCTGACGCTGCTGGGGATAGCCCTGGCCCATCACGAGCACGTTGGCCACCTGCGCGTCCATGTCGCTCAGCGCCAGGTAGAGCCCGGCGGTGGCGACGACCTGCGGGCCGGCGTCGCGGCCGATGATCCGCAGCCCGTCGCGGGCACTCGCACTGCCGACCGCGAGTGCCACGAAGAGCAGAGCCAGCGAGGCGACCGTGATGCCGGAGATGACCCGGATCCTGCCGGGCACGCTCCGGCGTACCGGCAGGGGGGCGCTCGGGACCGGCAAGGGGGCGCCTCGCGTCCGCACCGCGGTCACGGCGTGCCTTCCCTGAGGGTGATCACGGTCCACGCGCCCAGGTGGATGCGGTCGCCGGGGCCGACACCGACCGGCACGTTGATCTTGACGGTCTTGCCGTTCACCTGGGTGCCGTTGGCCGAGCCCGGGTCCACCAGCATCCAGGTGCCGTCCGGCTGGGCCAGCAGCACGGCGTGCAGGTGCGAGACGCCCGGGTCCTCCGGCGGGCCCGTCAGGTCGATCTCGGGGTCGAGGTTCCTGGCGCGGCTGCGGCGGCCGATGCGTACCTGCTCGCCGTGCAGGGCGAAGGAGCGCTCGGGGCAGTACGGCGGGAACGCCATCGTGGCGGCGTCGGGACCGCCCTCGGCGATGACCTTCTCGTAGTACGTGCGGTCGGCCGCGGTGACCGCCTCCCAGCGAGCCCCCGTCACCGGGTACTGGACGGGGCCGCCGCTGCCGGTGTAGTCGTGGCCGCACACCTCGCAGAACTGCCCGGCCCGCGGCGTCTGGCAGACCGGGCACGGCTCGGCGGCCGACGCAGCGGGCGGCTGAGGCTGGGACTGGGAGGCCGGAGGCTGGGGCGCCCCGGCGATCTGGGTGCCGCAGATGTCGCAGTAGTCGTCGGCGCCCGACGGGTGCCCCTGTGGGCAGGTCGCCATCAGCTTCCTTCCTTGCGCAACCGGCTCGTACGCACGGAGCCGGTGTCGAGCTCGATCTCGTCGGCCTTCTCCACGTTCCTGCGCAGCCGGGCCGTGCCGGTGGCCGGATCCACCTCCACCACCTTCTCCAGGAGCCGCGCGGTGTCCTCCCTGCCGGACTCGGTGGCGATCCGCGCGGCCTTGGCCAGGCGGGCCGTGGCGGTGTCGATGTCGCCCATGGCGCGGGCGCTGAGCCCGTCCTGGATCAGTTCGTGCAACTCGGCCTGGCCGGTGTAGTGGGCGACCTTGCGGTTGATGCGGGTGGACTGCGCCAGGTCGTCGGTCCACTGCGCCAGCACGTTGCCGCTGGCCACGGTCTCCTGCGTGTCGGGGCGGACGAGCTTGACCCAGCCGGCCCTGATCTCCTGCCCGATCTGGCCCGGCGGCACCTCGACGCAGATGTGGTACTCGCGATCCTCCGTGCCCCACGACCCGGTCGGGTAGTCGCCGGTCAGCGGGTTGACGTCGGTGCGCTTGCCGGTCAGGTCGAGCAGCGTGGGGGAGACCTGCTTGACGAACTTCAGCCGCGCCGTCTGCGGCACCCACACCCGCAACGACAGCTCCGCCACGGTCTTGCTCATCGACGTCTGCGTGAGCCTGCGGAAGAACTCCGGCAGATCGCCCTGGTTGCGCACGAAGTCGAACGTGCCCAGCATCGCCTCGGCCACCTTGCGCAGCTCGGCGGGCACCCAGTCGTCGCCGACGCCCAGGCAGTCGGCCACGAACTTGCCGCTCCAGCCCGCCAGCACGGAGGCGAACACCTCGGGCCGCTCGTTGTTCTGCCCGTCGGTCATCAGCAGCGCGTGCCTGATCGCCGAGGGGTGCGCGGTCAGCAGGTGGCCCGCCAGCTTGAGCCACTCGCCCATCGCGGTGCCGCCGTGCGCGCTCAACCGGCTGATCGCCCGCTCCGCCTCGGCCCTGGTGGCCGGGCTCGCCTTGACCAGGGTGGCGTTGCCGCCGGGAAAGATGACCCTGGCCGACTCCGTACCGGAGATCACCGCGAAGTAGACGCCGTCGCGCAGGGTCCGCACGGCGGTCGCCGCCGCCTGCCTGGCCTCACGGATCTTGCTGCCGCTCATCGACCCCGACGTGTCAATGATGATCACCTCGGCCGCCTCCGCCGGAGCGGCCCGCACGGTCTCGCCGCCGGTCGAGCCGATGGTGAGGATGGCGTGCACGTCGCGGCCGTCAAGGGGGAGGTACTTGTTCTGGTCGATGTTCAGCGTGAAAGCGGGCTGGTCACCCATGTGCTTCTCCTAGGGGGATCAAGGCGATCGTCACGTTGTCCTGGCCGCCGGAGTCCAGCGCGTGGCGCAACATCTCGCGGGCCATCTCGATGGGGGTCCCCGCGGTGGGGAAGGCGTAGCCGTCCAGGTAGCGCCACAGGCCGTCACTGCAGACGAGCAGCATGTCGCGGTCGCCAGGAGGCCTGCCGGGGGTGAGGGTGCGTACGTGGAGGTCCACGTCGCCGGCGTCGGCGCCGAGCCACGCGGTGATCTCGCCGGTCTCCACCGCGTCGTCCTCGGTCAGCAGCGTGCCGCCGGGGAGCAGGTACGCCCGCGTGTCGCCGGCCCAGCCGAGCGTGATCTCGCCCCCTGGCGCGACGACGGCGGAGACGTAGGTGCTGGCGGGCGCGTCGTTCACCGAGGTCGCCAGCTTGGCCACGGCCCTGGCCGCCAGCTCGAACGCCTCCACCTGCGGCAGGCCCCTGGCCAGCGCGGCCGCCGCGGTCTCCACGGCCACCGCGGACGCCTCGTCGGCCCTGGGCGAGCTGCCCACGCCGTCGCACACCACGGTCACGATCGACCCGCCCGCCTCGACCAGCGCCATGGCGTCCTCGTTGCGGCTGCGCCGCAGGCCCCTGTCGGTCACCGCCGCGGCGCCCGCTCGATGGGGGCCGCCGTCGAGCACGATCTCGGCGTGGTCCCTGCCGGTGGGCTGGCGCAGGCCGCAGCGCTCGCAGTAACCGGCGGCGTCGACGGCCGCCGCGCCGCAGGAGGCGCAGGCCGGGGCGCCCAGAGTGTGGCCGCACGCCTCGCAGTAGGTGTCGCCGGCCACCACCGGCGACTCACACACGGGACAGATCCCTGTGCTCGGAGGGGCGGCAGGCGTGTCCTCGCTCCGCTGGGGATCCATCACAGCCACGTCCTCGGTCTTACGGCGTTCGCCTGGTCGATCAGGGCATGGCGTTCCTGGCGCGACTCCGCCGCGACCGCCAGCCTGCGGTAGATGGACTCCAGCCGTTTACGCAGCCCGGGCTCGGTGAACGGCGCGTCGGCCAGTCGCAGGTTCGCCTTCGGCGACGGGTTGCTCTCCAGCCAGGTCAGCGCCCCGTCCAGCACCTCGGCGGTGAGCAGGTCGCGGCGGCGCGGGTCGAGGTCGGTCTGGTCGGCCACCCGCTCGGCCGCGCCCACCAGCTCGGCCGGCTGCAACGTGGTCAGGTCGGGGCGCCGCACCACCGAGGCGGCCAGCGCCACCTGCGCCGCCACCCGGTAGACCGATGTGGCGGGCACCTCGTCCAGCACGCCCATCCGGCCCTGCCTGGCCAGGCCGAACGCCGCGCTGACGTAGGTGTGGTCGGTGCGCCAGACCACGTCGTACCAGGAGATCGCCGGTTTGCCCGCGCACTCCAGCGCGAACGCCAGCGCCAGCTTGGGCGCCGGCTCGCCGGGCAGCAGCGACAGGCACGCGTCGAACCGCGCCACCGCCTGGTCCGCCTGGCCGGTGGTCAGCGCGAGCACCCCGCGGTACCAGGTGACCCGCCAGTCGCGCGGCAGCTCCCTGTCGAGCTCGTTCAGCGCGATCGTGGTCTCGGCCGCGCTCGACTCGGCCAGCAGCCTGGCCCGCATGAGCTTCGTCTCGGGGGTCTGCTGCGGCAGCGCGGCGAGCTGGTCGATGAGCTGCCTGCCGTCGCGCCCGACCAGCCCCGCCAGCGCGCCCGCCGCCGGGTCGGCCGGGTCCACCAGCGGCACCGGCAGCGCGGCCGCGACCGCGACCGGGTCGAGCGGCTCGAACACCCGGCCGCCCTCCCGCGACAGCGCCGTCCCGACCGCCGTGCGCTCCGGCCCGAACAAGGTCGAGATCGCCGGGTAGGGAACCCCGTCCTCCAGCGCGCTGACCTCCCGGAGCACGCCGACGAGCTGCTCCTCCATCTCCCACGCGCTCTGGAACCTGTCGGCGGGATCGGGCGCGGTCGCCTTGCGCAGCAGCCGGGTGAACGACGGGTGCCCGCAGTCCTCCGGCAGCGGGTTGGGCACCCCGCCTGAGGCCGGGCTGAACCCGCGGATCGCCAGCACCGCCAGCGTCCTGGCCACGGTGTAGAGGTCGGAGGCCACCGAGGACGACCGGGTGTTCAGCTCGGGGGCGTGGTAGCCGACCGTGACCCACGACGAGCCCACCGGCGAGCCGAACGGCTGCACCGCGCCCAGGTCGATGAGCTTGAGCCGCTTGCCGACCCTGATCACGTTGGCCGGCTTGAGGTCGCAGTAGACCATGCCGTTCTCGTGCAGGTAGCCGAACGCCTGGAGGATCTCCCTGCCGTAGACGAGGGCCTCGCGCAGCGGCAGCGGGCCCTGGCGGCGCAGCTCGTGCAGCGACTGGCCGCCCACGTACTCCATGACGATGTAGCCGTGGCCGGCCGAGCGCTGGAAGTTGAAGATCTTGACGATGCTCGGATGGTCGACCGTGGTCAGGAACTTCCGCTCGGCCTCCGCCGACTCCAGCGCCTCGGGGTCCATGGAGTTGAGCAGGCCCTTGAGCACCACCCAGCGGCCGTCGAGGTTCTCGTCGGAGGCCAGGTAGATCCAGCCGAGGCCGCCGTGCGCCAGGCAGCCCAGCACCCGGTACTGGCCGGCGACCAGGTCGTCCTTGTCCAGCTTGGGGGTGAAGGAGAACTGGCCGCGGCAGTGCGGGCAGAACCCGTCCGTCAGCCCGGGCCGCCCGTCGCGGGAGCGCCCCACGGGTTTGCCGCACGCCGAGTTGGTGCAGTACCTCTTCTCCTCGGGCACTTCGGGGTTCGCCATCACCGCGGTGGCCGGGTCGCGGTAGGGCACCGACGGCAGGTCGGCGATCGTGGCCAGCACCCCGGCCCGCGACCTGCCGCTGCTCAACGGGGAGCTCATCGACCGGCTCACCGGCTGAGTCTCCAGGGGCTGCGAGGCGGGGACCGGGGGAGAGACCTCCGCGTGGCCGCAGAAGTCGCAGTAGCCGTCCTCGATCGTGCCCGTGCAGCCGGGCTGCGCGCATCGGGTCATCGCGTACCTCCGTGGATCGCGCGCTGGTAGTCCTCGACGGCCGTGGCCGCCCTCGTCAGGTCGCAGGGGGCGCTCCACAACAACGCGCGCGCCCGTTCGTACAGCTCGGTGACAGGCGGGTGCTCGGCCAGGCCCTTGCGCACCGCCATCACCTGGCAGGCGCCGAGCCGGCCGCGCAGCTCGTCACGCCTGCCGACCAGGCCGTAAAGAGCCTTGGCGGTGGTCCGCGCCTGCTCGGCGGCCTTGCGTACGTCGCCTTCCAGGGCCGACAGGCGCTTGGCCCGCAGCACCCAGGGGTCGGCGGAGGCGTCGAGGGCGTCCAGGCCGGCGCTCAGCGCGTCGACCCGGCTGCGCGGCTGGGCCTGGGGCGGCAGGGCGATCTTGACGACGACCGCGCCGTGGGCCAGCCTGGCCTCGCTCTCTGCCCCGCGTACCAGGTCCAGCGCGGCCACCAGGTCCTCGCGGCGCCTGCCGTAGTCGGCCTTGACCGTGACCGCCAGCTCGGCCTCCGCGCGGGAGCCCGCCAGCAGGCGGGCCAGCCGGTCGAGGTCCTGCTCGACGGACGGCCCGAGCGGGTCCTCGACCGTCGTCGCGCGCAGCCGCTTCAGCTCCGCCTCCTGAGCGCCCAGGTCGGCGGCCTCGCCCAGCTCGCGCTCCACCTCCCTGATCTTGCGCAGGTCGGCGTCGGCGTCGTCGAGACGGGGCAGTACGGAGTTCCAGACCGCGTCGATGTCGTTGAGCGTCCCCGTGACCTCGCGGAAGGCGGCGTCCATGCGCGTCATGGTCTCGTCGAGCGTCAGCCGTTCGTCGGCCTGCGCGAACAGCGAGCGCTGCTCGACCGGCTTGGCGGCGGCGCGCAGCACCACGGACGGGCCCGACAGCAGGTCGGTGAGCTGGGCGAGCTGGTCGGCGCCCAGCCTCGGCCGGGCGGCCCTGATCTGCTCGGCGTCGCGCAGCACGGCGCGATAGGCGTCGTTCAGCGCCCACAGCCCGGCCAGCGACTCCTGCGCCGCGGCCCAGCGCCGCTCGGTCGCGCCGCGTAAGGAGGCGCCTTTCAGCAGCTGGTAGGTGGTGTGGGATTCGAGATCGAGCAGGTCGCCGGAGATACGGTCGCGCTCGTCGGCGCGAGCGCGAAGTGCGTGCTCCGCGCCTTCCCTGCTCATTGGTGGTCCCAGGCTCATCACGCTCCCCGTGAAGAGGCCCCCCGATGCCCCGTTTATACCGCCTCAACGGCGGTTTCGACGGGTTAAGTTCCTTTGGCTCGGGGTCACCCCTGACTTGTCCCTGATTCAACCCTCTCTCGCCTGCAAATGGCTTAACGATCTCTTAGCGTTGCATACATGGGACGCATACTTCTGATCGTCGCGGCCGTCATCGCCGCGCTCGTGCTGCTCGGCCCCCTCGTGGGCATCGCCCTCTCGCTGCTCAAGTGGGGCCTCATCATCGGCGCCGTGGTGCTCGGCGTCATGTTCCTGTCGAAGGTGCTCAAGAGGACATAGCTTCCTGGCCCATCCGCAGTCATAGTTGGGTGATGGAAGCGCGGCCCGCTGTAGACGATGCCGCGCTCGGGCGCGAGGCACTGGCCGTGCTCGAGGCGAACTGGACGGGCACCGGCACCGTGCCCGCGCCAGGTCTCTACCCGCACCAATGGAGCTGGGACTCCGCGTTCGTCGTGATCGGTCTGGCCAGGCACCGGCCGGACCGGGCCCGCGACGAGCTGCTCAGCCTGCTGCGCGGGCAGTGGGCGACCGGGATGGTGCCGCACATCGTCTTCCACACGCGGGAGGCGTACTTCCCGGGTCCCTCCGTGTGGCGATCACAGGAGAACGCCGCCGCGCCGCACGTGCTCACCTCCGGTCTCACCTCGCCGCCGTTACACGCGCTGGCGCTGTGGTGGCTCTACCGGCACACCGGTGACGCCGCGTTCGTCAGGAAGGCGTACCCGGCGCTGGCCGCCCAGCACGACTACCTCGCCACGGCCCGCGACCTCGGCGGCGCCGGGCTGGCCGCGATCGTGCATCCATGGGAGTCGGGCATGGACGACAGCCCCGCCTGGGACGAGGCGCTCGACGCGCTCCCCACGATCAGGTACGGCTACCGCAACGTCGAGATGGAAGAACGCCACCCCGACAGCGACCACGACCGCTACGTCTGGCTCGCCATGCGCTACCGCGACTCCGGCTACAGCCCCGAATACCTGCGTGACGAGCACCCGTTCGCCATCGAGGACCCCATGTTCAACGGGATCTGGCTGGCCTCCTGCCAGGCCATGGCCGAGCTGGCCCCGCTGGCGGGCGTCGATCCCGTGCCCCACGCCGAGCAGGCAGAACGCCTCAGGCAGGCCATGCTCGACCGCCTGTGGGACGGCTGCTTCTACGCCAGGGACCTGCGCAAGGACCGGCTGATCAGGGTGTGCACGGTCGGCTCCTTCGGGCCGCTGCTGGACCCCGGGCTGCCCACCGACCGGCTGCGGGCCGCCATCGAGGTGCTGGAGTCGGCCAGGTTCATGGGGGCCACCGGCTATCCCGTGCCGAGCTGCGAGATCCGCGCCGCCCAGTTCGACCGTACGCGTTACTGGCGCGGCCCCTCCTGGGTGAACACCAACTGGCTGCTGCGCAGGGCCGCCGCCGTGCACTCGCTCGACCAGCTCGGCCAGCAGCTGACCAACGGCACCCTGCGCCTGGTACGGCAGGCCGGTTTCCGCGAGTGCTTCGACCCGTTCGACGGCAGCGGGCGCGGCTGCAGGGACTTCTCCTGGAGCGCGGCGCTCACCCTCGATCTGCTCGCCGATACTGTGGTCGAATGAGCCTTTTCCACCGCCTTCCCGCCGACGTGCGCGCGTCGCTGACCTTCGAGCGGGGGGAGCGGGTGCTGACCTACGCCCGCGTGGACGACCGGTATGTGGTGGCCACGAACCTCGCTCTGCACCTGTCGGACGGGACACGGGTGCCGTACGAGAACGTCGACCGGGCCTCGTGGGACGAGGACGGGCTGCGCGTGCTCACCATTGACGGCGCGTGGCACGCCGAGCGGATCACCGAGCCGCGCACCTTGCCCGAGACCGTGCGGGAGCGCGTCAACTCCACGATCGTGGTGAACAAGCACGTCGGCCTGCCCGGGAGGGGCGGGGTGCGGCTGGTGGCCCGGCGGCCGCCCGGTGGTGAGGTGCTCGGCTGGACGTTCGTGTTCGACGAGGGGCTCGACCCGGAGGACCCGGGCCTGCGCGCGCAGGCCGAACAGGCCCTTGAGGGCGTGCGGCGCAGCATGGGGGTGTGAGCCCGCGGCGCCCTGAGGACGGCGTCCTTGGAGCGGTGCGCGGTGCGGCATGGGCGTGCGGGGGGTGCGGCCGGCCACGCCCATGCCGCTCGCTGTCAGTAGGGGATGCCGCTCTCGCGGGCCTTCTGGTCGGCGGTGTCCTCCTCCGGCCAGCCTGTGCCCGTGTCGGGCTTGTGATCGTGGCCGTTGAGGAACGGGATCCGCTGCTGCAGCGTGTCACCCACCCTCGTTCTGGCCATCCCCGCGAACCTCGACGCCTGCGCCCCGATCACCCCGGCCGCTTCCTGCACCCGGGGGCTGTCGGCGACGCGCTGCGCCGTTCGCTTGATCTGCTCGTACCGCTCGCGTCCGGCCCGGCTGCCCAGCACATAGCCGACAGCCAGACCAGCGGCGAATGTCATCCGATAACGCATTTTGCACCTCCGCTGTCTCCGGGCCTACCCCGCTCGCGATGCGACACGCACTCCCGGAGTGCGCTAATCTATTCATGCGCGCGACGAAGGGGCCAGGCGGCCCCGGCGAAGTGGGCAGACAGTTCGATCCCGCGTAGCTCAATGGCAGAGCAGCCGGCTGTTAACCGGCAGGTTAGAGGTTCGAATCCCCTCGCGGGAGCTTGGGAGCATCACTCAGGCCCCCTTCCTTGATCAAGGAAGGGGGCTGAGTCGTTCCAGGAGCCACCACCCGGGCTGGTCACCCTTCCAGAACAGGCGGAAGCTCCTGGATTTCACGTGGCGTGACCGCTGCCGCCACGGCGGTCGCGGTCGCGGTCGCGCTTGCCCCGCATCATGCCCGTGAACGCCCAGCCGAGGCCGAGCAGGATCCCGCCGATGGTGGCGGCGAGGCCGATGCCCTCGCCCCCGAGGATGGAGAGCACCGCCATCACCACGCCGAAGAGCATCGTCAGGCCGAGCATCACGCGTACGTAGGGCTTCTGATTCATGTCTTGACGATCTCGTGACGGGGAGTGGCCGGGTATCCACTGATCGGTGGACATGTCCCCCGTAGGATGCTGGGCCATGGGCGGCGCAAGCCCCGTCGATGCTCGGGCGGAGAACGTGTGGTCGCGTTCCTATCCGTTCTGGGACGCGTACTTCGCGATCGTGCTCGTCGCGACCGTGGCCGTCATCGTCGTGGACCGGAGCTCGCCCGTCTCCGTCGTGCCGCTGCTCCTGATCGCCGTCTCCTACGTGGTGTGGGGCCGTGCGGCGGTGCGCGTCCCGGTCGGGCCCGTCAGGCAGGGCTGGTGGCACGTCGCCGTCATGATCGTGCTGTTCACCCCGGCCGACCTGCTGGCGCCGGAGTCGGGAATCGCGCTGTCGGCGCTGGTCCCGATGGCGTTCATGGCGATGCGCACGGCCCGGGGCGTGGCCGCGATGGTGGCGTTGTTCATCGGGCCGACGATCCAGCTCATGACCACGCTCGGGTCGGATCCGGCGGTGATCGCGGTGGCGATCGTGCTGGGGTTGTCGGCCAGTTCGCTGCTCGGGGTGTTCATCGGGCGGCTCGAGCAGCAGAACTCCGGGCGGGCCCGGCTGATCGAGGAGCTCGACCGCACGCGGGAGGAGCTGGCCGAGGTCAGCAAGGAGGCCGGGATGCTCGCCGAGCGGGAGCGGCTGGCCGGTGACATCCACGACACGCTGGCGCAGGGGTTCACCGGCATCATCATGTTGTTGCGCGCCGCCGACGCCACGGGCGACCGGTACGTGGAGCGGGCGGTGCGCACCGCCGAGGAGAACCTGGCCGAGACCCGCGCGCTCATCGCGGCGCTCGCCCCGCCCGCGCTCGACGGCGCCTCGCTGGAGGAGGCGCTGCGGCGGCTGGCCAGGGGGTTCGCGCTGCCGGTCGAGGTGGTCGCGGCGGGGCCGCCGAGCTGTGCGCCCGCCGCCGAGGAGGTGCTGGTGCGGGCCGCCCAGGAGGGGCTGGCCAACGTGCGCAAGCACGCCGGGGCCGGTTCGGCGCGGCTGGCGCTCGAGCACGTGCCCGGCTCGGCCGTGCGGCTGTCGATCAGCGACGACGGGCGCGGGTTCGACCCCGCGACCGCTCCCGAGGGGTACGGCCTGCGCGCGATGCGGAACCGGGTCTCCCGGCTCGGCGGCACCGTCCGCGTCACCGGGGCGCCTGGGCGGGGCGCCACGGTCGCGGTGGAGGTGCCGTGCTCAGGGTGCTGATCGTGGACGACCACCCGGTGGTGCGCGAGGGGCTGCGCGGGATGCTGGAGCACGAGCCGGACATCGAGGTGGCCGGCGAGGCGGGGTCCGGTGACGAGGCGGTGGCGGTCGTGCCCCGGCTGCGGCCCGACGTGGTGCTCATGGACCTGCGGATGCCGGGCGGCGACGGAGTGGAGGCCATCGCGCGGCTGGGGGCGGGGGAGCGGGTGATCGTGCTGACCACGTACGAGGACGACGGGGAGATCCTGCGGGCCCTGGCGGCGGGGGCGGCCGGATACCTGCTGAAGGACGTCTCACGCGCGGCCCTGGCCGACGCCGTGCGGGCGGCGGCCAGGGGCGAGACCGTGCTGGCGCCCTCGGTCGCCGAGCGGCTGAGGGGGCGGCGGGCGGCGCCCGCGCTGTCGGGGCGTGAGCGGGAGGTCCTGGAGCTGGTCGCCGGGGGGCTGACGAACGCGGAGATCGGGCGGCGGTTGTTCATCGGGGAGGCGACGGTGAAGACGTACCTGCTGCGGGTGTACGGGAAGCTGGGCGTCTCCGACCGCACCTCCGCCGTGCTGGCGGCGATGGACCTGGGGCTGGTGCGGCGGCGTACCTGATTCGCGGGACAAAGCGGGGCACGGCGGGGAAGATGAGTGAGCCGCGGGAAGTCGTGACGGAGGCGAGGAGAGGGCGCCGCCACCAGGACGTGCCGCCGACCCGGAATCGGCGGGGCGCTCCGATGACGGAGAAGTGCTGATTGCCGCGTGCCTACCTGGATCAAGAATCCCTTTGACGTGCTCGCCGCCCACCCGGTGGGCGAACGCACCACCGACCTCCGCGAGGCGGAGCGTTTCATCAGGCTCTTCCACGCCGAGAACCCGTCGGCCGGAGGCCTGTACGCCCGCCTGCGCGACGTTTCGAGGGACGTGGCCCGCCACGGGACCTACACGCACACCTACGAGGAGCTCGAGTTCGGCGCCAGGGTGGCCTGGCGCAACAGCAACCGGTGCATCGGGCGGCTCTACTGGCGCTCGCTGAAGGTCCGCGACCGCAGGCGGGTGGGCACGGCCGAGGGGGTCGCTCTCGAATGCGTGGCCCACCTGCGCGACGCCACGAACAACGGGAAGATCAGGCCCACCGTCACCGTCCTGCCCCCCGACACGCCCGCCCGGCGCGGCCACCGCGTGCTGAACGACCAGCTCATCCGGTACGCCGGATACCGCACCCCCGACGGCGTCGTGGGCGACCCGCGCAACCTCGCGCTCACCGAGACCGCCAGGGCCTTGGGGTGGCGCGGCCGGGGCGGGCGGTTCGACGTGCTGCCCGTCGTGATCCAGCCGGGGTCCGGCGACCCGCTCCTGTGCAACCTGCCGGGCGACGCCGTGCTGGAGGTGCCGCTGGCGCACCCCGACTATCCCTGGTTCGAGGAGCTGGGGCTGCGCTGGCACGCCGTACCGGCCATCTCGGACATGTGCCTGGAGATCGGCGGGGTCTGCTACCCCTGCGCGCCCTTCAACGGCTGGTACATGGGCACCGAGATCGGCGCCCGCAACCTGGCGGACGGCGACAGGTACGACCAGCTCGCGCCGGTGGCCGAGCGGCTCGGCCTGGACACCTCCACAGAGCGCTCCCTGTGGCGCGACCACGCGCTGGTGGAGCTGAACGTGGCGGTGCTGCACTCGTTCGAGCTGGCCGGGGTCACCATGACCGACCACCACACGGAGTCGCGCCGCTTCCTCACCCACCTGTCGCGGGAGGAGAAGGCGGGGCGGGTCTGCCCGGCGGACTGGTCGTGGATCGTGCCGCCGTTATCGGGCAGCGCCACTCCCGTCTTCCATCGCTACTACGACTCCCGCGTCCTGACTCCCGCCTTCGTCCACCACCGTTAGCCGCTCGCGGAGGGCGGCCAGCTCGGACGGGGACAGGCCGCCCGCCGTCAGACGGGCCTCGGCGTCGAGGTCCGCCAGCAGCGCCAGGACGACCTCGGAGGCGGTGGTGCCGGCCGCCTCCAGCCGGGCGCGTACGCGCAGGGCGTCGTCGGGCTGGCCCAGCAGGGCGTAGAGGGGGCTCAGGCGGGTCTCCGAGCGCTCGTAGTCCTCCAGGGCGTGCACTGGGGCGACCCCGGCCAGGGAGAGCAGCAGGAGCGCGATCAGCCCCGTACGGTCGCGGCCCGCCACGCAGTGCACGAGCACCCCGCCGGGCGGCGCCTGGGCGATGACGCGCAGGGCGCGGGCGCAGCGGTCGGGGTGCCGCTCCAGGTAGGAGCGCAGGTAGAGAGGTGTTCCGCGTGCCCCGCCGTCGCGGTCGTTCAACGGGACGTTGACGACGGTCATGCCCGGCGGGCGCAGGCCGGGCTCGGCGCGGTGCTCGCCGGGGGCGCGCAGGTCCAGGACCGTGCGTACGCCGTGGGCCGCCGCCGACTCCCAGCCCGCCGGGGTGAGCCGGTCGGGCGTGTCGGCGCGCACCACCGCCCCCCAGCGGGTGCGCCGCCCGTTCGCGGCCGGCAGACCACCCAGGTCGCGTACGTTGTGGCAGCCTTCCCACGCCAGATCCCGTTCCATGAGGCCACCGTATCCTTGCCTTCCCGGGCTAGAACATGGTTCTGTTGGAGGCATGGCGGAACTCGTGATCTCGACCCTCGGCGACCAGGGTGTGCTCACCCTGACCTTCAACCGGCCCGACACGCTCAATGCCTGGACCGACGCGATGGGACGGCGCTACTTCGACCTGCTGGTGGAGGCCGAGAGCGATCCCGGGGTGCGGGCGGTGGTGGTCACGGGCGCGGGCAAGGGGTTCTGCTCGGGGGCGGACTTCAAGACCCTCAACGCCATCCAGAACGGCTCCTACGACCGGGCGCCCGACCCCCGGCCCAACACCTTCCCCACGACCATCGCCAAGCCGATCATCGCCGCCGTCAACGGGGCCTGCGCGGGGCTCGGCATGGTGCACGCGCTCGTCTGCGACCTCGTGTTCACCGCCGAGGAGGCCAAGTGGACGACGGCCTTCCCGCGGCGGGGGCTGATCGCCGAGTACGGGCTGTCCTGGGTGCTGCCGCGTGTCATGGGGCAGCAGCGGGCGATGGACGTCCTGCTGTCGGGGCGGGTGTTCACGGGGCGGGAGGCGTACGAGCTGGGGCTGGCCAACCGGGCGGTGCCCGGGGAGCGGCTGCTGGCGGAGGCGCAGGCGTACGCCGCGGAGCTGGCCGCCTACAGTTCGCCCGCCTCGATGGCGGTGATCAAGCGGCAGGTGTGGCACGACTGGGACGCCACGCTGGAGGAGTCGGCCAAGACGGCCACCCAGGAGATGATCGCCTCGTTCGGGCGGCCGGACTTCGCTGAGGGCGTCGCCAGCTTCCTGGAGCGGCGTCCGCCGGACTTCCCGGCTCTCTAGCCTCTGGGGGGTGCGTGGCCGGGGGACGCCGTGCTGGGGGGTGCGTGGCCGGGGGACGCCGTACTCGAACCCTCGTACGGCGCCCGGCCGGCTCACTCACGCGGCGGGGTCCGCCTCATCACCGGCGTCGTCGTCCCGGTCCAGCGCCCGCTGGGCACTCCTGAACCGGGCGCAGCGCGCCTCGAGTTCGCGTTCGTCTTCGAGAATCCACTGTTCGATCATGGTCATCAGAGTGATCACACGCCGGTCACGCGGACGGCCGACTTGGCGCAGACTTTTCACTCCAGCAACTCGACCGTGCCCCGCTCGCCGTCCACCCTGATCCGGTCCCCGTCGTGCAGCCGCATGGTGGCGTTGCCGGTGCCGACCACGGCGGGGATGCCCAGCTCGCGGGCCACGATCGAGGCGTGTGACAGCGGCGCCCCCATGTCGGTCACCACGGCGGCGGCGCGCGGGAACATCGGCGTCCAGCCCACGTTCGTCAGCGTCGTCACCAGGATCTCGCCGGGCTTGAGCCGCTCGCCGTCCTCGGGTCCCGAGATCACCCGGGCGATGCCCTCCACCACGCCCGGCGCGCCGGGGAAGCCGGTCACGGTGTCGCTCACCGGCGCGGCGGCGCCGTGCGCGTCGTAGACGTCGGCCCGCCGATCGGGGTCGGCGGCCCAGCGCACGGGGTCGAAGTGGCCCACGATCAGGGCGGGATAGGGCGGCAGGGCGGCGTAGCCCTCGTAGGTGGCGCGCCTGGACGGGACCTTGTCCAGCACGGAACGGTCGCCGCGCAGCAGCGCCAGCAGCTCGGGCAGGTACAGGGAGTAGACGTCGTCGCCGGTCCCGGTCAGCTCCCCGGCGCGTACGACGAAAGCCCGCAACACCCAGAACGCCCGCATGTTCTCCGAGCGCGCGGTCTCCCGGTCGCGCACGACCGCGTTCCAGCGGCGCACCCGGGCGCGCATCTTGGCCTCCTTGCCGGGATAGCGCTGGGCGAAGCGGGCCCACGCCTGTTCCCTGGCCGCGCGCTGGCGCTCCAGCAGCGCCTCGGTGTCGGCCCGCATGTCGCGCAGGCCCGCGAGCTGGGCGTCGATCCACGCCGCGTCCTCACCGGGCCGTGGCTTGGAGACCTCGAACTCGTGGGGGCCGCGATGCCCGTACGTGCGGGCGAACTCCTCCCTGGTGATCTCCCCGCGGGACAGCCTGGACAGGCCCAGCACCGGGCCCATGCTGGCCAGCTCGCCCCCGGCGTTGACGCCGGTGAGCATGGCCTCGGCGTCCACCTCGTCCATCATCTTGCGCAGCCGGTCGCGGGTCCAGACGAGCGTGGCGCCGCCCTGGCGGCCGGCGGCCTCCAGCATGCGGGAGGAGGTGACCATGTGCGGCCGGATCTCGCGCTCCCACAGGTCGGCCAGCTCGGCGCCCGCTCCGGTGCGGGCGACGCGTTCGCGCAGCTCCTCGCACCGGGCAGGGGAGGCGGCCAGGAACGGGCGCATGGCCTTGAGGTTCTCGCGCACGCGGAGCTGGATGCGCACGCCCATGGGCACCACGCGCTTGATGACCTCCCAGCGCCGCACGCTCAGCAGCGGCACGTCCAGGCCCGGCGGCAGCTTGCCGAAGACCTGCTCGACCGCGCCCAGCCTGGACTTCATGCCCAGGGCCTTGGCCATCGAGTAGACGACGCTAAGGTTCATGTAGAACCGGCCGCCGATGTTGCCCACCAGGTCGAAGCCCGGCAGCGCCGTGGCGGACATGGCCTCGTTGATGAACAGGCGCACGAACGACCACGTGATCGGCGTCATCACGTCGGGGATGGCCTCGCCCAGATTGCCGCCGGTCCACAGGTAGTCGCCCTTGAGACTGTCGTTCCACTCTTCCAGGCGCGGCTTGACGCCGGTGATCGGCCGGGCCTGCACGATCGCGAACGCGCCGTCGCGCCTGGCCCACTCGACGTCCATGGGGGTGCCGTACAGGTCCTGGATGCGGGCGCCGAGCCCGGCCAGCGCCTCGGCCTGGGCGTCGTCCAGCACGGCCGCGCCGCGCAGCTCCTCCGGGACCGGCCGCTCCTCCGTGCCCGCTTCTGTGCGTACGGTCATGACCTGCTTGTCGCCGAGGCGGGAGGAGGTGACCGCGCCGCCGGAGACGACGATCGTGTCGGGGGTGACCTGGCCGCCGACGATCGCCTCGCCGAGCCCCCAGGAGGCGTTGATCACGGTGTCGTCGCGGTCGCCGGTGATGGGGTCGGCGGTGAACATGATCCCCGCCGCGTCGGCGTCGACCAGCTCCTGCACCACCACGGCCAGCGCCACGTCGTCGTGCGGGACGCCGTTCTGGTCGCGGTAGGCGATCGCGCGCGCGTTCCACAACGAGGCCCAGCAGCGCCTGACCGCGTCGAGCAGGGCGTCGCCCCTGATGTTGAGGTAAGTGTCCTGCTGGCCGGCGAAGGACATGTCGGGCAGGTCCTCGGCGGTGGCGGAGGAGCGCACGGCCACCGGCACGTCGTCGCCGAGCGTCTTGTACGCCCGCAGGATCTCCTCGGCCAGCTCGCCGGGCAGGTCATGGGCCTCGAACAACGACGGGATCAAGCCGGGGTCGGCGGCGGCCGCGCGCAGGATCTCGTCCTGGAACCCGGCCACGAACGCCCGATAGGCCCCGGTCGTGATGTGGAACCCGCCGGGGACGGGCAGCCCCGCCCTGGTCAGCCTGGCCAGGGAGGCGCCCTTGCCGCCTGCGGTCGCGAGGTCGGCCGTGGTGTCGTCGAGCGGGAGAACGGCCTTCACTTCAAACCTCCAAGAGACGTCGCCAGCCTGCGCTCGGCGACCTCGGCGATGGCGCCGAGAAAGTCGTGGGTGGCCCGCTCGACGGCCTTCGCCTTGGCGTCGGTCAGCGTGCGGCCGGTCCCCATGGTCCGCTCGATCGTGACGGCGACCAGGTCCGCGAGGCGGTCGTCGGACGGTCTTGACGCGTGCGGCAGGCACAGGAACCCGTAGACGATCGAGGTGGCCACCAGCACGTGCTCGCGGGGCTCCGCGCGGAGCGCGCCGTGCTCGACCAGCTCCGCCAGGTAGGCGTCGAAGGGCTCGTCGAGCTGGAACCCGGTCGTGCTGTGCCGCTTCTGGCGGGTGAGCTTGCCGAGCACCTCGGAGTCGCCGGTCAGCACCGCCTGGAGCAGCGGGCGGCGCAGAAGCGCCCGGGAGATCTCCCCGAACAGCTCGCTGAGCGTGGCGGGGCCGCGCTCGCGCACCTCGGCCAGCATGAGGACCCGCTCGCGCCGCAGGAGCGCGGCGAAGATGTCGTCGCGGGTCTTCCAGTGCAGGTAGATGGTGCCCTTGGCGACTCCGGCGCGCTTGGCCAGGTCGTCGATCGTGGTCTTGTCGTAGCCCCAGCGCAGGACCAGCTCGGCCACGGCGTCGAGGATCCGGTGCGCTCGTTCGAGCTGGCGCGCCGGATCCTGCGGCGGTCGTCCCGGTCTGGTCATGCGTCTCACCCCATTTGTTTGACTGGATGAGACTAATCGTTCATTTAATTGATGGCAAGCTTGGCCAGGAGCGCCTCGGCCTCGGGGGCGAACGAGGGGTCGGCGGTCTCGGCGGCCGTGGCCAGCAGGCGGCGGGCCAGGTCGAGGTCGCCGCGCTCGTACCGGATCTCGCCGAGCCGGTAGGCGGCCTCGGCGACCAGCTCGGTCTGCTCGCTCAGCCCCAGCGTCAGCTCGTAGTAACGCAGCGCCCCGTCGCGGTCGCCCAGCCAGTAGCACAGCTCGCCGAGGTGCGCGGCGGCCATGCCCGACTCGGAGTCGCCCGAGTCGATGACCCGCTGGTACCAGGTGAGCGCCTCGGGGAAGTCCCGGCTCCGCTTGGCCAGCGCGCCCAGGTACATCGCGCCGATCGCGCTGGTGTGCCCCTCGCCCTCCTCGACGCCCCTGCGGTACCAGGCGCGGGCGCTTTCCTCGTCCTCCTCGTGGTAGGTCTGCCCGAGCGCGACCATGGCCCGCGTCGCGAGGTCGTGGTCACCGGCGTCCAGCACCCGCAGGTACACCTGCCGCGCCTCCTCCACCTCCCCGGCCGCCGTCAGGGACTGGGCGAAGATGCTCAGCGTGGTCGGCTCGCCGCTCTCGGCCGCCGCGCGCAGCGTGCGCAGCGACGTCTCGGTGTCGCCCTGGCGGCCCTGCAACATGCCGAGCAGGCTGCCGAACACACTCTGGACGGGACTGTCGGCGTCGCCGGCCTGACGCTCGGCCAGGTCGTAGAAGGCCGCGTCGTCGCCCTCGGCGTCGAGCAGCGAGAGCAGCCTGCCTCCCGCCACGAAACGCACGTCGGGCTCGTCGTGGTCGTTCAGGCTCTCGTAGATCGCGCGGGCCCCCGCGATCTCGCCCAGGCCCTCCAGCCGCTCGGCCACCCGCAGCTCGGTGAACGGCCCGGTCCCGGCCACCTCGTAGTAGCCCCGCACCGCCGCCGGGTCCTCGCACACGTCCCCCAGCTCCCTGGCCTGTTCGGCGGCGTGCTCGCCCATCAGCGACAACACCTCGACGGCCAGTGCGTGCTCGCCGCGACGGCACGCCTGGTAGGCGAGGGCGTCGAGGTTGTTCAGCGCGGTCTGGGCCAGGTCGGTCCCGCTGCCCGCCGCGGCGGCGAACGCACGTGCCGCGCCCAGGTGGTCGTCCTCCTCGTGCAGCCAGACGCCGAGTTGCACGCCGCCCCTGGCCACCGCGTCGTCGTCGCCGGACTCGACCGCCAGCCGTATCTCACGGTCGGCTCCCGCCCTGTCGCCCAGCTCCCTCAGGGCCCTGGCGAGGTCCACGCGCATGCTGGGCGTGGTGCCGGGGAAGGCGGTCTCCACGCCCTTGGCGTACATGCGGGCCGCGTTCTCCTGGTCGCCTCTGGCCTTGCAGGCGTCGCCCCAGGTCCAGTAGGCCATCGCCACCGTCTCGGGGTCGCCCGTGCTGATCGCCAGCTCGGCCTCCGACTCCAGGGCCTCGTGGGCCTGCTCCTGGAGGAGGTGGATCAGCAGGCGGCGGTGGCACTCCAGGTCGCCCGCCTGCGCGCCCTCGGCCAGCACCTGTCGTACCTCCGCGGTGTCGCCGCGCTGTTCCAGCAGCTCGGCCACGAGGACGGCGGTCTCCGGCAGGGCGTTCGCGGCGGCCTCTATCGCGCCGTCGAGGTCGCCGCGGCGGTGGCGGACGGCGGCGAGGTAGCGCCAGGCCGTGCCCGCCGTCTCCGCGATCTCGGTGGCGGGCAGGAGGCACAGCTCGGCCCGGCCGTGGTGGCCCTCGTTCGACAGGATCGCGCCCAGCTCGATCCTGGCCTCGGCGGCGATCGCGGGCTCGCCCAGCTCGACGACCAGCCGGAGCAGCGGCTCGGCCGCGTCGCCGTCCATCGCCAGGCCCCGCGCCATGACCTCGCGGAACACCTCCGTCCTGCCCCCGGCCCCGGCCAGCGCGCGGCGCAGGTCCTGTACGTCCTCCGCCTCCAGCGCGAGCAGGACGGCGGCCATGAGCTCGTCGCTGGTCTGCTCGGTGAGCGCCGCCAGCGCGCCCGGCCGGTCACCCTCGGCCGCCAGCACCCAGGGAAGCTCGTCCTGGGTGGACCGGCCGAGCAGGTGGCGGGCCACGGCCGCCGAATACGTGTCCTCGTCCTGCGCCGCGGCCCGCTCCAGCGCGAAGCGCGCGGCCTCGGACTCGCCGGTCTCCAGCAGGCAGCGGCCCGCGGCCAGCATGGTCTCCGGCTCGGAGGCGGGGTCGATGGCCGCCGCCCGCTCGAACGCCGCCTTGGCCGCCTCCAGGTCTCCGGTCGCGGCCAGCAGGGTGCCGAGCAGCCGCTCGGACTCCCCGGTCACCTCGGGCGGCGTGGAGGTCATGGCGTCGAGCGCGGCCTGGGGGTCGCCGTGGTCGCGCAGGAACCTCGCGAGGTGGAGCGTCGCCTCGGCGCCGAACGCGGCGGTCAGCCGCCCACGGGCCTCCTCGGCACGGCCACAGGCCACCAGCGACTCGCCGATCATCAGGGTGAGCCGCTCGTCCTCCGGGCCCGGCACGCGGCCGTTCCCAGAGTCCAGCATGTCCGCGTCGCTTGGGTCCAGCATGTCGGCGCCGCCCGGGTCCGGCGCGCCCGCGTCTCCGGAGTCCAGCATGTCCGCGTCGCCCGGGTCCGGCGCGCCCGCGTCTCCCGAGTTCGGCACGCGGGTGAGCACGTTCACCGCCTCGGCGTGGTCCCCGAGGCCGCGCAGGAGCTCGCCCGCCGAGCGGAGGGCCACGCCGTTCAGGTGCTCGTCGTCGCCCACGGCCCCCAGGAAGGCCGCGACCGCGCCGCGGCGGTCGCCCGCGTCGCCGCGCAGGGCGCCCAGGAAACAGCCCGCCTGCTGGCGTTCGTCGGGAGCGCCCAGCGTGGCGACCAGGGACAGGGCGCCTTCGGCCGCGGGCGCCTGGCCGACGCGCTGCCAGGCGTGCGCGCACTCCATGGCCAGCACAGTGGCCATCGCGCGCGCGTCCCCCTCGGGCCAGGCCAGGGCCGCCGCGTCGAAGTCGCGGTCGAGCAGCAGGCCGCCGAACGCGCTGAGCTCGTCGGAGGCCAGGGCGAACGCGGCCCGCGCGGCCTCCAGATCGTCGAGCCTGATCCGGGTGAACGCCAGCGGCAGCGCGCTACGAGCCTGCTCTCCCTCGGCGACCAGCCGCTCGTGCAGGCGGCACGCGGCCAGCAGGTCGCCCTGCCGTTCGTACAGGCCCACCAGGTCCGCGGCGGCCTCGACACGCAGGCCCTTGTGCTCGGTCTCCAACGCCGCCTCGTACGCG
This sequence comes from Nonomuraea insulae, assembly GCF_042656245.1. Lineage (NCBI taxonomy): Bacteria > Bacillati > Actinomycetota > Actinomycetes > Streptosporangiales > Streptosporangiaceae > Nonomuraea > Nonomuraea insulae. The sequence continues at coordinate 105,998 of NZ_JBHSPA010000011.1, forward strand.
GCCCGCGCCTGCCCGGGGTCGCTCTCCGCGAAGAGCCCGCCCAGCAGGTACGCCACCCACGGCGCCAGCACCGGATGCCCGTCCGTCCTGGCCCGGCGCAGCAGCTCGACCGCCTCGTCCTCGTCGGCCAGCACGTCCCTGCAGATCACCGCCGTGTACGACAACGCCAACGGATCCCCGCTGCCCGCCGCCGCCCTGAACATCTCGGCCGCGTCCGACAGCTCGTACCCGATCGAGGCCAGCACCTGCGCGAACACCGCGGTCCCGATGGCGGAGACGGCCGGATCGGGGTGGTCCATCGCGCTCCTGTAGCGGACCAGGCCCTCCTCCCGGCCCAGCCGCTGGTGGTCGAGCATCGCGCCCAGCACGGGGTGCGGCTCCTCGCCCGATCCGCGCAGCAGGTGCAGCAGGAACGCCGCGTTGAAGCCCTGGAGCACGTCGTCGCACTCGGCCACGTACGCCAGCAGCTCGTCCGCCTGCTCCCGATCCCCCTCGCCCATCTCCAGCTCGGCCAGCGTCACCATGGCGCGCAGCGACTGGGAGGGCGCGCCGGAGTCGGCGGCCCTGCGCAGCAGCCGCCTGGCCGCGTCCACCTCACCGGCCCGCAGGTGGGCCAGGCCGTCGTCGGTGTCCTGGAGCGCCTGCTCCTCGACGGGGTCGGCCAGCGGCTGCTGCCTGGCGGCGTGCTCCAGCAGCAGCGTGGCCTTGAACGCGGCGTCGGGGTCCTCGTGCCGGGACGCCAGCGCGGCCAGCTCCATGATCTCGTCGTGGGCCTCGGGGTGCTGTTCGAGGAGGAGGCCGAGCAGCGTGACGCAGATGGAGGCCCACTCGTCCTCGCCGGCCTCCAGCACGGCACGCAGCGCGGCCAGCGCCTCGGCGGGCTCCCCTGCCTCGGTGTGCATCTGGGCCAGGCAGGCCTGGGCCTGCACCACGTACTCGGGGTGGCCGCTGGCGATCACCCGGCGGAAGATCGCCTTCGTCTCCTCCTCGTCGCCGAGCTGCGCGGTCACCTTGGCCAGCTCGATGAGCGAGGGCAGCCGGAGGTCGGGCCTGGGGTCCTCGGCGGCCACCCGGTAGGCGGCGACCGACTCGGCGTACTCGCCCAGGTCCACCAGCACCGCGCCGAGCAGTTTGTGCGCCATGGCCAGGTGGTCGGGGTGGCCGACGGCGATGGCGTGCTCGCACACCTCTCGGGCCGCGCCGAACTCCTCCTCCTCGGCGTACATCTGGTACAGCCGGAACGCCGACAGCGACACCACTTCCGGGTCGCCGCAGGTCAGCAGCGTCCGGTAGTCGTCCTCGTCCTCCGCCGCGTCGAACAGGTCGTGGGCCGAGGCCGGGTCCTGGTGGAACTCGGGCAGCTCCAGCCGCGCGGCCAGCTCCGCCACGGCGGAACTGTCACACCTGCGGGCCCGTTCCAACGACTCCTGCGCGCCCTGCGCGTCGCCCAACTGCGTGCACACCAGCACCAGCGCCGTGTCCGCGAGCGCGGCCACCTCGAAGTCGGCGCCGTCGGAGGCGATCATCAGCACCCGGTGCGCCGCCGCCCACTCCTTGGCGTTGACGAGCATCATCCCCATGGCGATGGCCGAGCGCTGCCCGAACACCGGGTCGCCCGACTGGATCACCGATCTGTGCGCCGCCTCCGCGCCGTCCAGGTCTCCTTGCTCCTGCAGCAGCCCGGCCAGCAGGTGGGACGCCTCCGGGTCCCCGGTGGCCGCTATCTGCCTGAACAGCGCGGCGGCCTGGTCGATATCTCCCGCTTGCCAGTGGCTCATGGCCGCGTCGAGCTGTTCTGACGCCATTGATCACTCCAAGGTCATACAACAATGTGAAAAAGCTACACATGTGTCACTCTCGTCACACCGCATTCCGAGATCTCCGGTCCTCGCGCCGTGAAGCCCGGGAGCGCCGTAGCGTAGTGGCCATGGGCAAGGCGTTCTGGATCGATCAGGAGTTCGACAGGGACCGTGACGGGCGCTATGCCGTGCACGTGCGCAAGAACCTGGACGAGTTCGAATGGGGCGACATCGCGCCCGTGCGGTTCGCGTGCACGGCGTGGGAGCTGGCCACCCCGCCGTCGCTGACCCCCGGCTTCGTGCGGTGGGACCGGCGCGTTCTTGAGGCGACCTGCCACCGCAACACCTGGGACGGAACCCTCTACGCGCGCGTCCGGATCGTCTCACCGCTCCCCGAGGAGTTGCGGCGCTCCCGCACCTGGTGGCGGGACCGGGGGTGGCTGGGCTGGCAGGAGACCTTCGGCCAGTACGTCGAGCCGACCCAGCAGGACCTGGCCCGGATCCCCTTCCTGCGTGCCTCGCTCCTCGTCGAGGCCCCGGTGCCGCTCGACGACCTGCCGCCGGAGCCCGAGGGGCCGCATATGGAGGTCGAGCAGAGCGCGCACCGGGCGGTGGTGGTGCTGGCCCGCGAGCTCAACGCCCTGGTCTCCCCGGTGCTCGACCAGCTCGGCGGCTGAGCCGCGGGGTCAGCTCCCCGTGGTGCCGTCGATCAGTTCGCGCAGGATGTCGAGGTGGCCGTTGTGGCGGGCGGTCTCCTCTGTCATGTGACCGATGACCCACCTGAGCGTCAGGTGGTCGCCCCGGCTGTCGGCGCCGTGGCTCCGCTCGTCCAGTGAGATGCCCGCGATCAGCTCGCGGACCTTCCCGCACTGGGCCTCGTACGCCTCGATGACCCGCGCGAGGGGCTCCTGGAGCTCCACCGTGAACTCGGCGTCGGGGTCCTCGTCGGTCCACGGCCCCCGGTCCTCGCCTCCGAGGAACATCACCTCGAACCAGTAGTGCTCGTTCCATCGCAGATGGTTCACCAGCCCGGACATCGTCATGAGCGGCGAGGTGGCCAGCGGCGCCCGCCTGGCGTCCTCGTCGCTCAGGCCCTCGCACTTCTCGACGGCCGTGGCGCGGGCGTAGTCGTGGAGGGCGTTCAGCGTGCTGCGCTCGTCCCAGGAGGAGGGGGTGTCGATCCTGTTCATCCGACCAGCATGCCTGAATCAGCTGTGGGTAGCAGGGGGCGCATGGGAAAGGCGCTCGTCGTGCTGATGCTGGTCCTGGCCGGGACGGGTTGCGCCGTGGACACGGCCTCGCCGGCGCGGGCGGCGGAGCGCTTCCACGCCGCGATCTCGGCGCATCAGGAGGAGGCCGCGTGCGGGCTGCTCGCCCGCACGACGGCGGACAGGCTGCCCGACCCTGGCCAGAGCTGCGCCGACGCGCTGCGGGGGTTGCGGTTCGGCCCCGCCGGTCAGGTCACGCAGGTCAGCGTGTGGGGTGAGGACGCGCAGGTACGGCTGGCCGGGGACACGTTGTTCCTGCACCGCTTCACCGACGGGTGGCGGATCAAGGCGGCGGGCTGCCGGCCGGTGCGCGACCTGCCGTACGAGTGCGAGGTGGACGACTGATGCGGGTGATGTTCACGCTGACCCTGCTGCTGATCGTGTTCGGGCTGGCGTGGTTCTTCGCGATGGGGTGGTCGAAGTTGTGAGGTGGCTCAAGGAGAACTCGCTGGCGCTGGCGTTCCTGATCATGTTCCTGCTGGCGCTGGGCGGGCAGGCCCTGGCCGGGATGTCGGAGTTCAACGATCAGCAACTGACGGAGGGGTCAGAGCCGGTCTCGTTGCTCCACTACGTGTCCTCCTCGTCGTTCGCGGTGGACGTGGCGGAGAACTGGCAGTCCGAGTACCTGCAGTTCTTCCTGTTCATCATGCTGACCGTCTGGCTGGTTCAGAAGGGCTCACCCGAGTCCAAGAAGACGGACAGGGCGGGGAAGGAGTCCGAGGAGGAGCAGCGGATCGGGCGGTATGCCACCGGGAGCTCCCCGCGCTGGGCCCGGGCGACGGGGGCTCGGCTGTGGTTGTTCAGCAACTCGCTGGGGCTGGTGATGGGGACGATCTTCCTGCTGTCGTGGCTGGCGCAGGCGGTGGCGGGGCAGGCGGCGTACAACTCGGATCGGCTCGCGGACCTGCGCGATCCGGTCTCGTGGGGTTCGTACGTGACCTCGGCCGAGTTCTGGAACCGGAGCCTGCAGAACTGGCAGTCGGAGCTGCTGGCCGTCCTGTCGATGGTGGTGTTGTCGATCTACCTGCGCCAGCGGGGCTCGCCGGAGTCGAAACCGGTGGGGGCGGCTCACGAGACCACCGGGGTCGAGGGCTGACCGGTGATCACGGCGACGACGCGGGTGCCGGGGGAGAAGGCGCCCTGCCGGGCGAGGTCGAGGATCCCGTACAGCATCTTCGCCACATACACCTCTTCAACCTGATATTTCGCGATAAATCGCTTCAAGTCGGGGGTTGACTTGGCGTACCCGCCGAAGTGGTAGTCCAGGTTGATCGACCAGTTCGACCACGTACGCCCGTACGCCTCCCGCTGCAACCTGTCCACCTCCCCCTCCAGGAACCCCGCGCCCTTCAGCACCGCGAACCCGAGCGCCCGCTTCCCCTCCGGCAGTCCTGCCGAGATCCCCGCCAGCGTCCCCCCGGTCCCGACGGGGCAGCAGATGACGTCGTAGTCCACGTCGATCTCCCCGGGCAGCTCCGCGCACCCCCGCACGGCCGCCGCGTTGCTCCCGCCCTCGGGCAGGATCGCCAGGTCCGCACCCCATCGCGCGCGCAGCCGCGCCCGCACCTCCTCGGTGTCCTTGCGCCGGTAGGAGGCCCGGTCGAGGTAGGTGAGCGTCATCCCGCAGGCGAGCGCGCGGGCCAGCGACGGGTTCAGCGGCAGGTGCTCCTCGCCCCTGATGACCCCGATCGTCTCGATGCCGTGCCGCGCCCCGGCCTCGGCGACGGCCCTGATGTGATTGGAGTAGGCCCCGCCGAAGGTCAGCAGCCGCCGGTGTCCGAGGTTGTGCTTGAGCTTGCGCGGCTTGTTGTCGTCGTGCATCAGGAACACCCGGACGGCCTCTGGACCCGGGAGTTCCTCCATGGCGCTAGTCTACGGTCGGGCCCTTGTTGAGGAGTGTTGGATTATGCGGGTTGTTGAAGCTTTTCGTGCCGCCTATGGCGCGTCCCCCCAGACCGTCTGGCACGCTCCCGGCAGGGTCAACCTGATCGGCGAGCACACCGACTACAACGACGGCTTCGTCCTGCCCTTCGCGGTGCCGTGGGGCGTCACGGCGGCCCTCACCCCGCGCGCCGACGACACCATCCGCCTGCTGTCCCTCCAGTCCTCCTCCACCGAGCCGGTCACCATGGCCACCCACGCGGAGTCCGAGGGCTGGACCCGCTACGTCGTCGGCGTGCTCGAGATGCTGGGCGACCGGGTCAAGGGCGCCGACATCGCGATCGACGGAAACGTGCCGCAGGGCGCGGGGCTCAGCTCCAGCGCCGCCCTGGAGGTCGCGGTCGCCTCGGCGCTCAACGACGTGCACGAGCTGGGCATGACGCCCATGGACCTCGCCCTGCTCAGCCAGAAGGCGGAGAACGACTTCGTCGGCATGCCCTGCGGCATCATGGACCAGGCCGCCTCCGCCCTCTGCCAGGAGGGGCACGCGCTGTTCCTCGACTGCCGCTCGCTCGGCTCCCGCAACATCCCGCTCGACCTGGCCGCCCACGGCCTGAGCATGCTCATCATCGACACGCAGGTGCACCACGAGCACGCCGGCGGCGAATACGCCAAGCGGCGCGCCGAGTGCGAGTCGGCGGCCCGCAAGCTCGGCGTCGCCGCCCTGCGCGACGTCACGGACCTGGCCGGGGCGCTGGACCGGCTTCAGGGGGACGAGCGCAAGCGCACCATGCACGTCGTCACGGAGAACCACCGCGTGGAGGCCCTCATCGGCCTGCTCCGCGCGGGCGCCGTCACGGAGATCGGCGCACTGCTGAACGCCTCCCACCTGTCGCTCAGGGACCAGTACGAGGTGTCCTCGCCGGAGCTGGACGTGGCCGTGGAGGCGGCGCTCAAGGGCGGGGCCAGGGGAGCGCGGATGACGGGCGGCGGCTTCGGCGGCTCTGCGGTCGCGCTGGTGCCCACGGAGCGGCTGGACAGTGTCCGGGAGTCGGTCACGGCGGAATACGCGCGACGCGGCTTCGAGGCCCCCCGCTTCCTGCCCGCCGTCCCGGCCCGTGGCGCCCATCGCCTGCCCGTCAGCGCGGACTGATGAGGTGGTGACCGCCGGGGCTGAGCGAGTTGACGAACAGGCGGCCGGCGCCCGGTAGGGCGGCGAAGCGGAAGATCAGGTCGCGGGCGACGATGCGCCAGCGGTTCGACGGGGCCATCCACTGCACGAAACGGCGCCCGAACCGCTGGACCTCGGTGATCACCGGGGCCATCCGGTCCTGGTAGCCGGTCAGATCGCCGCCCGAGGTGAGTTCGTCGGCCAGCACCCAGGCCGCCGCCATGGCCATGGAGGCCCCGTGCCCGGCGAACAGTGAGACCGCCTGGCAGGCGTCGCCCACGAGCACGATCCGGCCCTGGTGCCAGCGTTCCATCTCCACCTGCGTCACCAGGTCGTGGTAGAGCTCCGGCGGGGCGGGACAGCGCGCCAGCGCCTCGGGCAGGATCCAGCCGCGTCCGCCGAAGTGGTGGCGCAGGTCGGCGGCGGGGTCGGCGGGCATGGCCCGGTCGGGTTCGCGGTGCAGGAACAGCAGGGCGAGGCGGTCGTCGCGCAGGGCGTACGCGCCGGCCATCAGGCCGGGTTCCGTGAGCATCTGGTAGCGGGTGCCGACCTGGCGGCTCAGCTCGGGGTCCGTCAGGACGTATGCCGCCACCCGGTGCCCGAGATAGCGCGGCGTCACGTCGCCGAACGCCAGCTCCCGCACCCGGGAACGCGAGCCGTCGGCGCCCACGAGCAGGTCCACCTCGCGGGTCGTGCCGTCGCTCAGACGCACCTTCACCCCGGAGGCGTCCTGGTCGGCGGCCTCGACCGTGGTGCCGTAGGTGACGGGGGAGCGGACGTCCTGGGCGATGGCCCGGGCCAGGTCGCCGCGGAGCAGGCTGACCACGTCCTCCAGGCCGGAGGTGAGGGCCAGGTGGCTGGTCTGCCGCCCGTCGCGATTCACGTAGCTGAGCTCGTTCACCGGGTAGCGGGCCGCCAGCAGCCGGTCCCGCAGCCCCATCCGCTGGGCCACCTCATAGCCGGGACCATAGAAGTCGATCATGTAGCCGCCGTCGCGGAACGCCGCGGCCCGCTCGACCAGCTCCACCTCCCAACCGGCCCGTTCGAGGTGCCAGGCCAGCGTCAGCCCGGCGATCCCGGCGCCGCAGACAAGAGCCTTCATTGGTTTCTCCTCTGTGTCTCAGGGGGCGACTGTGTCTTAAGGGGTGTCTTTAGGGGCGGCTGTGTCTCAGGGGGCGACGAACATGGCGCGCAGGGGTACGGCCAGCGCGGCCAGGTCGAGGCCGGGGTCGAGGGCGCGGTGCAGCATGATCCCGTCCACCGAGGCCGCCAGCATCGCGGCCGCCGCGCCCGCGTCGCCCCGGTAGCCGCGCTCGACCAGCCAGGACGCCACCGTCGAGCGGAACCGGCCGATCTGGTCCGCGAGCCGTTCGCGCAGGTCCGGCAGTCGTGTCGAGGCCAGGAACATCTCCACCACCAGCAGGGAGGCGGGGTCGGTTCCGCTGTAATGGGACAATTCGCCCATTAGCCAGTCCACGCCCTCGTCGATCCCCGGCCGCTCGGACAACTCGGCGGCGAGGTGGTCGAGCAGGCCCTCGGTGACGCCGAGCCCGGCCGCCACCAGCAGGTCCGTCACTGAGGCGAAGTGGTAGTGGACGACGCCTGGCGCCACCCCCGCCCGCTCGGCGACGAGTCTGGTCGTCACGCCGCCCCAGCCGACCTCGGGGACGAGGGCGGCGGCCGCGTCGAGCAGCCGCCGGCGGGTGTCCTTGCCGCGATCGGCGGAGTTCTGGGCTGACATGGTCTCCTCTTGGTCGAACGGCTTGGGCAAACAACTTGGGCATCTGCCCAAAATCATACACGGCCTCTCTCCCCGCTCCTGTCCGGGAGTTGTGAAGCGGTCAGCGCGAGGCACGGTCTCCGATGCACACCTTGGCGGCGGGCCACACGACCGGGGGCGGCGAGGACGTGCTGCGGGCGTGCGAGGAGCAGGACGTGGCCTTCGTGCTCACTTCCCGCCGGCCGCCGGGCTGCTCAGGCCGGGCCTGCACACCTGGCCCTCCGCCGGGCATGGCGCCGCCGGCCTGCGTCTGACCGACGAGGACCGGGCCGAGCTGGAGGCGTTCTAACCGCCGACGTGGATGCCCGGCCGCCGCGCCGGGTCGGGCTCGCCGGACCGGATGATCTCGCGTACGACCGGAGCCGTGTCACCGCGTCCCAGGATGAGATAGCGGAACAGGTGCATCAGCGGCGCACCCTCCGCCCACTCGAAGTAGCAGTGCGGCCGCACCCCGGTGGCGTCGCGCAGGGCGAGCAGGACGGCGGCGATGGCGTTCGGCGCGGCCGGGCTCTCCACCCGGAGCACCCGGTGCCCGCCCACCTCCACCCCGCGCACCCGCAGCACGTCGCTGAACGTGGAGGGGTCGATGACGTCGATCTCCAGGAACAGCACGTCGGCCCGCCCGGGTACGGGGTTCATGCCGCGCTGCTCGCTCTCCTTCACGTCGTACTCCGGCTTGTCGCCGGTCTGGCGGCGGTTGGCGATGAGGTTCAGCGCCCCGTCGTGGTCGAGCGAGTCGGTCACGAACCGCCGCGCCGCCTTGTCGAACTCGATCCGGTCGGCGCGCAGCTCCGTCGTACGGGAGACGCGTGAGATCAGCGAGATGACGATCACGCCGAGGATGAACAGGGCGGAGATGGCGATGCCGTCGGGCTTCTCCCTGATGTTCTCCACCAGTGCGTACACCAGGACGAGGGTCAGCACGGTGAACCCGGCGACGGCCCCCCGCTGCCGGCGGCGCAGGGCGGAGATCGTCACCGCGACGGCGCCGGAGACCATCATCGCCAGGATGCCGGTGGCGTAGGCGCCGGCCTGGGCGTCCACGTCGGCGTCGAACGCGATCGTGAGCACCACGCAGATGCCGGTGTAGACCAGCACCACGGGACGCACGGCGCGGCCCCACTCGGGCGCCATGCCGTAGGAGGGCAGGTAACGCGGCACGATGTTGATCAGCCCGGCCATGGCGGAGGCGCCGGCGAACCAGAGGATGAGGATCGTGCTGATGTCGTAGGCGGTGCCGAACACCTCGCCGAGCCGCTCGTGGGCCAGGTACGCCAGCGCCCGGCCGTTGGCCGCCCCGCCCGGTCTGAACTCCTCGGCCGGGATGAGCACGGCGGTCACGAAGCTGGTCGCGATGAGGTAGACGCTCATGATCAGCGCCGCCGAGGTCAGCAGCTTGCGGGTGTTGCCGATGCGCGAGCGCAGCCGGGAGTGCGCGTCGCCGCCCTCGGCCGCGACCAGCGGCATCATGCTGACGCCCGTCTCGAACCCGGACAGCCCCAGCACCAGCAGCGGGAAGGCCAGCACGGCGGGCCCGATGAGGCCGCCCACGCCGCCTCCGGAGCCGGCGGTCAGCGCCTCGGTCCAGCGTGACAGCGCGTCGGGCGAGCCCAGCACGCCGATCACCCCGACGACGACGACCACGGCGTTGAGCGCGAGGAAGAGCGCCACGAGCGGGATCGCCACCCCGACAGCCTCGGTGAAGCCGAGCAGGAACACCCCGCCGAGCACCAGCAGCAGCACCACCGTGATGATCACCGCGTGCCCGTGCAGGAAGCCCGGCGCGTACGGGTTCTCCAGGAGGTGCACCGAGGCGTCGGCCGCCGACAACGTGATCGTGATGATCCACGACGTGGCCACGAACCCGAGCAGCACCAGCACGAACAGCTTGCCCCGCCAGAACGGCAGCAGCCGCTCCAGCATCGCCACCGACCCCTGCCCGTGCGGGCTCTCCTTGGCCACCCGCCGGTACATCGGCAACATGCCCAGCAGCGTCAGCGCCACGATGAGCAGCGTGGCCAGCGGCGACAGCGCCCCGGCGGCCAGCGCGGCGATCGCGGGCAGGTAGGCCAGGGTGGAGAAGTAGTCGACGCCGGTCAGGCACATGACCTTCCACCAGGGTTGTGGATGGGCCTCTCCCTCGGCGGTCTCGGGTCCGACCGGCTGGACGCGGTGCCGCAGCAGCCACCCCGTCAGGCCTCTCGACGGGGTTGTGGTCCTGGTCGGGCTCTCGACCACTTCGGGGATGGCGAGCCCACCGCTAGCGTTCACCGGACCACCATAGCGGGGGGTAAATAGGTTGCCACGGCGAGATCCGCTCTGGTGTGCTGACCTCTGACCGGACGACTCTGAGGAGTGGAAATGCGAGCGACTGCCCTGTCCCCCGAGACAGAAGGAGCCATCCAATCAGAGGACATGACGTTCGGTGCGAATGCTCAATTTGGGGATCCTGGCGCATGTAGACGCCGGTAAGACCAGCCTGACCGAGCGGCTGCTGTACGCCGCCGGCGCCATCGACGAGGTCGGCAGCGTCGATGACGGCAACACCCAGACCGACTCCCTGGCCCTGGAGCGCCGGCGCGGGATCACGATCAAGTCCGCGGTCGTCTCCTTCGCCGTCGGCGACACCACGGTCAACCTGATCGACACACCCGGCCACCCCGACTTCATCGCCGAGGTGGAGCGGGTGCTCAGCGTGCTCGACGGCGCCGTCCTGGTCGTCTCCGCCGTGGAGGGCGTGCAGCCGCAGACCCGCGTGCTCATGCGTACGCTGCGCCGCCTCGGCATCCCCACGCTCGTCTTCGTCAACAAGATCGACCGCCGGGGCGCCCGTGACGACGGTGTGCTGCGCGAGCTGGCCGCCAAGCTCTCCCCGGCCGTCGTCGCCATGGGGTCCGCCTCCGGGCTGGGCACGGCGGAGGCCGACTTCACGCCGTTCGACGGACAGGCCGCCTTCGCCGCGAACCTGGTGGAGGTGTTGTCGGTGCGCGGTGAGGCGCTGCTGGCCGCGTACGTGGAGGAGGAGGACTCGCTCTCCCACGACCGGCTGCGCGCCGAGCTCGTGGCCCAGACCGGGCAGGCGCTGGCGCACCCGGTCTTCTTCGGCTCGGCGATCACGGGGGCCGGGGTGGACGCGCTGATCGCGGGCATCAGGGAGCTGCTGCCCGCCGCGCAGGGCGACCCAGGAGGGCCGGTGTCGGGGACCGTCTTCAAGGTCGAGCGCGGCCCGGCGGGGGAGAAGATCGCCTACGTACGGATGTTCGGCGGCACCCTGCGCACCCGCGACCCGCTCGGCTCCGGCAAGGTCACGGCGATCAGCGTCTTCGACGACGGCGCCTCGGTGCGGCGGCAGGAGGTGGGCGCGGGCCGGATCGCCCGCCTCTGGGGCCTGGCCGACGTCCGCGTCGGCGACACGATCGGCGAGCCGGGAAAGGGTGAGCCGGGAAGGGGCGGGACGGGCGGGCATTTCGCGCCGCCGACGCTGGAGACCGTCGTGGTCCCCGGCCGCCCCGCCGACCGGGGCGCGCTGCACCTCGCGCTGACCCAGCTCGCCGAGCAGGACCCGCTGATCGCCCTGCGCCAGGACGACCTGCGGCAGGAGGTGTCCGTCTCCCTCTACGGCGAGGTGCAGAAGGAGGTCATCCAGGACACCCTCATGAACGACTTCGGCCTCGACGTCACCTTCCGTGAGACCACCACGATCTGCGTCGAGCGCCCGAACGGCACCGGCGCCGCGTACGAGGTGATCGGCGTGGAGCCCAACCCGTTCCTCGCCACCCTCGGCCTGCGCGTCGAGCCGGGCGAGGCCGGCAGCGGGGTGGTGTTCCGGCTGGAGGTGGAGCTGGGGTCGCTGCCGTACGCGTTCATGCGCACGATCGAGGAGACGGTGGGCCAGACGCTTCTGCAGGGCCTGCGCGGCTGGGCGGTCGTGGACTGCGTGGTCACCCTGACACACTCGGGCTACTGGGCCAGGCAGAGCCACTCAGGCGGCGTCTTCGACAAGAGCATGTCGAGCACCGCGGGCGACTTCCGCAATCTGGTCCCGCTGGTGCTGATGACCGCGCTGAGCCGGGCCGGGACCACGGTGCATGAGCCGGCGCACCGCTTCCGCCTCGAACTGCCGCCCGACACGCTGGGCCCGGTGCTGCCCCTGCTGGCCCGGCTCGGCGCGATCCCGCGCACGCGGCTGTCGTCGCTGGTGGAGGGAGAGATCCCGGCGGCGCGCGTACATGAGCTGGAGCAGCGGCTGCCTGGGCTGACCCGCGGCGAGGGCGTGCTGGCCTGCGTCTTCGACCGCTACCAGCCCGTACGCGGCCCGATCCCAGAACGCCCCCGCACCGACCACAACCCGCTCGACAGGAAGGAGTACCTCCTACACGTCGTGCGCCGTGTCTAGTCCCTGATCGGTGGCCAGGACGATGACGGCGAGGTAGCCGTCACCGTCCTGGGTGACGTGCGTCATCATGTCGTCCTTGTACATGGGGTCGTTGCCGTTGTAGGTGTCACGCTTCTTCTCGTGCTCAAGGTACGGCGCCGCCGCCAGCACCCTGCCGTTGACCTTCTCGGGGAACATCAGCTCGGTGCAGAGCGCCCGCTTGTCGTCCACGACCACCATCGCGTGGATGTGCACGGTGCGGCCCGGGTACCAGCCCGGCCAGATGGTGGTGAACCGGACGATGCCCCCGGAGTCGGCGATCTGGACGCCGCGCAGGTAGCGCTTGCGGTCCGAGGGCTTCATGTCGGTGAACTTCTTCCCGGCGTCGATCTTCACCTGGCTGCTGTCGCCCAGCACGCTGAGCGACTCCGTCTCCGCGCCCGAGTAGAGCCCGGCCGCGTCGCAGTGCCAGATCTCCACCACCGCCCCTGGCAGCGGCCGGCACGTGGCGCCGTCCTGCACCTTGAGTGCCAGGCGCAGCCGCACGCCCTTCCTGTCCTCGCGCAGATCGCTGCGGATCGTGCCGGTCTCGAAGTAGTAGGGGCCCTGCATCGTGCTGGGCGTCAGCCTGCACGTCTGGGCCCTGGCGAACAACGCGGTCGCCTTCGCGTACGTGTCGGGGTCGGACGTGGCGTCCGCGCCGACGGTGAACAGGCCACCGAGGCTCAGCGAGCCGATTCCGGTGATGAGCCCGCGCCGGCTGACCCGGCCTTCGTGATCGTGTCCCACGGAAGTTCCTTGAAGGTCAGGAGCTACTAACCGGAACCTCTCATGGGCGGGGGAACTTTCCGTGCAGGCGCGCCCTATGCGCTGACCTGCGCATTCGTAACGCCATGCGTCGAAAGCCTTTTCGGTCGATATGGAAATGTAACCAAGCGTTCGCTAGCTGATCAGCGGGCATGCGATCGCATTCAACCAGTTCAACCGTGCTGCATCGAGTTGCAGTGGACGATTGACAGCCTTCGGCAAGCCGTTCTACGGTCCCGAAAACCTTTTAGGTCAACCCGAGTCAGTCATGTTAGCGCTCACACTAGGGGCCAACTCATGAGACGACGATGGGCGGCGGCCCTCGCCGCGGCACTCCTCCTCCTGCCCGCCAACGCTGGGCCCGCGCTCGCGGGCCCGCCGATCACCACCGCGATCTACACGGCCGACCCGGCCGCGCTGGTCGTGGGCGACACCCTGTACCTCTACACCGGCCATGACGAGGCGCCGACCGGCGGCACGAACTTCGTCATGCGCGACTGGCACGTCTTCACCTCCTCCGACGCCGCCACCTTCACCGACCAGGGCGCCAAACTGGCCATCTCGAACTTCTCGTGGGCGGGCGCGGACGCCTGGGCCGGCGAGGTCGAGCGCGGCGCCGACGGCCGCTACTACTGGTACGTCCCCGTCAACGGCAACGGCGCCGGCTGGATGGACATCGGCGTGGCCGTGGGCAACAGCCCGACGGGCCCGTTCACCGATGCCAAGGGCGGCCCGCTGATCAGCGACAGCACACCCGGCTCCTCCCCGCTGAACATCGACCCGACCGTCTTCACCGACGACGACGGCCAGGTCTACATGTACTGGGGCTCCTACTACGGCCTGCGCGCGGCCCGCCTCAACGCCAACATGACCACGATCAACGGCTCGGTGGTCACCCCGAGCGGCGTGTCGAACTTCTGGGAGGCACCCTGGATGTTCAAGCGCAACGGCGTCTACTACCTCGCGTACGCGGCCAACGACTCGGCCTGTTCCGCGCCCGGTTACGCGTGCATCCGCTACGCCACCGCGAGCAACCCGATGGGCCCGTGGACGCATCGCGGGGTCGTGCTCGACCAGGTGAGCTCGACCACGAACCACCCGGCGATCGTCGAGTTCAAGGGTCAGTGGTACATGGTCTACCACAACGCCGCCAGCCCCGGCGGGGGCAACTTCCGGCGCTCGGCGACGATCGACAAGCTCTACTTCAACGCCGACGGCACCATGCAGAAGGTCGTGCAGACCGGCGGCCCGACCACCCCGGGCAACCTGGCCACGAGCGCCACGCCGTCCACCTCGTACGTCTCCTCGTGGGAGACGCTCGGCGCGGTCAACGACGGCTACACCCCGGCGAACTCGGCCGACCACAGCCACGGCGCCTACGGCAACTGGAACCACCAGGGCACCGAGTGGCTCGAGTACCGCTGGCCGACGGCGCGGACCGTCTCCAGATCCGAGGTCTACTGGTTCGACGACAACCAGGGCATCGACCTGCCGGCCTCCTGCCAGGTCCAATACTGGAACGGCAGCGCCTACGTCAACGTGCCCAACCAGTCGGGCTGCGGCGTGGCGGCCAACACCTTCAACGCCACCACGTTCGGCGCGGTCAGCACGACCCGGCTGCGGCTGAACATCACCTCCAGATCCGGCTACTCGACCGGCGTGCTCGAATGGAGGGCCTTCTCATGAGACGTGTCCTGTCAGCCCTGCTGCTGGTGGCGGCCTTACTCGTCGCCGGCGCACCGGCGCACGCCGACCAGACCATCGGCTACCCGTCCTTCGGCGGCCCGGCCGTGCCCGCGGCGCCGGGGTCGTACACGACCGGCAACATGATGCAGGCCATCTACGACGCCGAGAGTTCGGGCACCGACTTCTGGATGGACCGCCTGCTGGCCCGTCCCGGCAACGACCCCGCGGGCACCTGGCTCATGTCGCGCGGCCGGGCGTTGTTCATGAAGACGCACACACCGGGCACGCTCGGGTTCGCCGGGCAGGTGGCGTACTGGGAGAGCATCAGCAACAACAACGCCTTCACCGTCGCCGTCACGCCCGGCACGTTCACCGAACAGGTGAACTCCCGCTGGCAGGCGCCCAGCTACTGGAAGAGCCGGCACACCAGCGGCTCGGTCACGGTCGACCAGACCAAGTTCATCACCGACAACAACGTCGCCGTGGCCAACCTGGCCATCACCAACGGCGGCTCCGCCTCGACGACGCTGCAGCTCAGGGCCACCTCCCCGTACGCGACCAGCGGCAGCGGCAGCGAGCTGACCGGCCAGGTGAACGCCTACAACAACCTCACCACGATCTACCCCAGGCTCACCGGCGACGGCTTCACGGTCTCCAGCGGCGGGCTCAACCGCTCGGTCACGGTCGCCGCCGGTGCCACGGTGACGGTCAAGGTCGTCATGGGCTTCGTCACCAACGAGATCCCGGCCTCGCGCACCGACTACGACGCCTACGCCGGCTACTCGGCGGCCACCGCGTTCGCCACCCACGTGCGCGCGTACAACCGCTGGTGGGCCGAGAACGTGCCCTACATCGACGTGCCCGAGCCGGCGATCAAGAAGAACATCTACTACCGCTGGTGGCTGATGCGCTTCAACAACCTCGACGCCGACATCCCCGGGCAGACCTTCCAGTTCCCCACCTCCACCGAGGGCGTGCTGGGCTACAACAACGCGATCGCGCTCACGCAGCCCATGCACATCGACGACCTCAAGTACCTGCGCAACCCGATCTACGCCTACGGCGACTGGCTGAGCGTCGGCCAGATCTCCAAGAACGGCCGCTTCCTCGACAACCCGGGCGACCCGGAGAACTGGTCGAACAGCTACACGCAGTACATCGGCGAGGCGGCCTGGAAGAGCTACCAGATCCACGGTGGCCAGCCCGGCATCGCCGCCAACCTGGCCCGCTACGCCGAACAGGACGTCAAGGGGCAGCTCGCCTACTACGACACCGACAACAACAAGCTCATCGAGTACGACTGGGGCGCCCTGACCGGCAACGACGCCGACGCCGTGTCCTTCCACTGGAAGGCGGGGCGCATGGACCGCGCCGAGGCCGCCTACCAGTACAGCGGCGCGCTGGCCGCCGCGCAGGCGTACGAGGCGATCGGCAACACCGCCAAGGCCACCGAGCTGCGCACGCTCGCCACCCAGATCCAGAACGCCATCGTCAACGTGCTCTGGAACCCCAGCAGGCAACTCTTCGAGCACCGGCTCAAGTCCACCAACGAATGGGTGCCGTGGAAGGAGATCAACAACTACTACCCGTTCGCCGTGGGCGCGATCCCCAACACCGCCACCTACAAGCAGGCGCTGCGCCTGTTCGACGACCCGGCGCAGTATCCGATCTTCCCCTTCTACACCGCCAACCAGGCCGACAAGGCGGCCTCGGGCACCGGCAGCAACAACTTCTCCACGATCAACTCCACCGTCCAGTTCCGCCTCCTGTCCTCGGTGCTGCGCAACTACTCCAACGAGTGGATCGACGCGACCTGGTACAAGAAGCTGCTCTACTGGAACGCCTGGGCCCAGTACGTCAACGGCAACACCCAGTGGCCCGACGCCAACGAGTTCTGGGCCGACTGGAACGGCTCCTCGATCGCCTACCGCTCCTGGATCCACCACAACATCCTGGGCAGCAGCAACTGGACCGTCATCGAGGACGTCGCCGGGCTGCGGCCGCGCAACGACGCCAAGGTCGAGCTGTCGCCGATCAACATCGGCTGGACCCACTTCACCGTCAACAACCTGCGCTACCGCAACGCCGACCTGACCATCGTCTGGGACGACCCGGCCGACGGCGTCGTCCGCTACCCCGGCGTGCCCGAGGGCTACTCGATCTACGTCAATGGCAGCCGCGCGGCCACGGTGTCCACGCTGGTGCCCTTCACCTGGGACCCGGCCACCGGCGCGGTCACGACCAACGGCACCACCACCTACCACGTCGCCGTCCCCGGCCTCCAGTCGCCGTCGCAGGTGACCCAGACCAGCGCCCGCATGGTGGACATGCTGGCCAAGGCGGGCGTGGACCTGACCGCCAACCTCACCAACCTCGCCGCCGGCGCCACCGCCACGGCCTCCACCACCGCCTCCGGCAGCTCGACCGCGGGCGCCGTCGACGGATATCCGATCAACGAGCCGTTCTGGGGCGGCAACACCGCCGGCCAGGACTGGTACGAGCTCAACTTCGGCACCGCCCGCACCCTCAACGAGGTGCGGCTCTACTTCAAGGACAGCCGCCCGGCCAGCGCCACCTACCGGGCCCCGGCCTCCTACGACATCCAGTACCTCAACGGCAGCACCTGGACCAGCGTGCCCTCCCAGGCCAAGTCACCGGCCGCGCCACGGGCCAACTACAACGTGGTGCAGTTCCCCGCCGTCACCGCCCAGCGGGTACGGGTGCTGACCACAGCCGCCTCCGGCGCCAGGACCGGCCTCACCGAGATCAAGGTCCACAACCGGGGCGGGGTGCAGCCCCCGTCGAACCTGGCGTCGTCGGCCACGGCGACCGCGTCCAACACCTCCTCCTGGGAGAGCGTGGCCGCGGTCAACGACGGGATCGACCCGCCCTCGTCCAACGACACCGTCAATCCGCGCTGGGGCTGCTGGCCGGAGACCGGTCAGCAGTGGGTGGAGCTGACCTGGCCGTCGGCCCGCACCCTCAACCGGGCGGAGGTGTACTTCTTCGACGATGACGAGGGCATCGACATGCCGGCGTCGTGGAAGTTGCAGTACTGGAACGGCAGCGCGTACGTGGACATGCCCGGCGCTTCGGCGTACACGCTGACCAAGAACGGCTACAACTCCGTCACCTTCTCCGCCACCGGTACCACCCGCCTGCGGGTGCTGCTCACCGGGAACGGCACCAGCTCCGTCGGCCTGCTGGAGGTCAAGGCCTACGGGAGCTGACCGGCCCGTCAAGGGGCGGGGAGCGCTCCTCGCCCCTTGACGTCACGGGTGTCCACGGCGCACCATCGCCTGCGTTGGAGTAGTTACTTTCTTACTTTTAGTGACGGAGCGCGGCTTAGTCAGGCAAGCTGCTGTCATAACTTCAGCCGATGGGCGGCGATCGCGATGGCGGGCAAGTGGCAGGCAGGCAACCTCCCGGCGGAGCTGACAAGCCTGATCGGACGCCGCGCCGAGCTGGATGAGGTGCGCCGGGCGTGCCGCCGCTCGCGGCTGGTCACCCTCACCGGCGTGGGCGGCGTCGGCAAGTCCCGCCTGGCCCTGCGGGCCGGCGCCGACCTGCGGCCCGAGTTCGGCGGCGGGGCCTGGCTGGTGGAGCTGTCCCCGCTGGAGGACGGCACGCTGCTGCCGCACGCGATCGCCGAGGCGCTCCGGCTCACCGACCAGACCACCCGCCCCATGGTCGAGGTGCTGGCCGAGCACCTGCTCGGCCGCGAGGTCCTGATCATCCTCGACACCTGCGAGCACCTGGTCGACGCCTGCGCCGCGACGGTCGAGACGCTGCTCGCCGCCGTGCCGGGGCTGCGCGTGCTGGCCACCAGCCGCCGCCCGCTGGAGGCCCCGGGCGAGCTGGTCTACCTGGTCGAGCCGCTGCCGGTCCCCTCCCTTGGGCAGGTGAGCGCGGCCGGGGGCGACGCGGTGGAGCTGCTCGCCGAGCGGGCCGCCGAGGTGGTGCCCGGGTTCGACCTCGCCGACCAGGACCAGGAGGCCGTCGTACGGCTGTGCAGGCGGCTGGAGGGCATCCCGCTGGCCATCGAGCTGGCCGCGGCGAGGTTGCGCGAGCTCCCGATCGGGCACCTGGCCGACCGGCTCGACGACCGGTTCGCCGCGCTGGAGAGCGGCCCCGGCGCGCAGGACGTGGGCCCGCCGTGGCACCAGGCGCTGCGTACCGCGATCGGGTGGAGCCACGAGTTGTGCGAGCCCGCCGAGCGCCTGCTCTGGGCGCGTCTGTCGGTGTTCGCGGGCGACTTCGACGCCGAGGCCGTCCGCCGGGTGTGCGCCGACGAGCGGCTGCTGGACGCCGACATCGGGCTGCTGCTCGACGCGCTGGCCGACGAGTCGATCCTGACCTGGCTGCCGACCGGCGCGGGAGAGCGCTACCGCATGCTGGACACGCTGCGCGAATACGGCGCGAGCTGGTTGCGCGGTCTCGGCGAGGAGGAGCGGTTCAAGCAGCGCCACCGCGAGCACTACCTGTCACTGGCCGCCAAGGGCGCCGCCGGCTGGCTCGGCCCCGGCCAGATCTCCTGGTACGACCGCATGATCGGCGAGCACGGCAACCTGCGCGCCGCCCTCGACGTCGCGCTGAGCGCCAAGGACGGCCTCCCGGCGCTGGAGCTGGCCGGGACGCTCGCCTTCTTCTGGTACGGCTGCGGCTACGCCAAGGAGGGCCGCCACTACCTGGAGCAGGCCCTCGACCTGGACACCCGGCCCAGCCCGGCACTCGTGCAGGCCCTGTGGGCCGACGGCCTGCTGGCCGCCACGCAGGGCGACGCCGGCGGGGCCGAGATCAGGGCCGCGCAGTGCGAACTCGCCGCCGCGGGCGACGACTCCTACGCCGCCGGGTGCGTCAGGGCGCTCAGGGCGTCGGCCGGGGTGATCCGCGGCGACCTGATCCAGGCGATGGCCGAGTCGGAGGCCGCGTTCCGCACCCGGTGGAGCGGCGCCGACCTCACCATCGCCGACTTGCTGGCCCTGCTGTGCCGGGCGCACGCGCTCACCGTGGACGGCAGGATCGAGGAGTCCATCGCGGTGCTGGAGGACCTGCGGGCGCTGTGCGACCAGCGCGGGGAGCAGTCGATGCGCTCCCACGGCGACCTGCTGCGCGGCCAGGCCGAGCTGAGCGGCGGGCGCCTCGACGCGGCCGTCGCCTTCGGGCAGGCGGCCCTGCGCACCAAGCGGCGGCTGCACGACAGCTTCGGCATCGGCCTGACCGTGGACCTGCTGGCCCTGGCGGCGGGCGCGGCCGGGCGGGCCCAGCGCGCGGCCCGGCTGCTCGGGCTCGCGCAGCGGATCTGGAGCACCCACGGCCAGGCCCAGGCCAGCGTGCCCGCGTGGGTGGTCGCCCGCCGGGCATGCGAGGACCAGGCCCGCGACCTGCTGGGTGACAACGCCTTCGAGGCGGCCTACCGGACGGGCTTCGACAGCGACATCGACGCGGGCATCGCGTACGCGCTCGAACCCGAGGGCGAGGGCCTGCACAACGGCCTTTAGGTCAGCGCTGCCTGGCCGGGCGGATGACGATCTCGTTGACGTCCACGTCGGCCGGCTGCCCGATCGCGTACGAGATGGCGCCCGCGATGCTGTCCGGCGAGATGGTTTCCGCCCGATATATCCGCATCGCCTCCCGCGCCCCGGGGTCGCTGATGGACCCGGCCAGCTCCGACTCCACGACGCCCGGCGAGACCGTGGTGACCCGGATGCCCGGGTCGAGCTCCTGGCGCAGGCCCTCGGTGATCGCCCAGGCGGCGTGCTTCGTGGCGGCGTAGACCGCCGCCGTCGGCGACACCTGATGGGCGGCGATCGAGGCGACGGTGACGAAATGGCCCTCGCCCTGCCGCTGGAAGTGCGGCAACGCGGCGGCGATCCCGTACAGGAGACCGCGCACGTTGACGTCGATCATCCGGTCCCACTCCTCGACCAGCAGCGCGTCCAACCTGGACAGCGGCATCACGCCGGCGTTGCCGACGATCACGTCGATCCGGCCGTGCCGCTCGACGGCGGCCTCGGCGAACGCGGCCACGTCCGCGCGGTCGGTCACGTCCAGGCGGCGCACGTCCGCCTGGCCGCCGGCGGCCTCGATCGCCTTCGCGGTCACGGCGAGCCGGTCCTCGCGGCGGGCGCCGAGCACCACCCGGTGGCCCTCGGCGGCCAGCCGCACCGCGGTGGCCTCGCCGATGCCGCTGCTCGCGCCGGTGATCAGAACGACCTTGCTCATCGGGTCTCCTCGGGGAAGTCGGCGCTGAGCGTGAGCTCGCGCCAGGTGGCGAAGGCGGTGGCGAGGTTCCCGAGCCTGGCCGTGGCCACGTCGTGGGCCACCTTGCCGAGCAGCAGCCGCAGCGGCGGCTCCTCGGCCAGGACCGCCGTGATGATCGCCGCGGCGGCGCGCGCCGGGTCGCCTGGCTGGTGGCCGTAGTTGGCCAGGGTGGACGTGCGGCGCGCTCCCGCGGTCTCGGCGTAGTCGTCGATGCTCGTACGCGACTGGCGCATGGACGGGCCGGACCAGTTCGTACGGAACGCGCCCGGCTCGACGATCGTCACCTTGACGCCCAGCGTCCGGCGCGTGAGGGAAAGGAAGGGTCAGGCGGTGAGGCTGCCCAGCAGGGACAGGGCCTCTTCCGACGCACTGCCCTGGTCGGCCTGGTAGACGACGAGTTGCTGACCCGGTGCGCTGTTCACGGTCAGCGACTCGTAGTGCAGGGTCAGCTCGCCCACCAGCGGATGCCGGAAGCGCTTGGTCTCGTGGGTCTTCTGCCGGATGTCGTGACGGGCCCAGAGCTCGCGGAACCTCTGGCTCTTGAGCGACAACTCGCCGATGACCTCGATCAGCTCGGGGTCGTCGTAGTCGATGCCGGC
This sequence comes from Nonomuraea insulae, assembly GCF_042656245.1. Lineage (NCBI taxonomy): Bacteria > Bacillati > Actinomycetota > Actinomycetes > Streptosporangiales > Streptosporangiaceae > Nonomuraea > Nonomuraea insulae. The sequence goes on from NZ_JBHSPA010000011.1 coordinate 127,628, forward strand.
CGACGCGCGCAGCCCGGCGACGGTGTTGTCCGCCACCCGGTCCCAGTCGGGGTAGAAGCGGCGCGCGTCCGGGTCGAGGAACACCAGCCGCATCAGGTCCCCGCTGTAGGTGTGGCCGGCGAACAGGGCCTCGCCGAGGGTGTTGGCGGCCAGCACGGTCATGCAGCGGCCCAGGACCACGGCCGGCGTGTGCGGCCAGGCCGCCAGCATGCGCAGCAGGTTGGGGCTGACCGGCTCGCGGTGGGCTACGGGACGCCGCCTTTCCGAGGAGGGGTTGGCCAGCCGGTGCAGGTGCGTGGTGGCGTCCTGCTCCAGCTCCAGCGCCTGGGCCAGCGCGGCCACCACCTGGGCGGACGGGTGGCGCTCGCGGCCCTGCTCCAGTCGCACGTAGTAGTCGGTGCTCACCCCGGCGATCTGGGCGACCTCCTCGCGGCGCAGGCCCGCCACGCGGCGGCGGGATCCGGCCGGCATGCCGAGGTCCTCTGGCTGGAGCCGCTCTCTGCGGGCCCGCAGGAACTGCCCGAGCAAGTTCTCCGTGTCCATGTCTTCGAGGTTATGACAGGAAAGCGGCAGGCAGGGGCTCTGAGGGTGGCCGCGAAACTCCTAGGCTGACGCGCTGGGAGGGCGGCCCCGGGGGGAGAAAGGGCCGCCCTCAGCTCAGCTGCCGGTTCAGCGCGGGCGGCCCGCGCCGGCGGCGGCCGGGACCACGTACCGCAGCGTCCTGGCGGGCTGGACGCGGGGGACGTACACCGGGCTCCAGCCGGCGTCGGTGCCGAGCGTGGCGCCGTTGGCGGCGTTGTACGCGGCCACCACGTCGGCGGGCCTGCCGTCCACGAGGTTGTCCCTGGCCGTGATCGCGGTGCCGTTGAACACCGTCAGCACCTTCTCCGCCACGATCCCGTCGAAGGCGTTGCTCTCGGCGTAGACCTTGGACCCGAAGCCCACGCCGATGCTGTATCCGTGCCCCTCGCCGCCCTTGTAGTAGTTGTTGTAGACGTGCACCTGGCCGAAGCGCACCCGGGGCGTGCGCTGCCCGAGCGCGTCGAAGTAGTTGTGGTGCAGCGTGACCCTGAGCTTGCCCTCCTCGCCGTACCGGGCCGGGCTGTCGGTGTTGCCGATGAGCGTCACCTTGTCGTGGCCGCTGAGGTGGTTCCAGGAGAGGGTGACGTAGTCGGCGGCGCGTACGACGTCGAGCAGGCCGTCGTGGACCTGGTACGGGCGGCCGAAGTAGAGCGGCTGGCCGGAGTCCGGGTTGTCGCCGTCGTTCAGGGTGTTGTGGTCGAGCCAGACGTGGGTGGAGGCGGAGACCTCGACGTTGTCGAAGGAGGCGTTCCAGTTGCCCTCGGCGCCGTCGGTCGGGTCCCACTGCGGGAAGCAGTCGGAGGTGTCGGTGATCGTGAGGTTGCGCACGATGACGTTGTCGGCGTTGCCGACGCGCAGGCCGAAGCTCTTCAGCGCGGCGTCGCGGCCCACGCCGATCAGGGTGACGTTGGAGCCGACGGTGATCGTGACGTGCTCGGCCATCTTGGCGTACGACGCCTTGCGGGCCTCCTCCTGCGGGCCTGACGGGACGCTGGTCCTGCCCCAGACGGCCGGGTCGTAGGCGGCCAGGTAGGCGGGCAGGCTGTAGCCGTTCACGGCGTAGTCGTCGCAGGTCAGCGGCTTGCCCGAGTCGTCGGTGTCGGCGTCTATGGCGCCCTTGACGTAGATGATCCTCGGGGTGTTGTCGGCCGGGTCGCCCAGCGCGGCCAGCAGCTCCGCCCTGGTCCGCACGACGTGCACGTCCTCGGGACGGGCGGCCGAGCCCCCTGTGGTCCCGGTCGTGGCCGCCGCCCAGCCGTCGTCACGGGGGAGCACCTCGCGGCCCGGCTCGGGCCTCGGTCCGGGGGTGTGGCGGACCGGGTTCCAGCGGTCGGCGCCCGCCAGGTACTTCTCGGGGGTGAACGTCCTGGCCTGCTCCGCGCCGAGCTGCGGGCGGTCGTCGTTGACGGTGGCCCCCGGGCCCTGGTTGCGGTACTCGGACAGGCGGGCCTCGCGCCAGTTCAAGCCGGACATGTCGGTCCACGGGGCGTCCTTGAACTGCTGGCCCAGCCAGGACTCGCGGATCAGGACCTGCCCGCGCGCCGTCACCGACCCGCCGGCCGGCCAGGGACGGCCCAGGTGGAAGGTGCGGGCGGGCGCGTCGCTGACCAGGTGACTGCGGTAGATCAGGAAGCCGTACGGGTTGGTGATCTCGGTGCTGGCCGCGGTGACGTAGCCGTTGTTGTCCGTGCTGCCCCGGCTCAGGGCCTTGATCAGGCAGCCGTCGAACACGGCGGTGGCGCGGCCGAAGATGAAGTCGACGTCGCCCTCGACGTAGCAGTTACGGAAGTACTGGCGGGCGGTGGTGGCTGCGGAGGCGGTGTTGGCGTACAGGGTGTCCTGGTTGCCGAGGAACCTGACGTTGTCGTACACCTGCCGGTCGCCCGTCGTCCGCACCGCCACCGCCTGGCTGGCGCCGCTCGCGGCCTCGTCGTAGGCGTTCTCGAAGGTGAGGTCGCGGGCGGTGAAATCGGGGGCGCTGATCACGTACGAGGCGCTGCCGGAGGTGCCGTAGGTGCCTGAGCCGTCCGGCTTCTGCGTGGCCGCCGAGACGTCGTAGGTGAGCACCACCTCGCGCGGGTCCCGGGTCTCGCCGGCCAGCGTGATGTGCGGTTTGTCAGCCGGGATGACCACCTGCTGCTTGTAGGTGCCCTTGCGGACCAGGATGGTGACCGGCCGGGTGTTGCCCGAGGGCACGGCGTTCACGGCGTCCTGCACGGTCGTGTGGTCGCCGGAGCCGTCCGCGGCGACCACGATCGTGGTGCCGCGGGTCGCGGCCGTCGCGGCGGGGGTCGCGGTCGCGATCACTGTCAGGGCGATCAACGGGGGGAGTAACAGGCGTCGCATGCGCAACCTCGGCAGAGTGCGGCAATCGGTTGCATGAAACGTTCGCTCAGGCATTTCACTTCGTCAATGGCATGCAGTGAAACTGCACTTTTGCTGCAACAAGCGGTTGCATTCGAGTCGCTCTTCGTCTTGACCGGCGATCGCGTCGGCTCTACAGTCCGCCTGATATTTATCGGCATTTCCCTGAAACTTTCATCCGGGAGCACCGTGCGCACCCTTCGAGCCCTGGTGGCCGCCGCCCTGTTATGCCTGGTGCCGGCGCTTCCGGCCCACGCGGACGACCTCACGTACTCCTTCGAGGCCGGCACGACCCAGGGGTGGGGGCCGCGCGGGGACGGCGTCTCCGTCACGGTGACGGCGGACGCGGCCCGCACGGGGTCGGGCGGACTCGCGGTGAGCGGGCGCACGGCCACCTGGCACGGCGCGTCCATCACCGCGCCGTTCGCGAGGGGCGTCGGATACAACGTGACCGCGTACGCCAGGCTCGTCGCCGGGCAGCCTTCGAGCACGATCGCGATGACCGTGCAGCGCACCCCGACGGGCGGCGAGACCACCTACGAGCGGGTCGCCGCGGCCACGGTCACCGACGGCGAGTGGGTGCGGCTGGCGGGCAGCTACCTGTTCACCGCGGAGTCCACCGGGATGCAGCTCTACGTGGAGAGCACGGACGCCACCTCCCAGTACGTCCTGGACGACATCGTCATCAGCCCGCTCGGCGATCCCACGCGCGAGCCGATCGTCAGCGACTTCGAGGACGGCACCGCGCAGGACTGGTCGTCGCGCGCCGCGGCGGTCCTGGAGCCCGGCTCGGTGGCCCACTCGGGCAGCCGGGGCCTCACCGTGACCGGCCGCTCGGCCTCCTGGGACGGTCCCGCCCTGAACGTTCTGGGCCGGATGGGCAAGGGTGACAAATACGATCTGTCGGTCTGGGTGCGGGCCGACGCCGCCTCGGGCAGGCTCGGCCTGTCGATCGAGCGCAGGAGCGGCGGCACCCCCAGCTACGAGCGCATCGTGGCGCCGAAGGACGTGCCTGCGGGGGAGTGGGTGCGGCTGGCGGGGACGTACACGCTGGCGTACGACGTGGAGTTCCTCAGCCTGTACATCGAGTCCGACACCGGCACGTTCCCGTTCTCCCTCGACGACTTCGCGATGACCTACGTCGTGCCCAAGCCGATCCAGACCGACCTGCCCTCGCTCAAGGACGAGGTGCCCTTCACCATGGGCTCGGCCTTCACCCGGCCCGAGACGCTCGGCACGCACGGCGAGCTGCTCGCCAAGCACTTCAACGGCGTCACCCCCGGCAACGAGCTGAAGTGGGACGCCACCGAGCCCCGCGAGGGCGAGTTCACCTTCACCGACGGCGACTATCTGGTCGGCTTCGCCACCGAACACGGCATGACCATCCGCGGCCACACGCTCGCCTGGCACAGCCAGACCCCCGACTGGGTGTTCGCGAACGCCACCAAAGAAGTGCTGCTCGAACGCCTGGAGCGGCACGTGCGCACGCTCGTCACCCGGTACAAGGGCAAGATCGCCGTCTGGGACGTGGTCAACGAGGTCGTGGACGAGAACCAGCCGGACGGGCTGCGGCGCTCCCCCTGGTACGAGATCGCCGGCCTCGACTTCATCCGCACCGCGTTCCGCGTCGCCCACGAGGCCGACCCCGCCGCCAAGCTGTTCATCAACGACTACAACACCGAGTTCCCGCGTAAGCGCGAGGCCCTGTACGCGCTGGTCAAGCGGCTCAAGGACGAAGGCGTGCCGATCGACGGGGTCGGCCACCAGCTCCACCTCAACATCGAGCAGCCACCCGCCTCCTCGGTCGAGGCCACCATCGAACGCTTCGCCACGCTCGGGGTGGATCAGCAGGTGACGGAGCTGGACGTCAGCGTCTACACCGACTTCGTCTCCTCCTACGACACGATTCCGGCTGAGCTGCTCGTTCAGCAGGGGCATCGGTACAAGGAACTGTTCGACGTCTTCCGGCGGCAGGCCGGCCGGCTGAGCTCGGTCACGGTGTGGGGCGAGTCCGACGACGTGAGCTGGTTGCGCTCGTGGCCGATCACGCGGCTCAACGCGCCGCTGCTCTTCTCCGACGACCTCCAGGCCAAGCCCGCCTACTGGGGCGTCGTGGACCCGGCCAGGCTGGAGCCCCTGGTACGGCGGCTGGAGGCGCCCGCCGGCGTGGTGAAGGTGGACGGGAAGCGGGATTTGGAGTGGGATCTGCTGCCGGACTCGCCGATCGCGCGGGTGGGGGACGTGTCAGGAGGCTTCCAGGCCCGTATGTCCGCGCTCGGGCTGTACGTGCTGGCCGAGGTCGCCGACCCGACGGTGAACAAGGACGATCGGGTGACGTTCACGGTGGACGGGCGGTCGCGGACGATCGCTCAGGCCGTGAAACGCACGGCGACCGGTTACCGGGTGGAGGCACTGCTCGGAGCCGGCACCGACGTACGGGTGGGCATCCGCGACCACGCGACGGAGATCGCCTGGACCGGCAAGGTGAGCGCCGCACCCGCCGTCCGGCGCACGACGGCCCCGCACCGGCCCGCCCCCGTACTGGACGGCGCCGTGGACCGCGCCTGGTCCGCCGCCCCGGAGATCCGCACCGGCACCTGGATCCAGGGCACTACGGGCGCGACGGCCCGCGTCCGCTCGCTCTGGAACGGCACCACCCTGTACGTCCTCGCGCAGGTCACGGACCCCTCACTGAGCGAGGAGTCGCCCAACGCCTGGGAGCAGGACTCCGTCGAGGTGTTCGTGGACCCGGGGAACGGCAAGACGAAGGGGTACGAGGACGACGACGGGCAGTACCGGGTGAGCTTCTCGGGCCGGATCACGGTCGGCGGATCACTGGACGCGGCCGGGGTCAGGGAGAACGTACGGGCCGCCACCCGGGTGGTGCCGGGCGGGTACGTGGTGGAGGCGGCCGTCAAGTTGCCGACGATCGAGGTGGGGGAGGGGGCGTTGCTGGGCTTCGACGTACAGGTGAACGATGCTGCGGGCGGGGCTCGTACGAGTGCGGTGGCCTGGAACGACGCCACCAGCCGAAGCTACCTCGACACCAGCCACTGGGGCGCCCTCCAACTGACCGGGTAACCCCTTGCCCGTCGAGGCGGTGGGCCGACGACGCCCACCCAGGCTTAGAACGCCTCTCAGGGACGGCCGTTGGCCGGAGGCGTCAGGCGGGTTGGCAACCACTGCGTCGAAGTTGCCGCCAACATTCCTGGCAGCATGGTCGCGATGGGAGACAGGTGGGTGCGGCCCCGCTCTTCCCTCAGGAGACGGCCCTGCTCTTCACCCGCCAGGAGCTCGATGCGTTCACTGCCGGCGTGAAGCAGGCGAGCACGACTGAGCCGAGAGGCAGCACGCCGGCTCACGTGGAGCGGGCCAGCGTGGTCGGCCACGTCGATTCCCCGTCTGAGAACTACAGCGTCGTCACTCGCCGCACCACACCGTCATGTGCGGGTCGGTGGTGGACGCGGACGGCTGCGGAGCACAGTGGTCGGGTGCCTGAGAACAACTTCGACGAACGCATCGCGAATTCGTACGAGGCCAAGTGGCCTGAATTGTTCGATCCGGCCGTCATCGACCCGGTGGTCGATTTCCTCGCCGACCTGGCGGGCACGGGCGCCGCTCTCGAACTCGGCATCGGCACCGGCCGCATCGCGGTGCCGCTCGCCCGGCGCGGCGTACGCGTGCAAGGGATCGACATCTCACCCGACATGATCGCGCAAATGCGCAGGAAGCCAGGCTCCGAGAACATCCAGGTGACCATCGGGGACTTCGCGACCACCAAGGTAGACGGGACTTTCTCGCTCGCCTACCTCCTGCGTAACACGATCACCAACCTGACCGGCCAGGACGAACAGGTCGAGTGCTTTCGCAATGTCGCCGCGCACCTCGAACCGGGCGGCTGCTTCGTCATCGAGGTCTACGTGCCCGAGTTGCGGCGCCTCCCGCCCGGCCAGACCATTCACCCGTTCACCGTGACTCCGGCGCATCTGGGATTCGAGGAGTACGACGTGGCCTCGCAGATCGCGATCTCCCACCATTACTGGGTGGTGGACGGAGAGCTGGAGACGTACTCGTCGCCGCACCGGTACGTGTGGCCGTCCGAGCTGGACCTCATGGCGCGCATCGCCGGGATGGGCTTGCTCGGGCGTTGGGCGGACTGGAAACGCGAGCCCTTCACCGGCGACAGCAGGAGTCACGTGTCGGTGTGGCAGATGATGCCGCAGGGCTGAGCCGCCCTCCTGTGGCAGCCAACCATACGGTGCCGTACAGTACGAACCATACGGCACCGTATGGAGGCGTCATGAGAACACCCGTGTACTGGTCGTCCGCCCTCGACGACATCCCCGCGCCCGACTACGCCGACATGACCATCGGGGTGCTTCCTCGCAGCGCGCCCGAAGATCCGCGTACCTGGGCGGAAGGCATCTTCTCGCCGGCCGCCATGCCCCGCTGGATCGTCGCGGCCCTGGGCCTGCGGCAGGCCCTCGTGCCGTTGCTCGGCATCCCGCGCGCGCCCCGCGACACGTTCCGGGTGGATCGGGTCGAAGGGGAGGAGGCGCTGATCGTGGCGAACGACCGGCATCTCGACTTCCGCTGCGGGGTGGCCGTGGATGTCGCGGCCCGCCTGGTGCGGGTCACGACGACCGTGCGGCTGAAGGGGTGGCGCGGGCGGGTCTACTTCTGGCCGGTACGGCTCGCGCATCCGATCGTCGTACACGCGATGCTGAGCTCGGCCCAACGCCGCCTCGCCTGAGCGAGGCCGGCCACGGGGCGATTCCGGCGGCGCGAGTGACTTGGTCTACTCCATGTATCTGCTGTTCCCGAAAGCCGTTACTTCTTGTGCATGTCATGTAACAATGGGTGCCATGCCGTCTCCCCGACACGACGCTCTCGTCGAGATGTTCAGCGATCATCCCCATGTAGTGGTGGAGATCCTGCGTGATCTGATCGGAGTGGAACTGCCAGAAACGACGCCGATCCAGCAGGAGGAGCGCACCTTCAACACACGGAACTCTGACGACATCGAGGTCGATCTGATCTTCACCCTGGGGCCACAGCCACGCCCTTGGCGCGCCATCCTGGTGGAGATCCAGCTGGACAAGTCCAAAGACCCCCGCCAACTGGCCCGCTATGCAGCCGCGGTGTGGCTGCAGCTGGGCTGTGACGTCACGGTCCTGGTCATATGCCCCGAACAAAGAGTCGCTGATCATTATGCTCAGCCGATCGATTCGGGGCTGACCGGCTACCGTCTGCGGGCCGAGGTGCTGGGGCCGGACATCATCCCGGTCATCACCGACGCGAAGGTGGCCGCCATGCACCTGGTGCCAGCGATCATGTCCGTCATGGTGCACGGCCGCAACCGCAAGGTCATCAAGGCGTTCGCCGCCGCTATCAACGATACTGACGACGAACACGCTCCGAAGTACACTGAATACGCTTACAGCATGTCCGGGCCTGAAACCCGGAGGCTCTTGGAGGAGATCATGACGTCCACCACCTGGCCGGTTTACAGTCCGTTCGCCCGCGAACACTTCGGCCGCGGCCGCGAAGAAGGCAAAGCGGAAGGCAAGGCAGAGGGCACCACGGAAGGCCTGGCCAGGGCGGTGCTGATTCTGCTGAGCGCCCGCGGTCTGGACGTCCCGGAGGATGTCCGCACCCGCATCACCGACTGCACCGACCTCGCGCAGCTCGAAGCCTGGGTTGCTCGCGCAGGCACCGTGCGGACCTGCGAAGACCTGTTCGACGACCTGGACGAGCAGCAGCACTAGCCACGTCGTCGGGGTTGTGTCGGTCGGGCCAGCATGTCCGGGCCTGAAACCCGGAGGCTCTTGGAGGAGATCATGACGTCCACCACCTGGCCGGTTTACAGTCCGTTCGCCCGCGAACACTTCGGCCGCGGTCGCGAAGAAGGCAAGGCAGAAGGCAAAGCAGAAGGCAAAGCAGAGGGCAAGGCTGAGGGCAAGGCAGAGGGTAAAGCAGAAGGCGTGGCCAGGTCGGTGCTGATCGTGCTGAGCGCCCGCGGTCTGGACGTCCCGGAGGATGTCCGCGCCCGCGTCACCGACTGCACCGACCTCGCGCAGCTCGAAGCCTGGGCCGCTCGCGCAGTCACCGCCCGGACCTGCGAAGACCTGTTCGACGATCCGGGCGAGTAGCACCACCAGCAGCTGTGCGGGCCGGGGCAGCGCCTACCGACGTGATAGCCGGTGGGGGTCGGGCGTGTGGTAGATCTCGCCGGTAGATCTGCCCCTGAATGCCCGTCCCCCCAGGAGCCCCGATGATTCGCAACCCGGTCCTGCCCGGCTTCCACCCCGACCCGTCCATCCTTCGCGTCGGCGACGACTACTACCTGGCCACCTCGACCTTCGAGTGGTACCGGGGCGTGCGTGTCCACCACTCCCGCGACCTGGTCAACTGGCGGTCGCTGGGTGGCATTCTGAGCGAGCGCAGGTTGCTGGACCTGTCGGGGGTGCCGGATTCGGGCGGGGTCTGGGCGCCCGACCTCACCCACGCGAACGGCCTGTTCCACCGAGGAGATCATCGAAGGACAGGTGCGTTCCTTCGGCTTCACCGGCTCGTTCGTCGGCCTCTGGGTGCAGGACCTGGTGGGCGAGGGAGGCCGGGCCGTCTTCGAGGACACGGTCTATGAGGTGCTGGGGGACGCGGACGACGACGCGGTGCAGGGCGGTGTGTAGGGGCGGCCGGGCAGGTATTGGGCCCACTCGGCCTTGGTGATCGACGTGCCGTTGGCTTCGCAGACGTTCGCGGTCGCCTGTTCCAGGTTCAGGGCCCAGAGCTGGGCGGCGGAGCCGGAGGTGCTCGCCAGTACGGTGCCGTCCGAGCCGAGGTCCACGTCGCCGACCGCGTTCGGGCTGGAGAGCACGGCCCAGAGGGCGGGGCGGGCGAGGGTGACGATGTTCCAGATGCGGAGGGTGCCGTCCTGGGAGGAGGTGACGAGCGTGCGGTCGTCGGCGTTGAAGACGACGGCGGTCACGTCGGCGGAGTGGCCGGGCAGGTCGGACAGGCGCTTGGGCTTCTCGGGGCGGGTGACTTCCCACAGGCGGGCCGTGCCGTCCGAGGAGGTGGTGGCCAGCGTCTTGCCGTCGTGGCTGAAGCGCACGTCCAGTACGCCGCCTGAGTGGGCGGAGAAGGTCTCGAGCGACTTGGGCTCGGCGGGCTTGGTGATGTCCCACATCCGTACGGAACCGGTGCCCGAGGCGGTCGCGAGCACGTGGCCGTCGGGCCTGAACGCGGCCGTGTTCATCCGCCCGTCGGCGGCGCCGAGCGCGGTGATCTTCTTGGGGCTGGCGGGCGTGGCGACGTTCCACAACACGGTCCTGCCGTCGCGGCCGGTCGTCACCACCGTCTTGCCGTCGGGACTGTACGCGGCCGAGCGCACCCCGTCGGTGTGATCCGACAACGTGCCCAGGAGCTTCGGGCTCTCGGGCGAGGAGACGTCCCAGAGCTTGGCCGTCTTGTCGAGCGAGGCCGTGACCAGGCGACGGTCGTCGGGACTGAACGCGGCCGCCGTGACCTGGCCGGTGTGTCCCGTGATCGTGCCCTGCGGCGTGGACACGGCGGCGTCGGCGAGGTCCCACAGCCTGACGGTCTTGTCGTCGGAGGCGGTGGCCAGCACGCGGCCGCTCTTGGCGATCGCGAGCGCGTTGACCTGCCCGGTGTGCCCTGCCAGGCGGGCGCGGGGGGCGACCCGGGAGGTGTTGGAGACGTTCCAGAGGCGGGCGATGCCGTCGGCGGCGGAGGTGGCCAGGTTCTGGCCGTCCGGGCTGAACGCCACCCCCGTCACCGGGTCGGGGAACCCGTTCAGGCTCGCGGTGAGCACGGGCTCGCGCGGGTTCTGCATGCTCCACAGGCCGACCGTGGCGTCGGCGGAGGCGCTGGCCAGGATGGCGCCGTCAGGACTGAACGCGACGTCGTCCACCGCTCCGGTGTGCCCCCGGGCCGTGCCGACGAGCTTGGTCGCGGTGATCTCCCACACCTGCACGCTCCCGTTGCCCGAGGACGAGGCCAGGTAGAGGCCGTTGGGGGAGAACGCCACGCTCCTGACGCCGCCCTCCTTCGAGGTCAGCGTGGCCAGGCTCTTCGGCTTGGCGGGGGTGAGCACGTCCAGCAGTGTGATCGTGCCGGCCTGGGAGGCGAGCGCGAGCATGCGGCCGTCCGGGCTGAAGACCGCCCTGGTGAGGTCGGAGTCCTGGCGCAGGACCGACACCTCGGTGGGCTTGGCGGTGTTCTTGATGTCCCACAGCCTGGCCGTGCCGTCGTTGGAGGCGGTGGTCAGGACGTCTCCCTTCGGGCTGAACGACACCGAGCCGACCTGCTCCTTGTGGCCCTTGAGCGTGGCCAGGCTCTTCGGCTTGGCGGTGTCGGAGACGTCCCACAACCTGGCCGTTCCGTCGACGGAGCCGGTCGCCAGGAGCTTGCCGTTGGGGCTGAACGCCGCCGCGACCACGCCAGCCGTGTGCCCGGTCGCCACGCCCAGCGCCTTGGGGCGCAGGGAGTCGGTGGTGTTCCAGAGTCTCGCGGTGGAGTCGCCGGAGGCGGTGACGGCGACGCGGCCGTCGGCACGGTAGGCCACCCGCTCGACGGGGCCCGTGTGCCCGATCATCCGGGCGCCCACCGGGCGGGACAGGGAGCCGAGGAGCGCGCCCCGGGCTTCGGGGGTGGCCGAGAGGCGGTAGGCGGTCAGGGCCAGCT
>NZ_JBHSPA010000011.1:139440-339114 GCF_042656245.1 Nonomuraea insulae
CAGCGGCGCGTGCAGATAGTCCAGGACGCCCGCCGCGTGGTGCCGGCCGCCTCGGCGAGCTGGCGGGAGAGCGCCTGGTCGCGCTGGGTGCCGGCGGTGGTGGCCAGGCTGCTCGCCTGGCTGCTCCTGACCAGGGCCGTGATGCCGCCCGCGGTGGCCACGAGGAACAGCAGGGTGAGGGTGGCGACGGCGCCGCGGGTGATCAGCGAGCGCCGGAGCTGCCGCTGTCGTGACGCGCCCAGGAACTGGCGCTCGATGGGGCCGGGGCTGTCGGCCGGCTCGCCGCCGGAGGCCGCCTCCGCGGTGGCGAGGCGGTCGTCGGTGTACAGGTAGGTGGCGTTCTGCCCGTCTTTCTGCCACATCAGCGCGTCCTCGGCCAGCCGGCGCCGCACCACCAGCCGGGCCCGGCTGGTCTCGGCCCAGTTCCCGAGCCGGGGCCAGGCGCGGATGAGCGCTTCGTGGGCGAGCTCCGCCTGGTCGCCGTCCACGGTGACCAGCCGGGCGCGTACGAACTCCGCCAGCACCTGACCCTCGACGGACGTCGTGCCGGAGCTCAGTGAGGAGACGGGGACACGCTTGCGCATGCCGCCGGCCTGCTCGTCCACATGGACCAGCGGGGCCAGCAGGGCGCGCGCCACCGGCTCGGACTCGGTGCCCAGCCGCCGCAGCGTCTCCTCACCGCTCATCGCCACCGCGCGCGCGACGCCGCCGGCCGAGCGGTAGCCGGCCATGGTGAGCACCCCGCCGGTACGCCGCTGCCAGGTCGCCAGCAGCGCGTGCGAGAGCTTCGGGAGATGGTCGTCCTCGACCGACTGGACGTCCTCCAGGATCAGCTCGGTGAGCCCTGGCTCGATGGAGAGCCCGGAGCGCGTGGCCGGCTGCTCGATGACCCGCCGCAGCTCGGCCTCGGTCATGGGCGCGATGATCTCGGGCCGCCGCATCGTCTCCAGCAGCGCCGGGTAGGCCGCGCAACGTCCGAAGAAGTCACCGCGTACCGCGATCACGACGGCCGCCGTACGGGAGATCTCCGCGAGCGCGTCGACGTAGCGTCGCCGGGCGGCCTCGTCGGTGCAGACGGTGAACAGCTCCTCGAACTGGTCCACCACCAGCAACGTGCGCCCGGGAGTGGCGCGCCGCGCCGCGCTCGGATCGGAGTAGATGACCGCGCGCAGTCGTTCGGGATCGCCGCCGCCGAGCGCCGCCAGCTCGCGTGCCAGCCCGGCCACCGGTTGCGCGCCGGGCGTCAGCACGACGCACCGGCCGATCTCGTCGCCCAGCGCGGGGATCAGCCCGGCCCGCACCAGCGAGGTCTTCCCGCAGCCTGAGGGGCCGGTGACGATGAGGGGGCCGCCAGCCTCGAACGCCTGCGAGCCGATGACCACCGCGGGCCCGGAGGACCTGAACGCCTGGCGCACCCGCGTGGCCAGCGACCGCGTCAGCTCCTCCCGGCCGAAGAACAGCTCCGCCTGCTCGCGTGTGTACGCGGCCAGCCCCCGGTAGGGGCTGTTCAGGTCGCCGGGCTTGCCCATCGGCGGTCCTGAGCGGGGACTGGAGGTGTCCTTGGCGGGGTTGATCGCGAGCGGCGCCACTTCCTTGAGGTCGCCGGCCTGCCGCCGGGGCTTCGGGAACCCGGCCGCGGGCATCGCGCGGGCCAGGTGGTGGTGGATGTGGTCGAGCGTGAACGCCTGCGGCCCCGCGGGGTCGCCCTCGTTCAGCAGTCTGAGCAGCGCCCCGCTGAGCGCCGTGTGCCTGACCCCGGGCAGCGCCCAGGAGTTCTCGTCCTTGCTCGACGCCGCCAGCACGTACGCGCCCTGCCAGGAGGAGTCGAACGTCTGCTCCATCGCCTTGGCGGGCACCGGCCGCGCACCGCCGGTGAAACAGCAGTCGAGGACCACGACGACGAGCTCGGCCCGCGACGCCCCGAGGATCTGGCGGACCATGCTGTAGGGCAGCGCCTGGTAGCCGGGCGGCCCCTGCCCCAGGTCCACGGTGGCGCGCGTCGCCAGGTGCAGCTCGTTGTCCGGACTGAACACCCCGTGCCCGACATAGTGGAACATCAGCACGCTCGTGGCCTCGCCCGCCGCCCGCTCCAGCGCCTCGCCCAGGTTGGCCGGGGTGGCCGGGTCGAGCAGCACGTTGAGGTTGGCCGGGGCCAGGCCCGCCCGCTCGACCAGGGCCTGACCGACGTCGGTGACCGTGGTGGGCACGGCGGGCACCTGCGGCAGGCGCGACGAGGGCCGGTGCGTGCCCGTGCCCGCGACCACCACTCGGGCGCCCTCGGAAGCCAGCAGCAACGGTGGCCCGCTTCGCCGCAGAGGTCGCACGACCCGGGTCTTCTCGAGCGTCGTAGATTCGTCCTCGGTCATCCGGCGCTCCACGGCAGGGGGAGAGTCAAGCTGGTCGAGGGCGCCGTGCACGGCGACAGCCGGACGACCCCCCGATCGGCGCGTACATGGGAGAACGGCGGGACATCCCGCGTTTTCCCGGTTGTTAGGGTACGCAGGTCTTGGCCGGTCGTCGAGTCGGGCGGTCACGTTGGGGAGCGCGCAGAATACAGATGCGCAGAGTACAGATGGGACTGATCACCACACCAAGGGGCAGATCATGACAACCGTGTTCGTCACCGGAGGTTCGGGGTTCGTGGGCGGGCGGCTCGTCTCCCGTCTCGTCAAGGACGGTCACACCGTACGCGCGCTGGCCCGCAGCGACGCGGCCGCCGCCAAGGTGGAGGTCCTGGGCGCGGTCGCCGTACGCGGTGACGTCGGGGACGCGGCCGGGCTCCGGGAGGCGATGGCGGGCGGCGAACTGGCCTTCCACGCCGCCGCCCGCACCTCGCGGGGCGGAGACCGCGCCCGGTTCTGGGCCGACAACGTCGAGGGCACCGCCAACGTCCTGCGCGCCGCCCGTGAGGCGGGGGTGCGCCGGCTGGTGCACGTCGGCACGGAGGCCGCGCTGATGGACGGTCAGCCACTGGTCGGCGTGGACGAGACCGCGCCGCTCCGGCCGGACTCCCGGGCCCACTACTCCGCCTCCAAGGCCGCCGCCGAACGCCTCGTCCTCGACACGAAGGACGCCGGTGGGCTGGAGACGGTGGTGGTGCGGCCGAGGTTCGTCTGGGGCGCCGGCGACGCGACCGTGCTGCCCGAACTGATCGCCATGGTGAAGGGCGGCCGGTTCGCCTGGATCGGCGGCGGGCGGCACCTCACCGACACCACCCACGTGGACAACGCCGTCGAGTGCCTGGTGCTGGCCGCCGAGCGGGGCCGTCCCGGGGAGGCGTACTTCGTCACCGACGGGCACCCGGTGCTCTTCCGCGACTTCATCACCGAACTCCTGGCCACCCGCGGCGTGACCCGGCCGGGCCGGTCGTTGCCCCTGGGCGTGGCGACGGCCGCGGCGTCGGCCGGGGAGAGCCTCTGGCGCGGCCTGCGGCTGCCGGGCGCGCCGCCGCTGGACTACATGAGCGTGTGGCTGTCCGGCCAGGAGTGCACGATCGACATCGGCAAGGCCACGCGGGAGCTCGGCTACCGGCCCGTCAGGACCAGGGAGGAAGGCATGTCCGAGCTCCGCGCGACCGCCGCCTAGCGGGTCACCAGTTGGCGGGCAGGCCCGGGGTCGTGGCGGGCAGGGCGTGGCCGGGCGGGTGGATGACGTACGCCACGCCGCCGCTGCTGGAGCTGCGCAGCCACACGTTCTCGAAGGCCGCGCGCGGATAGACGTGCCGTACGGCCGCGTTGCCGGAGGAGGCGGGGTCGTTGGCGATCACGTCGCCGGTCGGGGTGAAGCCGACGATCGCCATGAGGTGGCCGTCGGTGCCGTACCCGGCGCCGGGCAACTCGCCCTTCTTGAACGACTGCGAGGTGATGACCGGCACGCCCGCCTTGATCAGCCGTTCCAGCTCGGTCAGTGAGCGCAGCCGTGTGACGAACCCGTCCAGACCGTAGCGACCCGCGTAGGCCGTGTTGAACGGCCAGTTGCCCGTGCCCTTGTAGGCGTGGTCGTAGGTGTAGCGGGCGGCGTAGTCGACCTCGGGGTCCGGGTCGGAGGAATCGACCCACGCGGTGTCCTGCGCGCTCGGCCACTTGTCCCAGTAGCCCAGGATCATGGTGGTCGAGGTCGGGCTGCACCACGCCTCGCCGCCGCCGTTCCATTCGGGGTAGTGCCCCAGGTGCACGTTCTGGGAGCGGCGCGGCACGGCCAGCTCCGTCCCCCACGCGCCGCCGCCGGGGCTGACCGGCACGGTCTTGCGCTCGGGCACGTTGGAGCTCATCACGCCGGACGTACGCACGCGCGGCGTCACCGACGAGCCCGGCGTCCGGTAGAGGGTCAGGCGGAGCTGGTAGCCGCTCATGGGCTTGCCCGCCGCCGCGGCCAGCGTGTCCACGGCCACCGAGGCGTCCGCGTCACCCTGACCGGACACCGACGTGCGCAGGACGTCGCCCTCGGCGTAGGACCAGCGGCCCAGCGAATACCACTTCGTCAGGCCCTCCGCGTTCCTGCCGCGGATCTCGGCCTGCAGCCAGCTCCCCTTCGGCACGTCGGCCGTCCATGAGGCGATCAGCTCGGTGGCCGGGAAGCCGACGGCCCGCTCAGGGGCGGTCCATCGGGCGTACTCCCAGGTCTTGGTGCCGAGCGCGTCGGTGTAGGAGACGGTCCCCGCGGCCGAGCCGAACGCCAGCGCGTCGCCGCCCGTCGTGCCCTCCTGGGTGCCGGTGGAGAAGTCGGCCCGCTGGAAGACGACGTCAGGGACGACTGCGGCCGCTTTCGCGCCCGCTGGGGCGGTGCAGGCCATGACCAGGAGGAGGGCGGACAGGAACACGGTCAGCGCACGCATGGACCCACCTTCTCGGAAGGCACTCGATGGGGCCGACATTAGGCACAGCGGGCATGCAAAGCATCGGGAGATCTACGTATCAGTCCAAGGTTTGGGTGAGTTCGTTCCGGGTCGCGGTGCACACGATCCGGCCGCGGGCGCCGTTCACGATCGGCAGGTACGGCGGCACGTGCCCGCACTCGACGTCGGCCACGATCGGCACGCCGAGCCCGCCCAGCGCGTCGAGCACGGCCTCGTGCTGGGTGAGCGAGGGCGAGCCCGGCGCGCCGGTACGGCCGACGATCACGGCGTTCGCGCCGGTGAAGAAGCCGGCCATGCGCATGCCGTGCAGGTGGCGGCAGATGTCGCCCGCGTCGTGCTCGCAGGCCTCGACGTACACCAGCAGCCCCTCCGGCGCCGTCGCGGCGAAGGCGGGCACGTCGGAGTACGGGGTGCCGCCGAGGTCGCACAGCGTCTCGACGCACCCGCCGATCAGCCGCCCTTCGGCGATCACGTCACCGTCGCCGTCGAGCCGTTTCCACCGGCCGGGGGTGTCGAGCGTGAACTCGCTCACCTCGGGCGTGCCCTGGTAGTCGTCCCGGCCCCGCGCCCGGTGGCGGCCGGGCGGAACCTGGGTGAACGTCGCGCCCTTGGCCATCGTCACGATGTCCAGCCAGGTCAGCAGCCCTTCAGGAGCACGGTAGGGGGTGTCCATCAGGTTGTTGCCGTGCACGGTGGCGACCCCGGTCAGCAGGGTCAGGGGCGTGATGATCGTCGACATGTCCGAGTAGCCCACCACCCAGGTCGGCTCGGCCGCGCGCAGGGCGTCCCAGTCGAGCAGCGGCAGCAGGTCGATCGCGCTCTGCCCGCCCCACGGGGGCACGACGGCCTTGACGGCGGGGTCGGTGAGCAGACCCATCAGCTCGCGCGCCCGTTCGGCGGCCGGGGCGCTGACGACCCCGGTCCCGTCCATGCAGGAGCCGACGACCACCTCGTACCCGCGGGCCTCCACGGTGCGGATCGCGACGTCGAGGCGGGCCCGCAGGGCGTCGCCTACTCCGGAGGAGGGGGAGGTGACGCCGATCCGGTCACCCGGGCGCAAAGGGGAGGGGTACCTCATACCGGTTGATCTTCTCACTGCCGTCAACCGATTTCGCAGTGCTCCGAAGTCCTCTCCCGTCACACCCCGCACCTTTCCCCCGCATGAACCTCGATGGGAGGGTGACGATGCTCAAGACTGCTCAAGACTGCTCAAGAGTTCTCAAGGCATGAAATATCGCTCGGAAGTGGGACATGCGGAAATACGTGATCATGGGCGTGCAGGGAAGCGGCAAGGGCACCCAGGGCGGCCTGCTGGCCGCCGGCCTCGATCTGGTGCACATCAGCGTCGGTGACATCTTCCGCTGGCACGTCAAGAACCACACCAAGCTCGGCGCCCAGGTCCGCCGCCTGGTGGCGGCCGGGGAACTGGTGGGGGACGACCTGGTGGCGGACGTGGTCAGGGACCGCCTCCAACTCCATGACTGGAACTACGGCTTCGTCATCGACGGCTTCCCGCGCAACCGGCGCCAGGCGGAGTTCTTCCTGGAGAGCTACGACCTCGACGGGGTGATCCACCTCGACCTGCCCGACGAGGAGGTGTGGCGGCGCGTCCTGGCCAGGCGGCTGTGCTCGCGGTGCGGCATGGACTACAACCTCATCGCGCACCGGCCCGAGGTGGAGGGCCGGTGCGACGTGTGCGACGGGGACCTGGTGAGCAGGGAGGACGACACTCCGGACGCGCTGGCCCGGCGGCTGGGGGACTACCACAGCAAGATCGACCCGGTGCTGGAGTTGTTCCGCGGGAAGGAGTATGTGATGACGATCGACGCCAGGGCCGACAAGGCCACCGTCCAGCGCGCCATCCGCACCCGCTTCAACCTGCCGCCGTACGAGGGCTGACAAACAAAAGAGCATGCGCCTCGAGAAAGCGGCGCGAAAGGCCGCGGCGCCGCCATCCGGGCGACGGCCGGGACCATCCTGGCGGCCATTCTGGGCCTGGTCGGCAGTTTCGGCGTCCCCGGTCTCGGCCTGGACGAGTACGAGCCCGCCCTGACCTGGGTGATCATCGCCTGGTGCCTGACCGGGATGGCGCTCGCCGGCCTGTGGCCGCTCCTGCGCGGCGTCCGGCGCTCGCGCCCGCGCGCCGGCCTGGCGCTGGCCTCCTTCGCCACCCTGGTCGTCGTGTCCTTCTGGGTCCTGTCGCTCGGCGGGCCGGACGACGGGGCCGATCCCGTCGCGCGGGGGTGCCGATTCGTCAACGGGCGCTTCACAACGTCCGCGAGCGCTGACATCTCCCGGAACGGCGGCATTATCGGAAATATCGCGCTAGTTCACAATATCAACCCCAAATGCGGGCTGGTATGGGCCCAGTTCCTGACCCCGAGAAATGAGACGACCCGGGACCGCCCGCCATTCCGCGACAAAAGAATAGCCTCGATCTCCCTCGACATTTCTCGCCGGTCCTCGTCTGCCCGGCAGGAGCGGACGTGGAGCTACGACACCGCACCCCCGGGCGAAGAGGAGAACCGCGACATCTGGACACCGGCGCTCCGCCTGGGGGACGGCGTCTACGAGGCGAACATCGGCATCCGCTTCACCGACGGCGCGTCGGTGAAGGAACGCCTCACCTGGGACAGGGGATGACGACTCCGGGTCAGCCGGCGGGCACCGCGGAGCGGCGGATCACGGGCAGTGTCGCCGAGAGACGGTAGCCGCCGTCGGGGGTGGGCCCGTTTTCCAGGCTGCCCCCGATCATCTCCATCCGCTCGCGCACACCGCTCAGCCCGCGCCCGGACGACGGCACTCTGGCCACGCGGCGGGGACTGCCCGAAGCGTCGTTCACCACGCTCACCCGCAGGTCGTCGCCCAGCCACTCCAGGTCGACGCGTACATGCGCGCCCGGCCCCGCGTGCTTGGTCACGTTGGTCAAGGCCTCCTGCACGGTGCGGTAGACGGTGAGCCCGACGCTGGAATCGAGCGGCCTGGCGTTCCCCGTCGTGCGGAGGTCCACCGATATGCCCGCGCCACGCACGCCGTTGACCAGCGCCTCCAGGTCCTGAAGGCTGGGCTGGGCGTCGCCGGCAGGCTCGACGGTCCCGCCGTCCTCGGGGCGCAGGACGATCAGCATGCGGCGCAGCTCGTCCATGGTCTGCAGGCCGAGGCCGTCCACCTCCGCCAAGGCCTCCTCGGCGCGGTCCGGGGCAGTCCTGACGGCCCGCGCGGCCGTGGCGGACTGCAGCATCATCACGGTCACCGAGTGGGCCACGATGTCGTGCAGTTCTCGCGCGATCCTGACCCGTTCCCCTGCCACCGCCTGAGCGGCCTCCATCTGACGCCGATAATCCAGCATGGCCGCGTGCCGCCTGCTGAGCCGTACCCATCTGCCCAGGCCCCACGCGCCCCCGGTCTGCAGTCCGTAGAACACGAGGAACGCCAGCAGAGTACGCCACTGGTCACTCTTCATCGCGAACGCCTCGTTGACGGCCGCGACGAAGTAGGCGCCGAAGGTCAGCAGCAGGGCGGCGACGGAGAGCCTGATGGCGCTGTGCGCGGCGACCGTGTAAAGGGCGATCAGCAGGATCAGGACGGGGGAGTACCCCTCCACCCAGAACGCGGCGAGATTGTGCGCCAGCAGGACGGCGAAGACGATGACCGGCCATCTACGCCGCCATGTCAAGGCGAGGACCCCCGCTGCGGCGTAGACGTTGACGACCCAGTTGGTGAAGGCCTGCGCGGAGAACAGTTCAACGTCGATCACGCCCACCGCGAGCGCGAGCAGACCGTCCTGGACCGTCAGCGGCAGGGCACGGAACCGCTCGATCGGCCACCTCATGAGGGCTCACCCTCTTCATTCACGTCCCGCGGGCAGACGCACAGGAGGGGGTACACGCATATGGCCTTGGTCAGTTCCTCGATGGACTCGTAGGTCCTGGTGCGCAGCTTCGCGGCGCGTTGCACGGCCTCGGCCCGATCCGCCTCGCGCAGTTGCCGTTGCGTGATGACGCCCGTGTGCTCCGGCACCGCGCGCGTGTGCTCCAGAGCCTCCGTGAAGTCGCCGCCGTTCTCCCTCATCCGATCGGCGACGGCCTCGGGGTCGTAGCGGCGGATCTGGGCGGCGTATCTCGAGTTCTGGGCCAGTCGGAGGACCGCCAGTATTGGCTTTCTGTCATCCGTCAGGCCGTAAAGGGTCGTCGTCCTGATTTCCAAGCGCTCGATGAGCGCGTGCTCGCTCACGGGAAGCGGAATCGTCAGGATCTCCAATTCGGGCGTACGCTGGCTCAGCTCCATCGGCGGTCTGGCCACGAGGATCGTGTCGGAGTCGCCCAGGATGCCGACGGCCACTTGGCCGACCACTCTGTCGCCGGCTCCTCTGAGCTGAACCGAAACCCGTAAGTCGGTGCGAATGGAATGGGATTCGCACATGTATCCCCCTTTTCCGGCCAGTCGAAATCCAACATGCGTGCACAGAATTTCGCCCTTGCCCGACCGGCATGGCCGCATGACCAGCGGCGGCGCCGAGCACATTGAACACCCGGTACCAGCGCGTGTGAAGACACGAGACACGTCCGGCGGAATTGCGGCGCCATTTAAGCGGCATCATGTCAATGTCGGATGCCGCGGTCAGTGCTCGCCGACCTTCACCAGCCCGCTCTGATAGGCCACCGCGACGGCCTGGGCGCGATCGCGCACGCCGAGCTTCATCAGCACGCGCGCGACGTGGGTCTTCACTGTGACCTCGGCGATGGAGAGCTTGATGGCGACCTCCGTGTTGGACAGTCCCTGCGCCACCCACCACAGCACCTCGCGCTCCCTCGCGGTGAGCTGTTCCAGGTCGGTGCGACTCCATGGGCCCGGGTGCGGCCGGGCCGCGAACTCGTCGATCAACGGTCGGGTCACGGTCGGGTCGAGCCATGCCTCACCTGTCGCGATCGCCTTGACGGCCTCTATCAGCGAGCCGCTCATGGAGTGCTTCAGCATGAAGCCCGAGGCGCCGTTGCGCAGCGCCTCGAACACGGTCTCGTCAATATGGAACATGGTGAGAATCAGCACCCGAATGGTTTTGCCGGGGTCCTTCGACATCTCGTCCCGGGTGATCAGCCGGGTGGCCTCGACACCGTCCATTCCGGGCATGCGCACGTCCATGACCACCACATCGGGCTGGAGCAGCCGGGTCTGCTCGACCGCCTGCAACCCGTCACCCACCTCGGCCACGACGGTGATGTCGGCCTCGCCCGCCAGCAGCAGCGCAATATGGCCACGTATTCTTGACTGATCGTCGGCAAGAATCACATTAATCATTGTCGGCCCCCGAGAACCCGTCCTGCTCTGGACGATAACGAACCACAGTGATCCGATCAATCGAATTGCGGCGCGCTCGTACATCGTGGGGAGTACCAGGTACGTCTCCGGGGGTATCCGCGTTCCGCGGAACACCTCGAACGTCCGCGCCGTCTCCGGTGTGTTCGCGACCAATCGCGTTACGAAAGTGACGCGATGCCATTGTTGAGCCTTCCAGGTGAATGGCCGAGGCGCCTTCTACTGCACCGAGCGGACCCGGAAAATCCGCTCGGTGAATGACGAGTCGACGGCCGGGTGCACCGCATCATCGGTTCTCGGGACGACGACCGCGAAAAGCGGCCGCCCACCTACCCGAGAAGGAGAGTCATGACAGCCGGATCCTTTCAGCCGTACATCGTTCCTCCGACGCTGCTCACCGGCCGGTTCGAGGCCACCGTCGTAGATCCAGGCGGCGCCCCCATGGACATCGTCAGAGCGGGTGACGCGTGGCGAGTGGACCTCGAATGGGAGATCACCGGGCTCCTCGTGCCCGCGCTCGGCGGCACCTGGCACGTCCACCTCGACGTGGACCCCGTCGGGAGCGGCAGCGAGTCGCAGTACCCGAACCCGCCCATCAGCCGGCCGCTCAACCCGGCCAACGGCAAGTACGCCGAAGTGCTCACCATGCAGAACGTCCTGGCGCCCGGCAACTACGACATCGTCGCCAACCTCACCTACCGCGACGGCACCGGCGCGGCGGCTCCGATGAGCGGCTTCGTCAAGCTCGGGCGCATCCAAGTCCAGCCCTGACCAGCGCACTGCGGGGAGCTCTCCACCGTTGGAGGGCTCCCCGTCCCGTATGAGGGGGTATCAGATGAGACTGCGAATTCTGCGCTACGCCATGGCCGTCCTGCTGCTCGGCGCGCCGATCGCCGTCGCCGCACCGGCGGACGCGGCGGCGGTCACCCTGGATCCGCTGTGGGGTCAGAACGGCGTTCTGGTGAAGGCCGCGTTCCCCGGCATGGCATGCCCAGAGGGGTACGCCGTCAGGTGGGACCAGCGGGATGTGAACACTCTGGAGCCTCGCGATTCCAACGCGGCGCGTTTCCAGGTCCCCCTGGACGACCGGGCCTACGGGTCGCACCTTGTCACTCTCGAATGTCCGAAGCGCAAGATCTCCGGTGAGCGGACGTTCATGCTGGTGGATGCGGCATCCGACCTGTCCATGACGGAGGCGGGGGCCAAGCTGGAGCTGCACGGCAGCGGCTACTTCTGCCTCAACGACCGTTTCCTGCCCGTACACCTGTCGCTGGACTGGGCCTCCTCGTCGTCGAAGCTCGCCGAGGTGACCGCCGACGAGAAAGGGAACTTCACGCAGACGGTCGTCGTGCCGCCGGTCTCGCCGGGCCACGACGCGATCACCGTCTCCGCGACCTGCGGAACCGAGACCACCTCCACTGTCGCGAAGACGCCGGTGCATGTCATCGGTCTCACGGCAACCCCTGAAAAGGCGCACGCGGGTGAGCGCGTAAGGATCGAGGGGGCCGGGTTCGACTGCGACCCCGGCGAGGGCTACGCCGGCGCCATGCACGTGACGTGGGACGGCATGCCGTGGCAGGAGGCACGCGCGGACGCCGATGGGCACTTGTCCGCGACCTTGACCACACCCGCCGACGCTTCTGCCCAGAAGCACACCGTGGGCGCGTACTGCGACATCCTGCCGCGCCAGTCCACGACCGCGCAGATCCTGGTGCAAATGCGGGAGAAGCCGTCGATGACGGCATCGCCGACACAGGGACAGGTCTCCACCTGGGTTCGCGTCACGGGGAGCGGCTTCCCCTGCGCCTCCGCCACTCTGCGCTGGGAGGGCGATCCGGCCCGCTGGCCGGTCGAGGTCAGGAAGGGCACGTTCTCCCGAGCCATCACCGTGCCCATCGACAGCCGCTATGGCGATCGCCGCATCACGGGCGAGTGCGAGGGGACGACGGTGAGCAGGCTGTTCCTCGTACGCGCCAGGACGCCGAGCCTCGATGTGGTCCCTACCAACCCCCTGGCGGGCACTGAGGTGACGGTGTCGGGCTCCCGGTTCGACTGCGGCGAGGGCTCAGGGTTGCCGGGACCGGTGACGATCACGCTCGGCTCCAGGACGGCGGACGCGGAAGCGGACGGGTCAGGTGCGTTCCATCAGCGGATGCCAGCCACAGCCACAGCCACAGCCGCCTCCGGCCCGGTGGCGGTGGCGGCGCGGTGCCGGAACGCGCCCGATCGTGCCGCCCAGACCTCACTCACCGTGCGGCCGCCCGCTCCCCGCGACTCGGCATCGCCGCCCGCCCCCGGCGACTCGGCATCGCCGCCTGCTTCCCGAGACCCGAAACCCACGACCGTCCCTTCGACGCCGACCAGGACATCCCCTCAGAATTCGACGCCCGAGCGCACCGCCACTCCGCCCCAGGAGTCCGGACCGCCGGCGATCGAGCTGATGTGGGACCGCGGCCAGCCTGGCGCCCCGCTTCCTGTCAGCGGCACCGGATTCGGCTGCCGTGATGTCCAGGTGCTCTGGGACGGCGGCGTCGTGACCAGTGCGCCGGTCCATGACGAGCGGTTCCTGCGGGACCTCCGCGTGCCTGCCACGGCGAGCTCGGGCTCGCACGTCATCACCGCACGTTGCACAAGCGCGCCCTCGATCGCCGCGGGCGCCGTCTTCACGGCGTACACTCCTCCGCGCGCGCCACAGCTCACGCTGAGCCCCCGCGTCG
This sequence comes from Nonomuraea insulae, assembly GCF_042656245.1. Taxonomy (NCBI): domain Bacteria; kingdom Bacillati; phylum Actinomycetota; class Actinomycetes; order Streptosporangiales; family Streptosporangiaceae; genus Nonomuraea; species Nonomuraea insulae. The sequence goes on from NZ_JBHSPA010000011.1 coordinate 152,329, forward strand.
GTCCGGGGAGAACGACGGCGACGGCCGTCGGTCGCGGCTATCCCATCGGCTGCACCACTTCCGTGCTCCGCTTCGACGGCAACCCGGTACCGCTCCGCGGCGACGACCGCTCAATGCTCGGGGGCGACTTCGAGGTGCCACTCGGGGCAGCGGTGGGCGAGCACGAGGTGGAGCTCGCCTGCCAGGCCACGGCGACGGCGAAGTTCCAGATCCCCGCGGTCTGGCCCCGCTCGCTGCTCGCCGCCTCCATCAGAGCACCGGACGAGATCTCGTTCCGGTTGGTGGTGATCCTCGGCTCGCTGCTGATCTGCGGCCTGATCCTGCTGCTGCTCGGCTTCCCCGCCGAGATCGTCAACAAGAGCTATGAGCAAGGTACGAACCTGCTCCGGCACGTCACCGCGCTCGCGCGGATCAGGGAGACGATGGCCGGGTTGCCGGCCTGGGTCCAGTTCGCCGCCTTCAGCGTGATCTCCGCCGGCCTTCTCACCTTCGTCGGCCCGGCCGGGGAACGCGACCTGCAGACCGCGTTCGGCCTGCTCGTCGCGGTGGTGCTGACCACGCTCACCTACACCCTGGTCAACGAGGCGCTCATGCGCTGGAGCACCAAGCGCGCCGGCCGCTTCCGCGTCCTGCCGGGGGCGCTCGTCCTGGCCACGGCGTGCGCGCTGATCTCGCGCTGGCTGGGCTTGTACCCCGGCTACGTCTACGGACTGATCACGGTCTTCGTCTGCCTGCGGCGCAACGGCGAGCCGGCCGAACGCGGCGATGACAAGGACCGGGGCCGCGCGGTCCTGGTGGCGGCGGTGGCCACGCTGGCGCTGAGCTTCATGGCCTGGTTCGCCTGGATGCCCTTCGACGAGGCGGCCGACCGCGGTAGCACGCACACGCCCACCCTGCTGACCGACTCCGCGCTCGCGGCGGTCTTCACCATGGGTGTACAAAGTGTGCTGTTCGGTCTGGTCCCGATGTGCTTCCTCGACGGGTACCAGCTCACCCAGTGGAGCCGGCGGGTGTGGGCGGTGGTCATCGCCGTGGCCGTGTTCGCGTTCGTCCATGTGGTCTACGCGGACCAGGCGGAGAAGGCCATGCTCCTCGACTGGCCGGCCGTGGGCACGATGTTCGCGCTCTTCCTGACCGCCGCCGTGCTCTCGCTGCTGTTCTGGGCCTACGTACGGGGCCGCGAAAAGGTTGGGGAGAAGGCCAGGGCACGCCCATCCGCCCGGCGCCGTCGCCCACCAGCCTCGCCGAGTCGCCTTGCCCTGGCCCGCCAAAGCGGCCCCCGCAGACGTCGATCGGGGGACGCCGGTGAGTATCGACAGTGAGGACCACTGTGGCGACTCCATACCGCGACCTGGGCATCGGTCGCGGTGGCAAGAGCCGGCTCATGCTCTGAAGCCGGCTGCCTTCGGCTCCCGGGAAGTGTGTGCCCTCGAGAATCTGCATGGTTTCGGAGATACCAGATCGTGAGCTGGGCACGGAACGCGCATTAGGTGCGTGAGCTGCATAGAGGTCTGTGGTTACTTGCGGTTGTCGTCCGCTGCTTTTCTGGCTCTGACGAAGCAGGCACGGAACAGCTCGGCAAGGTCGAAACAGGAACGATGGTGGCCCTGCGGCTGGGACCACCTCGGCCGAGTACCTGTTCTTTGGTTGGCTCGCCGTCAACTCACCGTGCGGAGTGGGCTTGCCGCCTTCACCGCACCAGCATCTGGCCTCTGCCCTGCTGCACCTCTACGATCATCTCCATGACGGGGCGAAATGTGTGTTTAACCATTGGTGCAGTGATCCTGATTTTCGCTGGATGCGGCGCTTTGGTCGTCGGCTCAGCCGTGGATATCGGCAAAGTTATAGCTCTCGCCATCGTGGGCGTGGGCTTCATGGTCGGTGCTGTAGCCCTGGCCATTGGTGTGGACAACAGACGCCGCAGACGTCCGCAGCAACTTAAAGACAGATCGACACACCCAGGCTATGGGGTAAGGCTGTGAGCCGTGATCGCCGCTTTCCACGCGTCTATACGGATCCAGTTTCTCGCTTTGGGGTTTGATCCAGCTTCGAGCGATTAAGGTCCCCGAGACTAAACCTCTCCTTCCCGGCTTGTCCATCCCGTCTGCCGTCAATGAGAGCGTCTGAGCGGAGCGAAGGCCTTCAGGGGTCGGGGCTTGGCCCGACTGGGGAAACGGCTGAGCTACAAAGCGTGAAGCGCCCCCTTGCGATGACTTTGCGCGCCGAAGGCGTGCCCCGGGAAGACAGTCCGAGCGGAGCGAGGGCCGTCTTCTCGCTCCAAGCCGTAACAAACGAGGGCGCACTGGCCAGATTGTCGCGACGGTGGGCCACGCTGAGAGCCGCCAACCAGTTCCAAGCCCCCTCGACGCCCTCCGCTGCAGCTTCACCGTCATGCACCAACGCCTCGACACAGCCGCCGGCGACGCCATCATCGCGACCCTGTCCCTCTCTCCCTGCTGAACCGCCCTTGGGGCCTCGACCCGCTGACGGTACCTGTAGCCGCAACGCCGGGCCGGGGCAACAGCGCTGCGGGCGGGCGCACGCATAAATCTGCAACCTTAGTTGCCTTATTGTGTGCAACCTCGGTAGCCTACACTGGTGATGAGGAAGCGGGATCTTGAGCGGCGGATGCGCAAGCTCGCCAAGGAGTATGGCGTGCCCGTTCGTTCAACCGAAGGCGGCAGCCACACTAAGTGGCATGCCGGCTCGGAGGCGATGCCTGTGCCTCGCCACTCGGAAGTCAACGAGCGCACGGCGAAAGGAATCCTGGAGAACTGGGAGAGCATCCTTGCTGAGGTTGCGAAGGAGCAGGAGGAGCAGTGAGTAAGCGCGACACTTACACCATCACCGCCAGCAGAAGCGATGGCTGGTGGGCTTTGACTGTCTCCGGACCCCGCCTCAAGCGCAGCTACCACACCCAGGTGAAGCGCTTGGAGCAATCCGAGGAGATGGCGCGTGACCTGGTGGCCACCATGCTGGATGTGGGCGTCTCCGAGATTAACGCCGACTTCGAGTTGACCGTGGCCGACGACGAAGTCGCTACAGAACTGGAGGCCACGCTGGTAACTCGTCTCGCGGCGACCCTAGTCAAACAAAAGGCTGCCGAAGCGACGCAAGCGACAGTGGTTGATCTGGCGCGAAGAGGTTACGTTCACCGGGACATCGGTTACCTGCTGGGTATGTCGCACCAGGCAGTCGGAAAGTTGCTGAACGAGGCGGAGAAGGGAGCGGCTGCTTCTGCGGACGATGCCAGTACACGTTCCGCGGCACTTCCCCTTAAGGAAAAGCTCGATCAGCTTTGCATGACGCGCGACACTGAAGCGCTGTTCAAGTCTTACCTGCTCGAAGTGGCCGCAGGCGATCCGACGGACCGAAAGCTGAACAGGCTAAGAGCACTGGGTGAGCAACTGCGGCACGGTAAACGGCGACGGCTGACAGATGGCGCGCGGCGGGTTTGACACCCCGACGATCGTGGCGCTGCTCCTGTCCGCCCTGATGTAGGCCGCGCTCCTATGGCTGATCCTGCGGACCCCCGCGCCGGGACCGCTGGACCGCCGGACGAAGGCGCTGCGCCGACTGCTGTATCTGGCGGTGGCGTACACCCTCGTGCTGTGGTATCCGATCGCGCTGCTCCCCGACGCGGTCGACGCGGCATTCCAGCTCGCGCTGTGGACCGCGATCGACGTCCTCTACCTGCTCGTCATCCGCTGGCGGTCGCGCGTGCCGCGCGTGGCGGCCGGAGCGATGTTCGCGGTCGAGCTGGCCGGGATGACGAACGAACTGCTCGACGTACTCCACCTCCCGGAGTTCGGATCGGACGGCATCGTCGAACCGGGCTTGATGCTGGGCGGAGTGGCGGCGCGGGGCGCACACTCTCAACCCCAGCCGAGGATGCTTTCCAGCGGGGCTCAGCCACGGGAGCCTTCTACTGCGGCCAAGACACCGCACGATTCGATCTCTCTCGCCCGCATATCAAGCGATGGCAGCGATGTCACCATCGTCGAAGTAGATCGACTGGTGGAGCCGGCCACCAAGAGCGGCGGCGTAGCGGGCGAGCACGTCCTGTCCGGAGATCTTGCCTTGCTCGATCTGTGAAATGCGGCCCTTGGTGACCCCCATGCGCTGCGCGATGTCCTGTTGGGTCAGCCCTCGACTACGGCGGACCTCAGCAAGCTGGTGTCCTTGCACCTTGGCGAGCAGTTCCTGCTTGCCCGCCGCAACGGCGTTCTCGCCGCCGACGCGTTCGACATGCTCAGCACGAATATCCTTCCAGCGCGCATATCCCATCACGATCCGCCCTCCTCCGCCTGTCGTTCCTTCACGTAGAGCTCGTAGCGCTGCTCGGCGAGCTGATACCAGGCATTCCACTGTCCGGTCTTGTCACCCGCGACAAGCAGGATGCTGGACCGCCACGGATCGACAGGAAGTGCAGTCAGAGAGGTGAGCCTGGCCGACCGAAGGCGTTCACGCAGCAACCTGGCGACGCCGACCCACCAGCGCCACTCAGCTGCGCCAAGCCAACTCGGCTCGCGAAAGGGTCTCGTCACCAAGAGCGTCCAGTAGTTGACGGCGTCGATCAGTACGCGTCGATGCAGGTGCTTCCCCTGGGGGAGGGCGGTGCCCCCGCTGGGACAACTCGTACTGCGCCCATCGCCTGCTCCCAGTCTGGGTCACTAGTTCACGTGCCACCAGATCCCCCAACTCGGCCGTAGCCACCCGCGAGTCCACACCGGTGGCGCTCCGGTAGGAGCGGTTGTCAAGGATCTCTCGATTTCGGAGCATTGCCAGCGCAATGCACTGGCTGTCAGAGAGACTTCGTTCGCCCAAACCTTCGATCCACCTCACGACGTCCTCGTTCAGCAAAGCGTGGTTGGGGATGGTGACGGTGAAGGATGATACGCGGTCATCGAACTGCGGTGGGCTCATACCGGCCGCTCGGAGGGCGGAAACCATGGCCCGGATTCCCGAGCTCCGGTTCTCGCAGACCGTCCGGGTCTCACCTGGAAGAGGAACCTCTTCAAGCATTTTCAGATGTCCCCGCCGAGGGCGCGGAGGTTCGCAATGATCTCTGCGAGCTCTTCGTCGAGCACCGTATTCTCCCTGCGCAGCGCGGACGAGCATGCTAGTTAGCATGTCTCGGGCAGGCGGGAGGAATCATCAAACCGCACTCCAGCCCTTCTTGCGCGAGGCGCCCCACGGAAAGACCGTCTTGCGGGCCGAAGGCACGCTCAGGGATGAACGCTCCGAGCTGGAGCGAGGATCATTGGGGCAGGATGCTGTACGGGATCATCGGAACGGTGGACGCCGTCTGACGATTTGCCGGCCGAACCCCACTGCCTCAACCGTGCACGGTTCGGCCTCACGTTGGTTGAGCCATCGCAGCATTCACGCCTCTGCCGAACAATCTGGGGCGCGGGCGGAGCCCGCGCCCCATCAATGAGAGCGTCTGAGCGGAGCGAAGGCCTTCAGGGGTCGGGGCTTGGCCCGACTGGGGGAAACGGCTGAGCCACAAAGCGCGAAGCGCCCCCCTGCGATGACCTTTCGGGGCGGGTGTCAGATGGCCGACCACTCAGATGGGCAACGGGTGGGTGGCCCCGAGCCCACCTACTTGGCCAGGTGGCGGCTTATGACGAGGCGTTGGATCTGGTTGGTGCCCTCGAAGATCTGCATGATCTTGGCCTCGCGCATGTACCGCTCCACCCGGAACTCCCGCGTATACCCGTACCCCCCCAGCACCTGCACCGCGTCCGTCGTCACCTTCATGGCCGCGTCCGTGGCGACCAGCTTGGCCACCGACGCCTGGCGGCTGTAAGGGAGGCCCGCGTCCCGTCGCCGGGCGGCGTCCAGGTAGGTGGCCCGCGCGCTGTCCACCCCCGCCGCCATGTCCGCCAGCAGAAAACCGAGCCCCTGGTGGTCGATGATCTTCTTCCCGAACGTCTGCCGCTCCTTGGCATAGGCCACCGCCTCGTCCAGCGCGGCCTGGGCCAGGCCGGTGGCGCAGGCGGCGATGCCGAGCCGGCCGGAGTCGAGGGCGCTGAAGGCGATCTGCAGGCCCTGCCCCTCCTCGCCGATCAGCCGGTCGGCGTCCAGGACGGCCCCGTCCCAGTGCGCGTTGGTCGTCGGCACCGCGTGCAGGCCCATCTTCTCCTCGGGCCGCCCGAACGTGAGCCCCTCGGCCGACCCGGGCGCGAGGAAGCAGGAGACGCCGCGCGAGCCCTCGCCCGTACGCACGAACAGGGCGTAGAAGTCGGCGATGCCGCCGTGCGTGATCCACGCCTTGTTGCCGGTGATCCGGTAGCCGCCCTCGACCCGCTCCGCCCGGCAGGACAGCGCCCCGGCGTCGGACCCGGCCTGCGGCTCCGACAGGCTGTAGCCGCCGATCAGGCGCCCGGCCAGCAGGTCGGGCAGCCAGCGCTCCCGTTGCGCAGGGGTGCCGTAGGTGGCGACGGGGAAGCAGGCGAGCGTGTGCACGCTGGTCGCCACCGCGACGGCCGCCCAGCGCATCGCCAGCTCCTCGATCACCTGCAGGTACACCTCGTACGGCTGCCCGCCGCCCCCGGACTCCTCCGGGTACGGCAGCCCGAGCAGCCCCGCCGCCCCCAGCGTGGCGAACAGCCCCTCCGGGTAGGTTTCGGCGCGCTCATGCTCGTCCACCCGGCGCGCCAGCTCCTTGTCGGCGATCTCCCTGGTCAGCTCGATGAGATCCCTGGCGTCCTGGTCGGGCAGCAGGCGGTCGACTGTCACGGTCACTCCCTCAGAGGTTTTCCAGAGCCTTCCTGGCACGGTCGCGGAACTCGGCCACCCGGGTGAGCTTGATGTCCTCGTACCCCCGGATCAGCTCCGGCAGGCCCGCGATCTCCTCGACGGCGCCGGCGGTGCCGGGGGTGAGGCGGGTCAGGGCCGATCGCACCAGGTCGCGGTACTCGGTGACCAGTTCACGCTCGACCCGGCGCACCTCGGCCCGGCCGAACACGTCGAACGCGGTCCCGCGCAGCACCCGGGCCGCCCGCAGGCCGCGGAACAGCACCCCGGCCGAGCGGCGTACCTTGATCTTGCGCTTCATGCCCATGGCGCGCAGCACGGGCGGGTGCAGCAGCACCGACACGACCGCATCCTTGCCGAACTCGCGCTCGCGCCGCTCGACCTCGGTAGGGTCGAGGTGGAGGCGGGCGACCTCGTACTCGTCCTTGTAGGCCATCAGCTTGTGCAGGCCGCGGGCGTAGGCGAGGGCGATCGCCGTGCCCGCCGTCTCACCCGCGCGTTCGACGGCGAGCGCGGTCACGTGGTTCACGTCGTCGGCGTACGTACGGGCGTAGGTGGCGTTCTGGTAGCCCGTCAGGTCGGCGACCCGCGCGGCCACCAGCTCTTCCAAACCCTGGGGCTCCGGGGTGGTGACCAAGAGGGCTACGGCCTCCGGGTCGGACACGGCGGCGCGGCCCCAGCGGAAGGCCGCCAGGTTCTGCTCCACGGCGGCCCGGTTGAGCGTGATGGCCCGCTCGATGGAGTCCCCGCTGACGGGCAGGCAGCCGCGCTGGTAGGCGGCCCCGAGCAGCAGCAGGTTGGCCGGCATGTGGTCGCCGAACAGCGCCTCCGACAGCGCGTGCGCGTCCACGCAGACCTGCTCCCTGCTGGCCGACGCCACGCGCGCCACCGCGTCGGCGTGCCCGGGCACGGGCACCCGGCCGGTGACCATGGCGGCGGTGGGCACCACGGAGGTGTTCAGCACGGCGACGGTGCGTTCGGGCGAGGCCACGGCCAGGGTGGTGTCGGCCGCCGCGCCCAGCACGTCGAAGCCGATGAGCACGTCGGCGCTGCCCTGCGAGGCACGCACCGACCCGGTCGGCGGCCGCTTCGAGATCCGCACGTCGCTGACCACAGGACCGCCCTTCTGGGCCAGCCCGGTCTGCTCCAGCCCGGTCGCGTGCAGCCCGTCGAGGTGGGCCGCCATCTGCAGGATCTGGGAGACGGTGACCACGCCGGTGCCGCCGATGCCGGGCATTCTGATCAGCACGTCGCCGGCGTCGTTCAGGACCGGGTCCGGCGGTTCGACGGGCAGGGGCGGCGCCTGGCGGGCCTCCGTGGTGCCCGGCTCGACCAGCAGGAACGAGGGGCAGTCGCCCTTGAGGCAGCTCAGGTCCGTGTTGCAGGAGGCCTGGTGGATGCGGGTCTTGCGGCCGTACCCGGTCTCGACCGGCTGCACGGACAGGCACGTCGAGACGTCGCCGCAGTCGCCGCAACCCTCGCAGACCCGCTCGTTGATCAGGACCTTCTGCGGGGGTGTGGGCAGTTTGCCGCGCTTGCGCAGCCGCCGCTCCTCGGCCGCGCACCGGTCGTCGTGGATCAGCACGGTCACGCCGCCGCGCGCCGCCAGCTCCTTCTCGACCTCGGGCAGGTCGTCGCGGTGCCGCACGGAGGCGATCGGCGCCAGCTTCACGCCCCGGTACGTCTCCGGCTCGGGCGTGGTGATCACGATCCCGCGCACACCCTCGATGGCCAGCTCCTGCGTCAGCGCGGGCACGTCCATCCGCCCCTCCGCGCGCTGCCCGCCGGTCATGGCCACGGCGTCGTTGTAGAGCAGTTTGTACGTCATCGACACCCCGGCCGCCACGGCCGCCCTGATCGCCAGGGAGCCGGAGTGGTGATAGGTGCCGTCGCCGAGGTTCTGGACGAAATGCCGGTCCCCGGTGAACGGTTCCAGCCCGATCCACTGGGCCCCTTCGCCGCCCATCTGCGTGATGCCGATCTGCGTGCCGCGCCCGTGCCCGTCCAGCGCGATCATCGCGTGGCAACCGATGCCCACGCCGACCAGCGTGTCGTCGGCGGTGCGGGTGGAGGTGTTGTGCGGGCAGCCGGAGCAGAAGTACGGGGTGCGCGCCGCCACCAGCGGCAGCAGGCCGCGCTTGCGGGGGCGGCGGGGTCGTTCGATGCCCAGGCAGGTGGCGATGGCCTTGGCCACGTCGTCGGCGCCCAGGGTGCCCCTGGCGGTCAGCAGGTCCCGGCCGGCGATCGTGGGGGCGCGCTCGCCTCCGTAAAGAGCCTGCTTGAGCTGCCCCTCCAGGAACGGCACCTTGTCCTCGACCACCAGCACCCGGTCGAGGTCGGCGGTCATGGCGGCCAGGTCCTCGTACGCGAGCGGGAACGGCATGGCCAGCCTGATCAGCCGCAGCCCGTGCTCGTCCATGGCCGCCTCGTCCAGCCCGAGGTCCGCCAGCGCCCGCTCGACCACGGCGTAGGTGGCGCCGGAGGCGAGGATGCCCAGGGTGGTGTTCGACTCGCCGGACACGATGCGGTTCAGGCCGTGCGCGCGGGCGTAGTCGCGGGCCAGGCCGAGCCGCCGCGTGAGCATGTCGTGCTCGGCGTCCAGGGCGGCGGGGCCGAGCAGGATCGGGGCCGGGCCTCTGGAGGCGTGCACGGGGACCGGGATGCCGGCGCGCAGCGGGCCGAGATCCACGGTGGCGGAGGCGTCGGCGATGTCCGCGACGATCTTCAGGCCCACCCACAGGCCGGTCGCCCGTGACATGGCCACCGCGTGCAGCCCGAACTCGATGATCTCCGCCACCGAGCCGGGCGCGAGCAGCGGCATCGACAGGCTCTGGCACATCGGCTCGCACGAGCTGGGCAGCGTGGAGGACTTGCAGCCGGGGTCGTCGCCGATCCAGGCCACCGCGCCGCCGAGCGGGGCCGTGCCGGACACGTTGGCGTGCCTGATGGCGTCGGCGGCCCGGTCGAGGCCGGGGTTCTTGCCGTACCAGAAGCCGGTCACGCCGTCGTGGCGGCGGCCGGGCACCTGCTCCAGGAGTTGTGTCCCGGCCACCGCCGTGGCCGCCAGCTCCTCGTTCAGGCCGGGCTTGAACACCACGCCCGCCTGCTCCATGAACCGCGCCGCCCGCCCCATCTCGAGGTCCACCCCGGCCAGCGGCGAGCCCTGGTAGCCGGTGACGAACGCCCGAGTGTCCAGCCCGCGCTCCTCGTCGAGGCGGCGCTGTTCGAGAGTCAGGCGGACGAGGGCCTGGATGCCGGAGATGAGCACCCGCCCGTCGAGCGCCGTGTACTTGTCGTCGAGCGACACGGGGGCGGGAGTCTCGCTCACGCTCATGCGAACCTCCTGGCTGTCTTACGTGCTCGCGCCGGATGTGCGGAGATTCCCAGCACAGCAACGCGGGCATGATATGCGCAAGTATTAGATGAGAAAGTGGGGTGAAGACGCAAACAATATGGGTTGATGGGCTGGCCGGCGTGCGTTATTTGCGCCTGAAGGAGGTGTTCTCCGTGCCTGAGGTGGACGACATCGATCACCAGGTGCTGCGGCTGCTGCGGGAGGACGGGCGCAGGACCTTCTCGGAGATGGCCGAGCGTATCGGGCTGTCGGTGGCGGCGGTCAAACGGCGGGTCGACCGGCTCAGGGCGCTTGGTGTCATCACTGGATTCAGCGTACAGATCGACTACGCCAAGCTGGGGTGGGGGATCGAGGCGTTCACCGAACTGCGCTATCCGGGCACGACGCCGGTCGCCGAGATCATCCGCACCGCGACGGACGTGCCGGAGGTGCAGGCGGTCTTCACGATCGCCGGCGATCCCGACGCGCTGATCCACGTACGGGTGCGGGACCTGGGGCACCTCCAGCACGTCATCGACCGGTTGCGCCGGGCCGGGGAGGTCACGGGCACGAAGACGTTGCTGGTGCTCGGGTCATGGAGCCGGGACGTGCCGCGCGCCCCTTGAGGGTCAGCCGGTTCGCCCGGAACGCTCGTCCTTGCGGGAGAAGTAACGTACGAGCAGGCCCACCGAGAGCAGCACCGCAACGGCGAGGCACATCATCCACATCGACGCGCCGGTCAGGGGCAGGGCCTGGCCGTCGTGGCGCGCGGGGGGCGGCACCTGGCCGGCGGCCGCGTTCTTGCGCGGCTCGTCCTTCTCGTGCTCCTCCCGGTCACGCTCCTCCCGCTCGTGCCTGCCCTGGCGGGGTCGTTTGCCGTCGGCTCGCGGGGTGTAGGTGGCCGTGTGGATCGGCATCGCGGCGGGACCGGGCTCTTCCTCGACGGTCGTGGCGGCGCAGGAGCGGTTGTCGCTGGTGTCCTCCTCGCGGCTGACCGTGCTGACGGTGGCGCAGTTCTCGATCAGGCCGGTGGTGTCCGGGATGATCTCGAACGTGAACGTTCTGCTCTCGTCCGGGGCCAGGCTGTCTGGCCGGCAGGTGAGGCACTCGGGGGCCTGCACGGTGACGTTCTCCGCCTGCGAAGGGCCGCGGTTGGTGACCGTCAGGGTGTAGGGGATGCTCTCGCCGGCGGTCGCGGAGGGCGGGGCGGTCAGTTCGAGCGCCAGGTCGGTCCTGGTGCGGGTCCTGGTGACGATCTCGGTCTCGTCGCCGTTCGCGCTCGTGGAGGTGACGTGGGCGCGGTTGGTGAGGTCCGTACCGTCCTGGAGGGTCGCCTCCGTCGTGACCGGGAGGTCGTAGGCCACGCTCCGGCCCGCCGGGATCGTCAGTCCCGGGCCGCCGCAGGTGATGGTCCTGGTGGTGAGGGAGCAGCCGGTGGGGAGGGGGCCCGGGGTGAGGTTCCGGTCGAGGACGCCGGTGACGATCACGTCGTCGGCGGGCTGGTCGCCGGTGTTGGTGACGGTCAGGGCGTAGACGGCCCGGGCGCCTGTGGTCACGGGGTCCGGGGAGACGGACGTGGTGACGCGCAGGCTGGTGGTCCGGGGGGTCGGGGGCGCCGGCGAGCCCTCGGTGCCGCCGCCTCCCGCGACCCCGGTTCCAGGGTCGGCTCTGGCCGACGTGAGGCGGCCGCCGATCAGCACGGTGAGCCCTGCCACCACGATGATCGCCGTGATCCCGGGCCTGCCCATGTCGTACCCCCGCGTCTTGCCTGCTCGACCCGGGGAAATCCTCCTCCTGAGTGGCGGGGGCGCGAAGGCGGTCAGACCGCACCCATGCGCTGTCATGACGGAGTCTTTACCCGCGCGGCCGACGGATTCCGCGTTCGATGAACACCCCTCCGTAATCGCCCGCCCGACGCGTACTGTCAAGGGCATGGCAGGCGTTGCGCGCTACGACGAGATCGCCGACTTCTACGCGTCCGGCTGGACCGACACCATCAACGACCCGGCATCCCTGCGCCTGCTCGACTTCCTGGAGCCGGTCGCGGAGCGCCGGGTGCTGGAGATCGCCTGCGGTCACGGCCGCATCAGCCGGGAGCTGGCCCGCCGGGGCGCCGAGGTCGTGGGCGCCGACATCTCGGCCGCCCTGATCGAGAAGGCGAAGACCGCCGAGCGCGAGTCCCCGCTGGGCATCGACTACCTCCACACCGACGTCACGCCGCGGCACTCCCTGCAGGACTTCGGCCCGTTCGACGCGGTGGTCTGCAGCTTCGGCCTCTCCGACATCGACGACCTCGAAGGCGCCGTCGCGACCACGGCGAGCGCCCTTCGCCCCGGCGGCGTCTTCGCCTGCTCGATCCTGCACCCCTGCTTCCCCGGTGGCCAGGGCGTCTCAGGCTCGTGGCCGCCGGACGCGCCCTACCACTCCGAGGGCTGGTGGCGGGCGGACGGCGAGCTGTCGTCGCTACGCCGCCAGGTGGGCGCCAACCACCGCACGCTCTCGACGTACATCAACACCTTCCGCCGCCACGACCTGTGGGTGAGCGAGCTGGCCGAGCCGGAGCCCGCCTCGGAATGGGCCGTGAAGCGGCCGGTCGCGGCCAGACATCCGGTGTTCCTCGTCATGAGATGCGTGAAAGGCGGCGGTCACGCCTAGAGTTCATACTCGACCTGGTCGATGAGGGTGCCGTCGCCGAAGTCGTGGTCGCGTACGGTGCCTGACTCCGTGAAGCCGCTCTTGGCGTAGAAGCGGCGTGACTGGGGAGTGTCGCGCAGCGTCCACAGGTGGATGCGGGTGAAGCCCTGTTCACCGATTTTGGTCAGGGTGGCGGTCATCAGGGCGCTCGCGACGCCGGAGCCCCAGCCGTCGGGATGGCCGTAGAAGCCGAAGATCTCCGCCCAGCCCGGCCGGGCCGGTGAGGGGCCGAAGTAGGAGAAGGCCAGGGGGCGGCCGTCCACGGCGGCGAGCAGGGCGGTGGCGTCGGGTTCCGCGAGCAGCTTGTCGTGCCATCTGCCGCGCCGGTCGCGTACCGCCGCCTCGAAGAAGTCCTGGGCGAAGAAGCCCGCGTAGGCGGCCTTCCAGGACTCCGCGTGGATCTCGCCGACGGCGCCGCCGTCGGCCGGCGAGGCGGGGGACACCGTGAAGACTCCGGTCATCCGCTCAGGCTACGTGGTTCAGGTCCAGCGGTGGCGCTCGGTGTCCGGGTCGGCGGGGTAGAAGCTCTCCACCCGCAGCTCCTGGGCGGTGATGTCCTGTGGGGTGCCGACGGCGGCGGCCGACAGTGGGTCCACGTCAGTCACTCACTGGAGGCAGGCGATGATCGGCTTCAACGTTCATTCCGTCGAGTTGGCGCCCGAGGCGTCCCGGGAGCCGCTGGAGGAACTGCGGCGGAGGGTGGGGTTCGTGCCCAACCTGGCCGGGGCCATGGCCGAGGCGCCGGTCGCGATCGACGGGTTCAACCAGCTGCAGCGGGCGCTGCGGGAGACGACGCTCAGCGCGGCCGAGCGGGAGATCGTCGGCATCGCGGTCAGCGTGCACAACCGGTCCGCGTACTCGGTGGCGGCGCATTCCGCCTTCGGTGAGCGGGCGGGGCTGGAGCCGGAGGTGATCGAGGCGCTGCGGGCCGGCAAGGAGGACCTGCCGGAGGGGAAGGCCGCCGCGCTGGCCGCGTTCACCAGGGCCGTGCTGCGGTCCGGGGGGCTGGTCGGCCAGGAGGAGGTGGGGGCGTTGCTAGGGAGCGGGTACTCCCGGGCGCAGGCGCTGGAGGTCGTCACGCAGGCCGCCTACACCGTCATGGCGAACTGGGTCGCCGGGGTGACCGGCGCGGAGCTCGACGCCGCGCTGTCAGGCAAGGCCTGGGACGGCGTCGTCTGAGTCCGGATATGGGCCGGTGGCGACCGCGCTGTCGGGCGAGGCCTGGGACGGCGCCGTCTGAGCCTGGACATGGGCCGGTGGCGACCGCCGCCTGCGGCCGCCACCGGGTAGAAGGGGTCAGGAGCTGGGGCAGGTGTGGCGGTACTCCTCGATCGCCAGTCCGCTGGGCGCCGGGCACAGGAACTGCTCGTAGCGGGTGTCGTCATCGACGAACCGCTTGAGCCAGGCCACCATCGACTTGGCCATGGTGGCGTTGGTGCTCTGCGGGAAGAAGTGGCTGGCGTTGTTCAGCTCCAGGTACGCCTTCTCCGACGACGACGGGATGCTCGAGTAGAACGGCTCGGAATGGCTGGAGACCGGGGCGACCGTGTCGCTCTCGCCACCGATGATCATCGTCGGGACGCGGACGCCCGACCACGACTTCGTCAGGTTCCAGGGCGCGAGCGGCACCGCGGCCTGCAGCGACGGGCGGTCTCTGGCGGCCTCCAGCGTGCCGCCGCCGCCCATCGAGTGGCCGGCCACGGCGAGCCTGGAGGCGTCGATACGGCTGCGTATGGTCGTCGAGCTGTCCTCGACCAGGTAGTCCAGCGCGGCCAGGAGCTGGCGGCCCCGGCTGGCGGGCTGGTCGTAGACCGAGTTGGTCTCGATGCCGATCACGACGAAGCCGTGCGAGGCGATCCTCGGGCCGAGCCACGACAGGCTGGACCACCTGGCCGTGTACCCGGGCGAGATCGCGATCGCGCCGAACGTGCCCTGGCTGGTGTCGGTGGGGTAGTAGATCGTGCCGCCGCCGAAGCCGGACACGCTCACCGAGGAGACGCTGGTCTGCGAGGTGGCGAACGGGCCACGGCTGGCCTCGAGGATGGAGCTGGTGGGATCGGGGCCGCGGTCGTAGGGGCCGGCTGCCTGGGCGGGGGAGGCGACCGCGAGGGCGCCGCCGATCAGTGAGACGGTGAGGGCGAGCTTGGTCAACGTTCGCGCGCCGGATCGGGGGGTGGAGAGCTGCACGTCGTCATACTCCCTGCTCGTGGGGGGTGACTGCTGTCTGCCGCCATTGTTCGGATGCCGAGTCAGACGTGCATCGGTGAAATCACCGGTCCTCTTATCAGGACATGAGCCTTACCAGTTCGACACGGGAGCGGATGCCGAGCCGGCTGAAGATGTTCCTCAGGTGGTGCTCGACGGTGCGGCGGCTCAGGAAGAGCTGCTCGGCCACCTCCTTGTTCGTGGCGCCCTCGGCCACCATGCGGGCGATCTGCAGTTGCTGGGCCGTGAGCTGGCCCGTGGTGGCGGACAACACCTGGCGGACGGGTTCGCCTGAGGCGCGCAGCTCGGTTCTGGCCTGCTCGGTCCACAGGCCGGCGCCGTAGCGTTCGAACGTCTCCAGCGCCGAGTGCAGGTGGGTCCTGGCCGCGCCGGGGCGGCGGTCGCGGCGCAACGCGCTGCCGTACAGGAGCCTGGTGCGGGCCGCCTCGAACTCGTACATGCCCTGCCCGTGCAGGTCGAGCGCCTCCCTGAACAGCTCCTCCGCCTCGCCGGGCCCGGCCAGCAGCGCGCGGCAGCGGGCCACCAGCGCGCGCAGGTCGGGGCTGCGGGTGCTGCCCACCCAGCCTTCGAGCACGCGCAGCGCCGCTCCGGCCCTCTCATGGTCGCCGGTACGCGCGCACGCCTCGATCAGGTGCGGCGTGGCCATGACCTTGATGACGACGTGGTTGTTGCGGCGCTCGGCGCGCAGCCGGTTGGCGGCGTCGGCCGGGCGGCCCGCGGCCAGGTCGAGGTAGGCCAGCGCCCAGTTGCCGACGGCGCCCGCGATGCCCAGGTCGTGGGCGTCGGCCAGGTCGATGGCGGCGTCCGCGCGCATCCGGCAGGTCTCCTGGTCGCCCTCGACGGCCGCGGTGATCGCCAGCCAGGCGAGGTGCTGGGCCGCCGTGTTGAGCTGGCCGGTCTCCTGGGACAGGCGCAGGCCCTGCGTGGCGGTGGTGGCGACGGAGGCGTAGCGGCCCATCCAGATCTCCGGGTAGATCATGTACTCCAGGAGCTGCGGCATGGCCGAGGCCGCGCCGCGTACCCTGGCCGCCTCCACCGCACGGGCCGACAAGCGGTGGGCCGTGGCGTCCTCGCCGAGCAACATGCTCGCCACGCAGGCCCAGACGAGCACGGCCGGATCGCGTACCGACTCCGCCAGCTCCACCACCCGCCGCAGCGGGGCCGCCGCCTCCCGGTGCGAGCCGCTGAACGTGGAGGCCATGCCCGCCAGATACTCGAACATGAGCTGCGTCGGCACCGCCTCGTCCGGGCGGCGCAGGGCGGCGGCCTGGCGGGCGATCGCGATGAACGCCCGGTTGTCGCCGGCGCGGTAGCTGGCGTCGGCGGCTTTGACGAGCGCGCGCACGCCCAGCATGCGGTGGCTGTCCAGCAGCCAGGCCGACGCCGCGAGCAGCTCCTCGCGGGCGCTGCCGGTCTCGCCGCCGAGCAGTTCGAGGCTCCCGTGCAGGAGTTGTACGTGGGCGCGCAGGTCGTCCGGCGTGGTGAGGTTGCGTAACCTGGCCAGCAGCGACCTGGCCATCTGAGGGCGGCCCGCCACCCAGGCCAGGCGGGCGGCGGCGGCCAGGCGTTCGGCCTTGGCCGGGTTGTGGTGCTCGGTGAGCTCGGCGGCGCGTTCCAGGGCCAGGTACGGCTCGAAGTGGCCGTGCGGAGAAGGGGCGTCGAGCGCCGCCGCGGCCAGTTCGTCGGCCAGCTCCCCGGCGGGGCCGTCGAGAGCCCAGGCCCGGTGCCAGGCCCGCCGTAATCGCCGCGTCCCACCGGTCCCGATCGGCAAATCGTGCTCGCCTTCCGCCGGTCCGGCCCGCTCGCCCTCCGCTTGCCCCGCCCGTTCGCCCTCCGCCGGTCCGGCGCCGGGCCGCTCGCTCTCCAGGAGGGCGGCGAGCAGGCGGTGGGCGCTGCGGCGGCGGAAGAGGGAGGCGTCGTAGTAGGCCACGCCGCGCATCGCGGGGTCTCGGAAGTCGTACCGGTCGCCGGTGGAGCGCAGGATGCCGGCGCGTTCGGCCGGTTCCAGGGCGGTCAGGGCGCAGGCGGGGCGGGCCGCCCGGATGAGCGTGGGGACGTCGAGGTCGGGGTCGGCGGCGATCAGCAGCAGCAGCCGCCGCACCTCCTCGGGCAGCGCGCCCAGGCGGTTCGTGTGCTCCCGCCACAGCCGCCCGTCCCTGGGCAGCGCCTCGGGCGGGGCGGACAGCCCCGCGAGCTGGTCGGGGGTGAGAGAGCCGATCAGCTCGGCCAGGGCGAGGGGGTTGCCGCGGGCGATCTGGTCCAGCGCCGCCAGCAGGTCCTCGGCCAGCTTCCCCGGCGCCAGGTCAGGCGCCAGATCACCGGCCAGCTCCCGTACGGCGGCCGGGTCCAGCCCGATCAGCACCCGCGACGGCACGCCCTCGGCCCACGACTCGCCCTCCCGCGCCGTGAACAGCAGCGCCACCGGCTCGCCCGCCACCCGCCTGGCCGCGAACGACAACACCTCACGGCTGGCCGGGTCCAGCAGGTCCACGTCGTCCACGCAGGCCAGCACCGGTTGCCGCGCGGCCACGGCCGACAGCAGCCCGAGCACGGCCGCGGGCAACGCGAGCCCGGACGCACCCGTACCGGATTCCAGGGCCGCCACCAGGGCACTGACCTGCGCGCCCGGCAGGGACGCGGCGGCGGAGGCGGCGATCGGCCGCAGCAGGCCGTGCAGTCCGGCGTACGGCAGCCGCGACTCGGACTCGACCCCGGAGACCCGCAACACGCGGAACTCGGGCCCGGCGTGCGCGGCTGCCAGGTCGAGCAACGCCGTCTTCCCCATACCGGGCGCCCCCACCAACAGCAGGGCCCCACCGGAGCCGGCACGGGCGCCGTCGAGCAGCAGCCGCAGGGCGCGCTCGTCCTCGCCACGGCCGCGTAACACGGATGAGCGCTTGACAAGGGACACGTCGTCCAGTGTTACGCGCGGATGTCATGTCTGAAAGGGGACGTTCGGGAGAGACCGGTGATTTCACCGATACGGCGCATCTTTCCGCTTTCCCGACAGGTGGCCGGAGATGGCCGGGACCAGGCCGTGGGGGAGGAAGAGCACCACCACGATGAGGACGAGGGCGTAGACCGCGTACGACAGCACGCTCGGCGCGTACGTGGGCATGCCCGGCAGTGCGGCCAGCCTGTCCAGGCCCTGGACCAGCAGGGTGATCGCGGTGGCTCCGACGACGGCGCCCCAGATGGTTCCGAGGCCGCCGACCACGGCCATGACGATGTACTGGATCGAGATGAGCACCGGGAAGGAGCCCGGCGCCACGTAGCCGGTGTAGAAGCAGTAGATGCCTCCGGCCAGGCCGGCGAACGTGGCAGAGAGGGCGAAGACCACCAGTTTGTAGCGGCCCACCGGGATGCCCGAGGACGCGGCGGCCGTCTCGCTGGTGGCCAGGGCGCGCAGGGCGCGGCCGGGGCGGGAGGTGATGACGTTGTGGGTCACCAGCATCACCAGGGCCAGCCCGGCCCAGGTCAGGTACGCGTACGCCGCCGCGCTCCCCAGCTCGAACGAGCCCACGGAGAACTGGGGGATGGCCTGGAGGCCGATGTCGCCGCCGGTGAACTCCAGCTGGCCGGCCAGCGAGAGCAGGATGAGCTGCATGGCGAGGGTGGCGAAGGCGAGGTGGTGGCCGCGCAGGCGCAGGAGCGGGGTGCCG
This sequence comes from Nonomuraea insulae, assembly GCF_042656245.1. NCBI lineage: Bacteria > Bacillati > Actinomycetota > Actinomycetes > Streptosporangiales > Streptosporangiaceae > Nonomuraea > Nonomuraea insulae. Next base: position 171,007 of record NZ_JBHSPA010000011.1, read on the forward strand.
ATGACGAGCGCGGAGACGGCGGCCGCCACGGGGGCGGCGATCAGGCCCAGCAGCGGAGGGGCGCCGTTCAGGGCGAGCAGGGCGGCGGTGTAGGCGCCGATGGCGTAGAAGGCGCCCTGGCCCAGGGACACCTGGCCCGCGTAGCCCATCAGCAGCGAGACCCCGACCGTGACCATCGCGGCCAGGCCCAGCAGGATGTAGACGGCCAGGATGCTGTCGTCGAGCAGCGCGGGGAGGGCGAGGGTCACGCCCGCCACCAGGAGACCCGCCACGAGCCTGATCATGTGGACTCCTGGGAGAGGGTCGTGCGGCGGCTCGCCTGGACGATCATGACGACGATCATGAGCCCCAGGGCGACTTCCAGCTGGTGGGAGCCGTAGCCGTAGCCGGCGGCCATCGTCTCGGCCACCCCCAGCAGGAGCGCGCCGGCGAGGGCGATCATCGGCCGGTTGAGGGCGCCGAAGACGGCGGCGGCGAAGCCGTTGACGATGAGCGTGACGTCGGTGTCGAACGAGATCGGGCGCAGCGGCGTCACCAGCACCCCGGCGATGCCGCCGAGCAGGCCGCCCAGCGCGAACGCCAGCAGCCCCATCCGGCGGGTGTCGATGCCGACGACGCGGGCGGCGCACGGGTTGGAGGCGCACGCCGTCAGCGCCTTGCCCAGGTAGGTGCGGCCGAAGAAGAGCGCCAGCAGCACGAACGCGGCCGCCGTCACGCCGATGACCAGCAGGTGTTGCGTCTGGATGCGCGCCCCGGCCAGGGTCACCGAGCCCGCCAGGCCGGGGGCCGAGCGCGGCTGGTCGCCCCACAACACGATCTCGACGGCGTACGCCAGCACGCCCACGCCCAGGGTGACGATCAACGAGGAGAGCGGGGTGGTGCCCGGCCTGCCGATGGCGGCCAGGCCGGTGAGCAGCCCGGCGAGTGCCGCCGCGAGGACGGCGGCCAGCTCGCTCAGGCCGTGGGGGAAGCCGAGGCCGAGGAGGGAGGAGGCGCACAGGCCCGCCACGACCGCGAAGGTGCCCTGGGCGAAGTTCACGACGCCGGTGACGCGGTGGATGGTGACCAGGCCGCTGGCGATGAGCGCGATCGCGCAGCCGACCGCCAGGCCGTTGAGGAGGTAGGTGAGGAACGCGCTCATGCGGTCGGTCCTCCCGGGAAGCTCATGTGATTGCCCCGCCCAGGTACGCGCTGGCCACCCGGGGGTCGTCCGCCAGCTCGGCGCACGCCCCCTCCGTGACCAGCCGCCCGGACTCCAGCACGTAAGCCCGCGAGCACAACTCGAACGCCAGCCGCGCGTTCTGCTCGATGAGCAGCACCGTCAGCCCCTGGGTCCGGTTCAGCCCGGCCAGGTGCGCGGCCAGGTCGGCGGTGACGTTGGGGGCGAGCCCGAGCGAGAGCTCGTCCACCACCAGGGCCTCGGGGCGCGACATCAGGGCCCGGCCGAAGGCCACCATCTGCTGCTCGCCACCGGACAACACACCCGCGCGCCGTCCGGACAGCTCTGCCAGGCGGGGGAGGAGGTCGTACACGGAGGAGGGGTCGCGCAGGCCGGAGCGCCAGCCGCCGAGGGCGAGGTTGTCGGCGACGGACAGATCGGGGAAGAGCTGGCGGCCCTCCGGGATCAGCGCGAGACGGCCACCGACGCTGACCGTGCCCGAGGCGGGTTCGAGCAGGCCGGCGAGGGTGTTCGCCAGGGTCGACTTGCCGGCGCCGTTCGGGCCGAGCAGGGCGACCATCTCGCCCTTGGCGACCGTGAGGGTGAGGTGGTCGAGCGCGGTCGCGGTGCCGTACGAGACCACCAGGTCCTGGACGTCGATCATGAGGTCTGCCCGAGGTAGGCGGCGAGCACCAGCGGGTCGGCCCGCACCTCGGCGGGGGAGCCGTCGGCGATGACCTGCCCCAGGTCGAGCACCACGACGCGGTCGGCCAGCCGGGTCACGAACGCCACGTCGTGCTCGATGAGCAGGATCGTCAGCCCGCTCGACCGCAGCTCCTCCACCAGGGCCGCCAGCCGTTCGCGCTCCTCGGCGCGCAGACCGGAGGCGGGCTCGTCGAGCAGCAGCAGCCGGGGCCGCGCGCACAGGGCGCGGGCGAGCTGGAGGGCCCGCTGCTGGCCGATCGGCAGCCGGTCGGCGGGCCGGTCCGCCCACTCGGCCAGCCCCACGCGTTCGAGCGCCGTCGACGCCTCCGCGGCGATCTCGCGTTCGTCGCGCCGGTGCCGCGGCAGCCGCAGCGCCGCCGAGACGAAGCCCGCCCTGGTACGCCCGTGCAGCCCCACCATGACGTTCTCCCTGACGGTCATGCCGCGGAACACCCGGGCCGCCTGGAAGACGATCGACATGCCGAGCCGGGCCCGCCGGTGCGGCGTGAGCCGGTCCACGCGCTGCCCGAGGAAGGAGATCTGGCCGTGCTCGGCCGCCAGATGGCCGGTGATCAGGTTGAACAGCGTGGACTTGCCGGCCCCGTTCGGGCCGATGACGCCGCAGACCTCGCCGTCCGCGACGCTCAGCGAGACGTCGCGGACGGCGTAGACGCCCCCGAAGGAGCGGGAGACACCGGTGACCGTCAGCACACCTCACCCCGCCGCGTTGACGGTCTTGGTGAGCTGTTCCGTGGCCCATTCCGTGGGGACGAACTGGCCGTTCTTCACCGTGTTGACCGAGATGAACTCGGGCGACAGACCGGAGTGGTCGGTGGCGGAGTAGCGGAAGCGGCCGTTCGGCGTGATCAGATCCATGGTCTCCAGGGCCTGCTGGATCTTGGTCTTGTCCGTGCTGTTCGCCTTCCTGATCGCCTCGAACAGCAGCAGGGAGGCGCTGTAGCCGTCCTGCGCGAACTGCGGCGGCGGGTAGCCGTGTTTCTGCTGGTACGGCTTGGCCATCTGGTCGATGATCTGCTTCTGCTTGCCGTCCGGCAGGTGGTCACCGACGACGCCGATGGCGCTCTGCACGGTCATGCCCTCGGCCGAGGCGCCCATGGGCTCCAGCCACAACTTGCTGGCCTGCGAGGCGGTCAGGAACAGCGGCGTCTTGAGCCCCGAGGCCACGTACTGCTTGGCCGCCGTCACGCCGGGCGCGCCCGAGCCCCAGAACACCAGGGCCTCGGCCTTGGAGTCGCGTACGTGGGTGAACAGGGGGCTGAAGTCGGAGGTGGTCGTCTCGTACGGCTCGTCCACGGCGATCGTCACGCCGTACTTCGGGGCCAGGGCGACCATGGACTTGTGGCCGGAGACCGAGTAGGCGCTCTTGGAGTCCCAGCCCACGGCGATCGTCTTGATGCTCTCGGCCTGGAGATACTGCAGGTAGCGCTCGGCGTACATGCTGGACAGGGCGGGGGTGACGAAGACGTAGGACTTGATCGGCTCGACCTGCTCCTGCGCCGGGGCCAGCGATAGGTAGGGCATCTTGTCGCGCTGCGCGAGCGGCTCGACCGCCAGCGCCGCGTTGGAGAACACCGGCCCGATCAGCGCGTCGATCTCGCCCTTGATCTGGTTGTAGGCCACGATGCCCTGGTCGGGGGCGGTCTTGTCGTCGCGCGAGACCAGCTCGACCTTGCGGCCCAGCAGCCCGCCCTGCGCGTTGACCTGCTCGACCGCCAGCTCGACGGCCTTCTTGTCCTCGCTGCCCAGCGGCGTGTAGTTGCCGGTGAGCGAGACGATGAGACCCACCTTGATCGTGTCGGGCCCGGTGGAAGTGTCTCCGCCCCCGCACGCGGTCACGGCCAGCAAGAGACAGGCCAGGGACGGTAGAAGCCTGCGCATCAGGACCTCCTGCACCGGGGCGATGTGGCCCCGAATGTAGGCAGGTACATTACGGCTGTCAATAGAGTGCCGAGTTTCCGGAGACAAGCTGTTATGAGGCCTCAGTCGGTGATTCTGACCTTCCTCGGGGATCACGTGTACGGCCGCGGGATCTGCGTGTCCTCGCGGAGCTTCATCGAGGCGTTCGGCAAGGTCGGCATCTCGGAGGAGGCCACCCGCTCGACGCTGACCCGGATGGTGCGGCGCGGGCTGCTGCGCCGGCAACGATCGGGCCGGCGCATGTACTTCGGCCTCACCCCGACCAGCAACGAGGTGCTCAAGGACGGCGAACGGCGCATCTGGCACAGCGGCGTGGTCAACGACGCCGGGGAGGACCAGTGGACGCTGATCGGCTTCTCGCTGCCCGAGTCCTGGCAGCGGCAACGCCACGAACTGCGCTCGCGGCTGGTCTGGGCCGGCTTCGGGCCGCTGCAGAACGGCCTGTGGGTGGCTCCCGGCGAGGTGGACGCGGCCGGGGTGATCGAGGACCTGGGCGCGAACGTCAAGGTGTTCGCCGCCGAGCCGCGGCACCCGACCGACATGCAGGCCCTGGTCGGGGACGCTTACGACCTCGACGGGCTGGGCGCCCGCTACCGGGCGTTCCTGCGGCGCTGGGACCAGGCCGACCCCGCGCCGGACGCCCCCGACGACCTGGCCCGCTCGCTGACGCTGCTCACCGGCTGGCTGCAGATCATCAGGACCGACCCGCGGCTGCCGCTGCGCTACCTGCCGCACGACTGGCCGGCCGAGAAGGCGCAGCGGGTGTGCCACACGCTGCACGAGCGGTTCCGGCCGGAGGCGGCGCTGGTCGTGGAGGGGCTCCTGGACACCGTTCCGGACGAAACCTGGGCAGAACGGTGACAGCCATCGCATAGTGGCCTAACTTGAGGGCTTGAGCGTCAAGGAGTGCCGATGCGGAATCAGGGGCTTGGATCATGGCCGGCACGCAGGGCGCGCATGACACCCGACCGGGTGGCGCTGTCGTACCGGGGAGATCATCGCACCTACGCCGACCTGCGCGAACGCGTGAACAGGCTGGCCTCGGGGCTCGGCGTGCGGCGCGGCGACCGGGTCGCCTACCTCGGGGCCAACCAGCCCGCGATGGTGGAGACGTTCTTCGCGGCGGGGCTGCTGGGGGCCGTGTTCGTCCCGCTGAACACCCGGCTGGCCGCGCCGGAGCTGCGGTTCATCCTGGACGACGCCGAGGCGTCGGTCCTGGTGCTGGGCGAGGAGCGCGCCGGCGACGGGCTGCCGGGCCGTCACGTGGAGGCCGCCGAGTACGAGGACCTGATCGCCTCGGGCTCGCCCGAGCCCGTCGACGAGCCCGTGAGCCAGGACGACGTGTGCCTGATCATGTACACCTCGGGCACCACCGGACGGCCCAAGGGCGCCATGCTCACCCACGCCAACCTCACCTGGAACACGGTCAACCTGCTCGTGGACGTGCCGCTGGCGCATGACGAGGTGGTGCTGATCAGCGCGCCCATGTTCCACATCGCGGCGCTGGCCCAGACGCTGATCCCGAGCGTGCTCAAGGGCGGGCGGGCGATCCTGGAGCCGTCGTTCGACGTGGAGCGCACGTTCGACCTGATCGAGGCCGAGCGGGTGACGGTGATGTTCGGCGTGCCGTCGATGTTCGGCTTCCTCACTCGCTCGCCGCGCTGGGCCACGGCCGACCTGTCGAGCCTGCGGCACCTGCTGTGCGGGGGCGCCCCGGTGCCCGAGCCGCTGATCAGGACCTATCAGGATCGGGGACTGACGTTCCTGCAGGGATACGGCATGACGGAGGTCGCCCCCGGCGCGCTCTTCCTCGGGGCCGAGCACTCCGTCGCCAAGGCGGGGACGGCCGGCGTGCCGTGCTTCTTCTCCGACGTCCGGCTGGTCGCCCCCGACGGCTCGCCCGCCGCCCAAGGCGAGCCCGGCGAGTTGTACGTCGAGGGCCCCAACGTGATGCCCGGCTACTGGCGGAGTCCCGAGGAGAGCGCGAAGGTGTTGTCCGAGGACGGCTGGTTCCGCTCGGGGGACATCGGCGTCGCCGACGAGGACGGCTACATACGCATCTCCGACCGGATCAACGACGTGATCATCTCCGGCGGAGAGAACATCTACCCCGCCGAGGTGGAAAGCGCCCTGTACGAGCACACCGCGGTCGCCGAGTGCGCCGTGATCGGCGTGCCCGACGAGAAGTGGGGCGAGGTGGGTAAGGCCCTGGTCGTGCTCCGGTACGGCGTGACGGTCGAGCCGGAGGACCTGCTGCGCCACCTGGACGGGCGCCTGGCTCGCTACAAGATCCCGAAATATCTGGAATTCGTGGCTGAACTGCCCAAGAACGCGGCGGGCAAGCTCCTCAAAGCCCCGCTGAGAAAGCTCTACGGAGGATGATCGTCCATGCGTACCTCACCGCCCTTCCGCGCTGACCACGTCGGCAGCCTGCTCCGCCCGCCCGCGCTGCTGCGCGCCCGCGAGACCCTCACCGGCGACGCGCTGCGGGAGGCCGAGGACGAGGCGATCAAGGACGTCGTACGCAAACAACAGGAGGCGGGCCTGCAGAGCGCCACCGACGGGGAGTTCCGCCGGGCCTCCTGGCACATGGACTTCATCTACCGCCTCAGCGGCATCGGCCAGGCCGCCGACGAGCGCATCACGGTCCAGTTCCACAACGAGCAGGGCGATCTCGAGTACACCCCGGCCGCCCTGCGGGTGAACGACCGCATCCGGCTGACCGAGCCGATCTTCGCCGACGACTTCACGTTCCTGCGCGACACCGTGGGCACGACCGCGCCCGCACTGAGGCCCAAGCTGACCATCCCGTCGCCGAGCATGGTGCACTACCGGGGCGGGCCCGCCTCCATCGACCCGGCCGTCTACCCGGACATCGAGGAGTTCTGGCGCGACCTGAGCGCCGCCTACGCCGAGCAGGTGCGCAGGATCGGCGCGCTGGGGTGCACGTACCTGCAGTTCGACGACACCAGCCTGGCCTACCTCAACGATCCGGCGCAGCGGGCGGAGATGAGCGAGCGCGGCGACGACGCCGAGCACCTGCACCTGCGGTACATCAGGCAGATCAACGCCGCGCTCGCGGCCAAGCCTGCGGGCATGACGATCACCACGCACATGTGCCGCGGCAACTTCCAGTCCTCCTGGGTCGCCTCCGGCGGCTACGACTTCGTGGCCGAGGCGTTGTTCGGCGAGCTCAAGGTGGACGGGTTCTTCCTGGAGTTCGACGACGAGCGCTCCGGCGGGTTCGAGCCGCTGCGGTTCGTGCCGCCGGGGAAGATGGTCGTGCTCGGGCTGGTCACGACCAAGCGGGGGGAGCTGGAGTCCAAGGACGCGCTCAAGCGGCGCATCGACGAGGCCGCCAAGTTCATCGACCTCGACCAGCTCTGCCTGTCGCCGCAGTGCGGGTTCTCCTCGACGGTCGAGGGCAACCGGCTCACCGAGGACGAGCAGTTCGCCAAGATCCGCCTGATCGTCGAGACGGCCCAGGACGTCTGGGGCTGACGCCTCCTTCCGCCCGTCGCCCCGCCCGTCGCCCCGCCCGTCCGCTCCCGGCTGTCCCGCCGTACTTCGGCTGAGGTCCTTTCGAGGGAGGGGGAGGGCGCTCATGAGGGCGGGGAAGAGGTCCTCGTGGGTGAGGGCGTGCGTCGGCGGGGTCCTTTCGGAGATGGGCGGAGGTGGCGGGTCCGGCGAGGCGTCGCCGTGTGCCCGAGGCCGCTTCCGTCTCCGGGCCTCAGCCCGCTGCGGTGCCGCGGCGTGCTGAGGGCCAGGGGTCAGAGGGTGACGACGGAGGCGGTGTGGCGGGCGCGTTCGGCGGCCCAGACGACGCGGTGCGTCATCAGGCTCTCCGCCGCGTCCGAGCGCAGCAGCGAGGCGTCGCCCGAGGAGACGGCGGCGAGGAAGGCGTCCGTCAGCCCCTCGTCGCCACCCCCGTGCCCGTCGGCCGCGGAAGGGCCGGTCCGGTCGTCCACGGTGACGCTCTCCTCGGCGCCCGTGCGGAAGTCGACGACCCGCAGCGTGCGCCCGTCGCCGTCGATGTAGCCGTGGGTGCCGAACAGGCGGGTACGCCGGTGCTCCATCGGCGTGAACGCGCTCATCGTGAACGAGCACGTCGCCCCGTCGTCGAACTCCATCACCACCTCCTGGTGGTCCACCACGTCGTTGTCGCAGGCGTACACGCACCGCCCGTACGGTCCGGTGCGCAGCGCGTCCAGCACCTCCTCCTCCGTGCGGCCGGATGTGACGGCCGACAGCGGCCAGAACTCGCTGTCGGGATCCCCGAGGCACCCCAGGTAGAGCCGCTTCGCCGAGTACGGGCACGTCGGCTCCAGCGGGCAGTCGAGGCACCGGTCGGCGGCCTCGGCGGGCCGCTCCTCGGCGCGGAAGTGCGACAACGAGCCGAACGACGACACCCGGGCCGGCGGCCGGCCGAACAGGTGCACGAGCCAGTCCACGTCGTGGCACGCCTTGGCCAGCAACATCGGCGCCGAGGTGTCCTCGCGGCGCCAGTGCCCGCGGACGAACGAGTGCGCCTGGTGCCACCACCCCACGGGCTCCAGGTGCTGCACGCTGACCAGCCGCCCGATCCGCCCCTCGTCCAGCAGCCCCTTCACCAGCCGCGTGTACGGCGTGTACCGCAGCACGTGGCAGACCGCCAGCATGATCCCGTTGCGCTCGGCCGCCTCGGCGATCCTGGTCGCCTGCTCCTCGCTCTCGGCCATCGGCTTCTCCAGGAGAATGTGGTAACCGAGGTCCGCCAACGCCACCGCCGGGTCAGTGTGCAGCCGGTCCTGGGTGGCCACGATCGCCGCCTCCGCCACCCGCCCGGCCGCCGCCAGCTCCTTCCAGCCCGCGAAAGAGTTCTCAGGCGCGATCCCGAACTCGGCGGCGAACGCCGCCCGGCGCCGCGGATCGGGCTCCGCCACCGCCACCACCCGCCCCGCGCCCGCGGCATGCGCGTGGCGCGCGTAGGTCAGCCCTCGCAGGCCGCCGCCGACCACGGCTAGAGTCACCTCAGTCATGAAACCTTCCCCGACTAAATATCATGGAGAGCATCATTATTCGGTCTTGGGAAGCTGACAGCAAGGGGTGCCGATGGCCGGGGATCTGAGCGGCGGTGACCTGTCGCGGCTCCGGCAGCTCAACGCGCTGGCCGTGATCAAGGCGTTGCAGGGCCGGCCGTCGCTCACTCTGACCGAGGTCGCCAAGCTCACGGGGCTGTCGCGGGCCTCGACCGAGGACGTGGTGCGCGAGCTGCTGCAGAAGGGCTGGGTGGCCGAGGCGGGCGCCACGGCGGGCGGGGTGGGCCGCCCGGCCAGGCGCTACCGGTTCAGGGCCGACGCGGGGCGGGTGCTCGGCATCGACATCGGCGGGCACAAGATCCGCGCGGTGATCGCCGACCTGGACGGCGACGTGCAGCACAGTGTCGGCGTCCGGGTCAGGCCCGAGATGGGCCGGAGCGAACGCCTGGCGGCGGTGGACCGGGCGGCCGCCGAGTGCCTGGAGGGGGCCGGGCTGACCGGCGGCGAGGTGTGGGCCTCGGGCGTCGGCACGACCGGCCTGGTGGACGGCGCGGGCCGGGTGATGCTCTCGGAGGCGCTGCCCGAGTGGACCGGCGTGGATCTGGCCGCCCACGTCCGCCGGATCGCCCCTGCCCCGGTGCTGGTGGAGAACGACAGCAAGCTCGCCGCCCTGGCCGAGTGCTGGCGCGGCGTGGCTCGCTACGCCAAGGACATGGTGTTCCTGCTGGCCGGGCTCCGTACCGGGGCGGGTCTGGTCATCGACGGCAAGCTGCACCGGGGCTTCGCCAACGCCTCGGGGGAGATCGGCGCGTTGCCGGTGCTCGGCTGGATCCGCGCCCAGGAGCACCTCGGCGTCGCCGATGGTAAGACGGGCGGCGAGGCGGGCGACGTGTTCGCCGCCGCCAGGAACGGCGACAAGGCGGCGCTCGCGGCCGTGCGCCGCTACGTCAAGGACCTCGCGCTGGGCGCCTCCGCGCTGGTCCTGACGCTGGACCCGCAGATGGTCGTGGTCGGCGGCGGCTTCTCGCGCTCGGCCGACGTGCTCATCGAGCCGCTCAGACGGGAGCTGGACCGCTGGTGCATCCGCACCCCCGAGGTGCGGATGTCCGCGCTCGGCGACGAGGCCGTGGTGCTCGGCGCCGTACGCCTGGCGCTCGACGACGTCGAGGACCGCGTGCTCGACGGCCGCAGCCCGCTCGTGAGCCATCTGTAACACGCCTACTCTTGCAATCAATTTTACTGGACTCCATCATTACTCCCACGTTCTAGGAGAGGACATGGGAGATGTGGAAGTCGGCACGGAGCGGTGCGGCCCTCCTCTGCGCGGCACTGCTCGCCACCGCGTGCGGCGGCGGTGAGCAGGCCGGCACTGGCGCTCAGGAGAAGGTGACGCTCTCGTACGGCGTCTGGGACGTCACCCAGCAGGCCGTCATGCAGGAACTGGCCGCGGAGTTCACCAAGGCGCACCCGAACATCGCCGTGAACGTCCAGCTCACCCCATGGGTCGACTACTGGACGAAGATGAAGGCCGCGGTCACCGGCGGCGCGGCGCCCGACGTCTTCTGGATGAACGGCCCCAACTTCCAGCTCTACGCCTCCAACGGCGTGATCAAGCCGATCGAGGAGCAGGTCGACACGTCGGTCTACCCCAAGGCGCTGGTGGACCTCTACACCTACGAGGGCAAGCTGTACGGCCTGCCGAAGGACATGGACACGGTCGGCGTCTGGTACAACAAGACGCTCTTCGACCAGGCCAAGGTGAAGTATCCGGCCGCCGACTGGACCTGGGACGACTTCAAGGAGACCGCCGCCAAGATCACCGACGCCAAGAAGGGCGTCTACGCCGTCGGGGCGGAGCTGACGAGTTTCCAGGAATACCAGTACAACACCATCTACCAGGCCGGCGGCTACGTGATCTCCCCCGACGGCAAGAAGTCCGGCTACGACGACCCCAAGACGATCGAGGGCCTGAAGTTCTGGACCGACCTCATCGCCGCCAAGCAGTCGCCCGACCTCAAGACCATGACCGACACCGCCCCGCTGCAGCTCTTCGAGGCCGGCAAGCTGGCGATGTACTGGGGCGGGTCCTGGAACGTGGCCGAGTTCGGCAAGAACGACTACACCAAGGACAAGGTCGACGTCGCCGCGCTGCCGAAGGGCGAGAAGCAGGCCACGATCATCCACGGCGTGGCCAACGTGATGTCGGCCAAGACCGAGCACCCGGCCGAGGCGCTGGAGTTCGTGAAGTTCCTGGGCGCCAAGCCGGCCGCCGACATCCTGGGCAAGAAGGGCCCGATCCCGGCCTACAACGGCACCCAGAGCGACTGGGTCTCGGCGCATCCCGAGTGGAAGTTGCAGACGTTCCTGGACGCGGTGTCGTACGCGGTGCCGTACCCCGTCTCCAAGAACACCGCCGCCTGGCAGGAGGCCGAGCTCACCCACCTCACCAAGGCGTGGACCGGCGAGGTGCCGGTCCAGCAGGCCGCCGCGAACCTCGCGACCGGCATGAACGACCTGCTGGCCAAGGAGTGACGTGAGCACCACCGCCGAAACGCGGCCCGCCAGGGCCGCACACGCGGCGAAGCGGCGCGGGATTCGCACCGAGGCCCTGTGGGGGTACGCCTTCATCGCCCCCACCGGGCTCGGCCTGGCGATCTTCTACCTGTGGCCCGTCATCCAGACCGCCTACTTCTCCTTCACCGAATGGGGCGCCTTCGGCGGGCACACCTGGACGGGCCTGGAGAACTACGCCCGGCTCATCACCGACCCCGAGGTGGGTCAGGCGATGCTCAACACGCTGCTGTACACCGCGCTCGGCCTGATCGGGATCCCGCTCGCCATCGTGTTCGCCGCGCTGCTCAACCGGCAGGGGCTGGGCGGGGTGAGCCTCTACCGGACGGCGTTCTTCCTGCCCGTGGTGACCATGCCGGTCGCGGTCGCGATGCTCTGGCGCTGGCTCTACAACGGCGACTACGGCCTGGTCAACCAGGTGCTCTCGGTCGTCGGCATCGACGGGCCCAACTGGATCGCCGACCCGGCCACCGCCATGTACGCGCTGGTCGTGGTGGGCATCTGGAGCAGCGTCGGCTACAACCTGATCATCTTCCTGGCCGGCATGCAGGCCATCCCCAAGGAGTTGTACGAGGCCGCCTCGATCGACGGCGCAAGCCGCGTCCGCCAGTTCTTCAAGATCACGTTGCCGATGTTGTCGCCGACCGCGTTCTTCATCTCGATCGTCTCGGTGATCGGCTCGCTCCAGCTCTTCGACCTGGTCTTCGTGATGACCGGGTCCGGGCAGTCGGCGCGGGCCAACCCGGCGTACTCGCGGTTGCAGACCGTCGTCCAGCTCTTCTACGAGCGTGCCTTCGTCACCGACGACCGCGGCTACGCGGCCGCCATCGTGATGGCGCTGCTCGTGCTCATCGCGCTGCTGACGATGGCGCAGTTCCGGCTCCAGCGGAAGTGGGTGCACTATGTCTGAGCGTCGGCCGCTGGGCGTGCACGCGGTGCTCATCGCCTCCTCGCTGGCGATGGTGGCCCCGTTCGTCTGGCAGATCATCACCTCGCTCAAGACGCTCAGCAGCGCGACCGCGGTGCCGCCGTCGTTGCTGCCCGAGGGGCGCTGGGACAACTACGCGAAGGTCTTCGACCTGCTGCCGTTCGGCGAGCAGTTCCTCAACACCGTCGTCATGGCCACCGGGCGGGTGGCCGGGCAGGTGCTGTTCTGCTCGATGGCCGCCTACGCCTTCGCCCGGCTGCGCTTCCCCGGCAGGAACGTGCTGTTCGGCGTGTTCCTGTCGGTGCTCATGGTGCCGCCGCAGCTCTTCGTGATCCCGCAGTACCAGATCATGTCCTCCCTCGGCTGGCTCAACAGCCTGCAGGCGATCATCGTGCCGGGGTTGTTCAGCGCGTTCGGGGTGTTCCTGCTGCGGCAGTTCTTCCTCGCCCTGCCGCGCGAGATCGAGGAGGCGGCCAGGCTCGACGGCGCCGGTCCCGTGCGGATCTACTGGTCGGTCATGTTGCCCCTGGCCAGGCCCGGGCTGATCGCGCTGGGCATCCTCACCCTGCTGTGGGCGTGGAACGACCTGTTCTGGCCGCTGGTGGTCAACACCGACCCGGAGAAGATGACGTTGTCGGCCGGGCTGGCGGCGCTGCAGGGCCAGTACCAGACCGACTACCCGATCCTGATGGCCGGCTCGCTGATCGCCTCGCTTCCCGTGATCGCCGTGTTCGTGTTCCTGCAACGCCAGTTCATCCAGGGCATCGCCCACACCGGCAGCAAGGGCTGAGGCACCGGCGTGGGCCCGGGCCGGGCCCACGCCGGACGGTCACCGGACGACGATGGTCGTGAGCGCCCTGGGCTGGAGCGTCACCGTACGTCCCGTCACGGCGGACGGGGTGAGCGAGTCGTCGTCGTCGGTGAGGTAGGCCGTCGCCCGGCCGCGCACGCCCTGCCACGTGACGGCGGCGGTGCCGGTGTTGAGCACCTCGATCACGCGCGAGCCGTCGGCGTTGCGGAACGCTGAAACTTTCAGCGCCGGATCGGCCGCGCTCGCCTCCAGCCGCACCGCGCCCGGCCGGATGAACCTGCTGTACGCCGCCAGTGCCCACAGCCGTTTCGACACGTGGTATTCCTTGGCCGCGTCGTCGAGTTGCAGCAGCGCCCTGGTCGCTCCGCGCGATCCGCCCAGCCAGTAGACATAGGCGCTGACGTCGCCCAGCGTGAGCGCGTCGTGCACGGCCTGCGCGATCGTGAAGCCGTCGTAGCCGCTGCCGTCGTCCCAGTTCTCGTTCCAGGTGGTGCCGTTGGGGTTCCACTCCGACATCCAGGTGCGCTTGTTCGTCGGCAGCGGGGCGTCCACGGGGCTGGCGTAGGTGTGGCCGGTGTGCGTCTTCACCCAGCGGCGGGCCTCGGGGTCGGCCTCGATCGCCGCCGTGAACGCCTTGGCCTCGTTCCAGCCGAAGGAGTCGCAGCAGGCCAGCTTGACGTTCCTGGCGACCGGGCCCAGGACCTTGACGAACTGGGCGGCCTGCTCGGGGGTGAAACGCATGGAGGCGTACGTGGCCGTCCAGTCGGGCTCGTTCGTGAACCCCAGGTCGGTGATCTTGATGCCCTCCTTGGCGTAGAACTTCGTGTAGGCCACCAGGTAGTTCGCGTAGGCGCGCTGCCACTCGGGCAAGAGGGTGCCGCCGTTCTTGTCGTCGCCGTTGTCCTTCATGTAGCCGGGGGCGCTCCAGGCGTCGGCGAAGAAGCGCTTGACGCCGTACCGCTGGGCCTCCTTGGCCACCCAGACCTGGCTGTTGTCGTCGCCGTCCCAGATGTACTTGGGCGGGGCGTCAGGGCCGCCCGGATTGTCCGGCTGGATCGACACCATGTGGTCGTACGGGCTGCCGGTCGGCGAGGAGCCGACGCCGAGCCGCAGGATGCTGAGCCCGGCCCCCTTGTTCCGGTCGAACCACAGGTCGAGGACCTCCCGCTGCTGCGTCGCCGACAGGGCCTTGAGCAGCTCGTTCCGCCGGAAGGCCTGGGAGATGCCGAAGCCGTCGATCTCCTGGTGCCTGACGCGCTCGTTCACGGTGATGACGGATGGGTCGGCGGGATGTGTCGCGGGCAGGCCCAGCAGGGTGATCGCGACAAGTCCTCGTAACATGGCGCCTCCGAAAGTTTCGGGTTCATAGCGATACATTTCGCGGATCGCCGGAACCGTAAACGTCCGGAGGCGCCTGCGTCAACTGGCGGACTCGGCGCGCTCCTTGATGGTCAGCATCTGGCGGCGCACGGTCATGAAGTCGCCGACGTCCATCATCGCCAGGTAGCCGGTGCCGCGCAGGGAGGAGGAGCCGCGGATGCGCACGCGGAAGATCATCCGGGTCCTGCCGTCCTCCAGGTCGCGCAGGGAGACGGAGCAGCTGGTGGTGGCGTCCGCGCCGTGCAGGGCCAGCACGAGCGTGTGCGGGGGGTCGACCTGCTCGACGGTGAAATCGCCGCCCTGCAGCACCTCGCCGACCTTCACGTCCTGCGGCTCGCCGGGCGTGCCGCCCTGGCGGTAGCCGCCCAGCTGGATCAGCCAGGCCCAGACGTTGGCCGGCGGCGCGTCGACGGTGATGGCGCGGGTGGCCTGGTACTGCGGTTGACGGACGATGCCGTCGCCCGGCATCTCCGCGTGGACCTCGCGGTCGTCGGCGCCCCAGCGGAGGTGCCACGGGCGGACGGCCAGCAGGTAGCCTGCCGCCGCGCCGGTCGCCAGCCTGAACAGAGAGCGCGGCATGAACACGAACATACGAACTCCTTCGTACTGGTCGGAAGGCTCAGTCTCTGACGCGCGGCACGGCCGATCAACCCGACATTTCCCGTAATTTCCGAATAAACGGAAATGGCCACGTGAAGGACGCCGCGCCCTGCTGAGCCCGGCAGCGGGGACACTGGGGAAGGGTGCCGACGTGCGATCCGCACCGCTGGCAGAAGCGGCTCGATCCTAATGCGTACGCCAAAGCACCCTCCCGGAATATCACAAATAAAGAGGGCAAAATGCTGTTTGCCCGATTTGTGGACAGTGCCGCGCTTTTCCTGATCAGACTATTTGATGTCACCCCTGCCCGTCGCTCTTATGCTCTGCCGGCGAACGAGCTCAGCGCCCGAAGCAGATCGTCCGGCCGGCCTTGACCCGGTCCGCCTTGTACGTCACCTGGTCGATCGAGGCCCCCTCGGGGTCCACCAGGATGATCGTGTCGCCCTGGTTGCCGAGCTGCACGGCGCCGTCGAGGGTCACCCGCAGCGCGGCCCCGCCCTCGATCGCGCCCGTCAGCGCCTTGTGTCCACCGGCCGCGTCCGCCAGGCCCCAGCCCGCCAGGTCGAGCGTTCGCGAGGTCAGGTTCAGGAGCGTGACGCTCTCGTGGCCGCTGTCGGCCCCTGCCGGGTCCGGCAGGGCGGCCACGATCAGCAGATCGCCGACGGCGATGAGCGGGGGCTTGACCGGGGTGCCCGGTGGCGCCGGGTCGGGACTGATGATGAAGTCCTCGGGCCACATCGTGAGCTGGATCTGCTGCCCCGAGCCCTTGACCACGTCGTGCAGGTTGCCGCGTTCGAGCTTCGGGATCAGGAACAACTCGTCGTCCCGGTGGACCGCGTCGGCGCGCAACCAGGCGTCGAAGCCGTCGAAGTCGGTGAAGCCCGCTGCCAGGTACGGCACGATGCGCCGGAACAACTTCGGCCAGATCACCAGCCGCTCCAGCCCCTCCAGATCCGGTACGGTCGCCGCGCCGTTCGGGTCGGCGGTCGAGCGGGGCCAGATGCCGGTGGCCTTGCGCCTGGCCGCCTGCGACACCTCCGCCAGATGCGTACGCAGCTCACCAGGCAAGGTCGCGTAGAACGCCGGGTAGACCAGCCCGCCGGCCAGCAGTTGCCCGTTCGCGGAACGGTCCACGAGCGGCCCGTCGAGGAACACGGTGGCGCCGTCCGTCCCCGGGTGGTCGCCCGCGTAGACGAAGGCGATCAGCCGGCCGTTGGCGTCGATGCCGTTGGTGAGCACGTGGCCGCGGAGGGAGTCCTGGTCGGCGGACTGGACCTTGTTCGGCAGGTCCTCCCAGAAGCGCACGTTGGTGAAGCCGAGCACGCGCAGCAGCTCGTCGCGGGCCGCGTACGCGCCGGCGTCCTCCTGGTGGCTCTCCTCGAAGTGGGTCTCCAGCGCGTCGATGGCCTCCAGCCGTACGGAGACGCCGCGGCGGTTGATGTTCGCCGGCCGGCCGGAGGGCCGCGGCAGGGCCTCGACCAGGGCCGGGGAGTCGGGCAGGAACTTGACGGTGTCGCCGTCGGGCTCGGGTCCCTGGCGCGGCAGGTCCGGATACCGGATCACGAAGCTGCCGCGTAACAGCGTGTAACTCATGAGTGCCCCTATCGAAGTGCGTGACTGTCCCCGACTGGTAGCCAGCGGAGCGTAACTCTCCTATAGGGGACCGTCTACGGCGCTCAGATACCGTGAGGCGCTAATGAGCACCGGCGAACAGGGCTCGGATCTGTTCGGCCCCGCCGTGCCTGAGCCAGGCCGGGAAGTCCAGCAGGCCGGGGTGGCGTTCGCGCAGCGCCGCGATGTCGGCTCGCCACAGACCGCGCTCGTCCGCGAAGGCGCGTTCCGCCTCCTGGCGCAGACCGCTGCCGGAGACCTGCCGGTAGGTGACCTCGCGCCCGAGGCTGCGGCTGATGAGTTCCACCGTCCGGCTGGGGGTCAGCTCGTCTCCGGCGATCTCGATCGCCTGCCCGATGTACTCCCGCGGGCGGGTGAAGGCGAGGCGGGCCAGGGCGCCGATGTCGGTGACGGCGATGAGCTGCACCGGTGTCTCCGGGGCGAACAGGTGGATGAGCTCGCCGTCGACGATGCCGCCGAGGGGCAGTCCTGGAATGGTGTGGTTCTCCATGAACCGGACCGGCCGCAGGATCGTCGCGGGCAGGCCGAGCGCGCGTATGTGCTGCTCGATCTGCCATTTGTTCTCCCAGTAAGGGATGCCGGCGCCGCGGTCCGCGCCGCCGACCGAGGCGAACACGAAGTGGGCGGCGCCGGCTGCCGCCGCGGCGTCGGCGAGGTCACGGCCACGGCGGATCTCGCGTTCGGCGTCATCGTCGTCGGGCGTGACGCCGAAGACGCCATGGGCGCCGGCGGCGGCCGCCGCGAGCGAGCCGGGATCGTCGAGGTCTCCGACGTGCAGTTCGGCGCCTTGAGCTCTCAACGACCGGGCGGCCGGAGAGTCGGGGTCGCGGACGAGGGCGCGCACCGGACGGCCGGCGGCCAGGAGATGGGCGGCGGTGGCGCCGCCTTGGCGTCCGGTCGCACCGGTCACGAGGATGGGCTTGTCGGCAGTGTTCACCAGGGACCTTTCGAGGGGCGATAAGCTGAGACTGTCTCAAGAAACATATTGAGACTGTCTCAACTTGGCAATTTCGGGAGTGCCCATGACGACCGCCGGCCCGGCGCCGCAGCGCAGGATGCGTGCCGACGCGCGCAGAAACTACGAACGTCTGCTCGCCGAAGCGGCCACGGTCTTCGCCGAACACGGCGTCGAAGCCTCGCTGGAGGAGATCGCCCGGCGCGCCGGTGTGGCGAACGGCACGCTCTACAGCCATTTCCCCACCCGGCAGGCGCTTCTGGAGGCGTTGCTGCGCGACCGCATGCGAACGTTGTCCGACACCGCCCGCGATCTCCTCGATCACCCGTCCGCGGACGAGGCGTTGATCATCTGGGCGCGGGCGGCGATGGCGCACACCACGGTCTATCGAGGGCTGGCGACCTCGCTGATGCGCAGCATCGAAGATGAGACCTCGCAACTGCATGCCGCGTGCCAGGAGGTGCTCACCTCCGGCGAGCAGCTCCTCAAGCGCGCGCAGGCCGCCGGAACCGTGCGCGCCGATGCCACAGCCTCCGACCTTTACGCCCTGGTCAACGCGGTCGCCTGGGCCGGGGAACAGACCTCGCCCGCACAGGGCGAGCGCCTGTTGTCCTTCGGCATCGACGGGATGCGCCCCGCGGCCGGCTCGTGATGACGGCGCCTTCCCCGGCGTTCAGTGGCCGGAGCCGTGCGAGGAGGTGCGGGGCCGAGGGGCAGGACGGTCGGGGCGGTCAGGACGGTGTCCGGCATGTCCGGCGTGGGTGGCCTGTCCGGCACGTCCGGTGTGGGCTGCGTGGGTGGCCTGTCCGGTGTGGGCGGCGTGGGTGGTGCCTGGTTTGGGCGGGCCGTAGCCGAGGACGCCCATCATGCCCTGCTCCTGGTGGTAGAGGTTGTGGCAGTGGAACATCCACTCGCCGGGGTTGTCGGCGTGCACGTCGATGTTGAGGCGCTCGCGGGGCAGGATGTTGACCGTGTCCTTGCGCGGGCCGCGCTGCCCTGACACGCGGAGCTGGAAGGTGTGGCCGTGCAGGTGCATCGGATGCCACATGGGCGACTGGTTGTCCAGGACGATCCTGACCGTTTCGCCCCGGTCCACGCGCACCCGCAGCGGGTCTGCGGCGAGGCGGTCGTTGAGAGTCCACTCATTGCCGGACGGGCGCATGCCGAGCTTGACGGTGACGGTCCGTGAGGGTGGGCGGAGGTAGTCGGCGCGGCGGGCGTCGAGGTCCTGATATTTCAGCCGACGTCCGTTGAGCTGCGGGACCTCGACGTTCGTCGGCGGCGTGACGGCCGAGCGCGCGGTGCGTACCACCGCGAAGGCGCGCCCGCTCTTGCCCTCCGCCATCGCCACCAGCGGGAACGCCCCCGAGTCCAGCGTGACGAGGAAGTCGTAGCGCTCGCCCATGCCGATCAGGGCCGTGTCCACGGTGACGGGCGCGCAGGGGAAGCCGTCGGTGTGGGTGACGGTCAGGCGGTGGCCGCCGAGCGCGACGCGGAACGCCGTGTCGGCGGCGGCGTTGATCACCCGGAACCTGACCCGCCGCCCAGGACGGCTCAGGAACGTCGCGGGCGCGGCCGACATCCGGCCGTTGACCAGGTAGTACGAGTGGCGCAACTCGCCCGTCACCCCGCCGAGCACCGCGCTGCGCATGGTGTCGTCGTGCGCGGTGGAGGCGTTCAGCCGCTTGAGCGCGTCGTCGGGGGTGCCGGCGACGCCGTCCAGCCAGTCGTCGAGCACGACCGTGACCTCCTGGTCGTACCCGAGGGGCTCGTGCGGGTCCGCCACGATGAGCGGCCCGTACAGGCCGCGGTCGTTCTGCATGCCGACGTGCGAGTGGTAGAAGTACGTGCCGGCGTCGGGGACCCTGAACACGTAGTCGAACGTTCCTCCCGGCTGGGTGGGCGGCTGGGTGTAGCCGGGCGCGCCGTCCATCCGGGGGTCGATCCTGATGCCGTGCCAGTGCACGGTGGTCGGCGCGGGCAGGTCGTTGATCAGCCTGGCGCGTACGACGCCGCCCGCCGTGGCCTCGATGAGCGGGCCGGGCAAGATGTCGTCGTAGGCCCAGGTGGAGACGTCGCGCTTGCCCAGCGAGACCGTGGCAGGACGAGCCCGGAGCAGCACGCCACCGGGCGGTCGTGCCGCGACGGCGCTCGCCGGGGCGGTGCCCAGGGCGGCGAACATGCCGGTGACGAACAGCCTGCGGGACACCGACGACCATGCCGAACCATTCATAACAGATCCCCCCATCCACCTGGCAAGGTAACGGAGAGTGATCGCGAAAGCGGTGCGCCACGCTGATGATCAACCCAAGGCGGTCAGGAGCGTGGTGCGGCCGTGGAGCCGCGGACGACGAGGGTCACCGGCAGCAGGAGCGAGCGGGCCGGGCGGGCCGGCTGGTCGATGCAGTCCAGGAGCATGCGCGCGGCCTCCGCGCCCAGCTCGTGGTGCGGCACCGCGACCGTCGTCAGCGGGGGGCGGAGTTTGTCCAGGAACGGCATGTCGTTGAAGCCGATCACGCTCACGTCGTCCGGGCAGGAGATGCCGCGTTCCGCGAAGACGTCGTAGCAGCCGAGCGCGATGAGGTCGTTGCCCGCCATGATCGCGGTGAACTGAGCCTCGCCGGCCAGCAGCTCCCGCATGGCCGTCGCGCCGTCCTCCTCGCTCCAGCGGGCGCACTCGATCACGAGGTCGTCGGGCAGGCCGTGGTCGCGTACGGCGTGGCGGAAGGCTTGGGCGCGCACCCTGCCGGTGGAGGTGGTGAGGGGGCCCGACAGGTGGGCGATCCTGGTGTGGCCGAGGCGCACCAGATGGTCCACGGCGGCGGCCACGCCCGTGGCGTCGTCGCCCGTGACGGCGGGGATGCTCAGGTCCTCGACCTGGCGGTTGATCAGGACCATGGTGACGCCCTGCTGGTGCAGCCGCCGCAGCAGCGGGTGCTCCAGGCGGGCGGTGGCGACGATGAGGCCCTCGACCTGGCGGGAGCGGAGCGACTCGATCTGGGCGCGCTCGCGTTCGTCGTCGTTGTCGGTGTTGACGATCCAGACGTTGTAGCCGTCGGACTCCAGCACGCTCTCCACGCCGCGCACGATCGGCGGGAACAGCGGGTTGGTGAGGTCGGGGATGACCAGGCCGACCGTGCTGGAGCGGGAGGTCTTGAGGCTGCGGGCCGCCGAGTTGGGCTGGTAGCCGAGCGCCTGGGCGGCCCGCATGACACGGCGGGCCGTCTCCGCGCTGATCTGCTGGCGGGTCTTCGGGTTGAGGGCGCGCGAGGCCGTGGCGGTGTGCACGCCGGCGGCCTCGGCGACATCGCGGAGCGTGGGCGCCGGATTGGGGTTGCTCATCGTCCGCGACCGTCTCCCCGGTCGGAGGGGCCGGGGTTGGTCGGGTCGGGGTTGGTCGGACCAGGGTCGGTCGGACCAGGGTCGGTCGGACCAGGGTCGGTCGGACCAGGGTCGGTCGGACTAAGGCCGATGGGGCTGGGGTCGGTGGGGTCGGGGTCGAGCAGGCCGCGGTTGAGCAGGTCGCCGGTGGGGGCGTCGCCGTAGCGGCGTCTGAGGCCGAGGACCGTGGACAGCGACTCCACGTCCGCCAGGCCGTCGGCGACCAGGCCCTCGTCGGGGTCCTTCAGCCGGTCGAGGTAGCGTGTCGCGGCGGCCTCCGGCAGGCGCAGCGCCTCGGCGGCCTCCTCGGTGGCGACGGTGTCGGCCTCGCCGGCGAGGATCGCCAGGGCCGTCGCGCGCAGGTCGTCCGCCAGGGCCCGGACGGCGGGGTCGCCGCCGAGGGAGCACAGCACCGTGCCCAGGTAGGGGCGCGGCACCCCGGCCAGCCGCACCGCCCCCGCCTCCTGGGCGCGCAGGTCGGCGCCCGCGTTGAGCATGGTCGCCGCGCAGCCGCCACCCAGCAGCGCCTCCAGGCGGCGGGGTGTGGATCCGAGCGCGACCGTACGGTAGTCGCCTGGCCTCAGGCCGAGCGCTTCGAGCGCGGCGTAGAGCGCGAACGCGAACCCCGAGTCCGGCACGTCCACCCCGATCACCTCGCCCTTCAGCCCGGCCGCCGACGACACCCCTGGACGGGCGTAGAGGGCCAGGCCGAGGCCGCGATCCACGGCGGAGACGATCCGCACGTCGGCGGTCCTGCCGAGCGGGTTGCCCGGCACGAAGCGGTAGGCGATGACGTTGTCGGGGCTGGTCAGCGCGGCGTCGATCGTCCCGTCGAGGAGGGCGGCGAACTGGGCGGGGGAGGAGGCGACGGCCGTCTCGGCGACGTCCGGGCCGACCAGGCCGAGGCGGCGGCCGGTGCGCAGCAACACCGACGGGCTGAACGCGCCCACCGTCAGCGGCCGCCGCCCGGCCTTTCCCGCCGCCATCGTCCCCACAGCCACTCCCGTGTGTGCACTCGTTTGCACCAACCCGGATCAACCCCTTGACAGTAACTGCATTGAAACGGATGCTCCAAGCCAACGCAATCGTTTGCGGGGGATGCGATGAAAGCATCGGCCGAGGAGAGCTCATGACCCCCAGAGAACGCGCACCCCTGGCGGCGACGATGGCCGTCGTGCTGGCGTTGACGGCGTGCGGGCAACGACCGTCGGAGACGCGGGCGAGCGGGACGAGCGAGCCCGTCGTGATCGGCGTCTCCCTTCCCCTGACCGGCGACTTCGCCCAGCCGGGCGGCGAGGCCAAACGGGGCTACGAGATCTGGCGGGACATGGTGAACGCCAAGGGCGGCGTGCTGGGCAGGAAAGTGGAGCTGAAGATCGTCGATGACGCCAGCAACCAGGACACCGTGGTCGCCGACTATACGAAGCTGATCACGCAGGACAAGGTGGACCTGCTGCTGGGCACGTTCTCCTCGCTGCTGAACTACCCGGCCTCCGCCGTGGCCGAGAAGAACCGCATGGTGTTCGTGGAGCCGGCGGGCGGCGCGCCGGACATGTTCTCGCGGGGCTTCGACTATCTCTTCTTCGCCCAGCCCGCCACCGCCCCCCACCAGGCCGACGTGTTCGTGAACTGGGTCAAGTCGCTGCCGGAGGACGCCAGGCCCAAGTCGGCCGCCTACCCGAGCCAGGACGACCCGTTCGCGCTGCCGGTCATCAAGTCGATGCAGGCGCAGCTCGAAGCGCTGGGCGTGAAGACGCTCTACAGCGACGTCTACCCGGCCGACACCACGAACTTCCAGAGCGTGGCCGGCACGCTGGCCAGCAGGAAGCCCGACCTGGTGGCGCAGGGCGCGGTGTTCGAGGACGGGGTGGGCATGGTGCGCTCGCTCAAGCAGCTCGGGTTCTCGCCGAAGATGCTCTTCCAGACCTCCGCGCCGAGCAACTCCAGCCAGTACAGCGACGGCGTCGGCCTGGACAACACCGAGGGCGTCTTCTACACGGTGAGCTGGAACGAGAAGGCGACCACGCCGCTGAACGCCGAGTTCGTGGCCGCGTACAGGAAGGCGCACGACGCGGCGCCCGCCGAGGACGCCGCGGACGCTTTCGCCGCCGCGCAGGTGCTCCAGGCCGCTGTGGGGGCGGTCGGCGCGATCGACCAGGACAAGATCAAGGACTGGCTGCACGCGAACACCGTGCCGACCCTGCTCGGCCCGCTGAGCTGGAAGGACAACGGCGAGCCCGAGGGCAGCTTCCTGCTGGCCCAGTGGCAGGGCGGCAAGGTCGAGGTGGTCGGGCCGCCCGATCTGGCGACCGTGAAGACCGTGGTGAACCCCAAGCCCGGCTGGAAGTGAGCGATGGCGCACTTCCTCCAGGCGATCGTGCTGGGCCTGCTGATCGGCGGGGTCTACGCGTTGATGGCGTCGGGGCTGACGCTGATCTTCGGGGTGATGCGGATCATCAACGTCGCGCAGGGCGCGTTCCTGGTGCTGGTGGCGATGGTGACGTGGTGGCTCTGGAACCGGACCGGGATCGATCCGATCGTGGCGTCGGTGGTGACGACGCCGATGATGTTCGGGTTCGGATGGGTGTCCTACCGGCTGCTGATCTCGCGGATCCGGGGGGCGCCGGCGTCGATGTCGGTGCTGCTGACGTTCGGGTTCGCGCTGGTCATCGAGGGGGTGCTGAACCTCACCGCGGGCAACAAGTTCAAGTCGGCGAGCCCGTCGTATTTCGAGGAGTCCTTCCGGGTCGGTGCGGTGGCGCTGCCGAAGGCGCAGGTGTACGGGTTCGCGGCGGCGATGGGCGTGCTGGCGGTCCTGTACTACGTGCTCAACCGCACCTGGACCGGGCGGGCGATCAGGGCGGCCACGCAGAACCCGGCCGGTGCCGCGCTGGTGGGGGTGGGCGCGGCGGGCACGGCGGCGCTGGCGTTCGCGATCGGCAGCGCCACGGCCGGGGTCGGCGGGTCGATCCTGTCGGTCTTGTATCCGTTCTTTCCCGCCTCGCACTACGAGTGGATCTCGCGGCTGCTCGGGATCGTGGTGCTCGGCGGGCTGGGCAGCCTGCCCGGCGCGGTGGCGGGGGCGGTGATCCTGGGGCTGGCCGAGACGCTGACCGCGACGTACGGCTCTCTCGGCTGGTCCACCCTCGTGTTCTACCTGGTGATCATGGCAGTGCTGCTGGTCAGGCCGCAGGGACTGTTCGGGACGCGGGTACGGGAGGACGCGGCATGAGGGGCCATCTCGTGGCGGCGGCGTGCCTGGTCGCGCTGCTGGTCTATCCCGTGGTCAACCCGTGGCAGCCCTACCCGCAGGCGGTGCTGCTGCTCGGGTTCCTGCTGGCGATCCAGGCCACGAGCTGGAACATCATCTCCGGGTACGCCGGGTACATCTCGCTCGGGCACAGCATGTTCCTGGGCGTGGGGTCGTACACCGTGGGCATCCTCGCCCTGCGGTGGGGCGTCAACCCGCTGCTGGTCGCGCCGCTCGGCGGCGTGGTCGCGGCGGTCGTCGCGGTGCTGATCGGCTCGGTCGTGCTCAGGACGCGCGGCCACGCGTTCGTGATCATCACGATCGCGATGCTCCTGGCCGCGCAGATCGTCGCGGTCAACTCCAGGGGCCTGACGCGCGGCTCCGACGGGATCACGCTGGAGCTGCCGTTCTGGCACCGCGACTTCCAGAACATCCCCTTCTACTACGCCTTCCTGCTGCTGCTGGTGCTGACGGTGGCGTTCAGCGCGTGGATCAGGCGCACCAAGTTCGGCACGGGGCTGGTGGCGATCAGGGAGGACGAGGGCAAGGCCGCCTCCATCGGCGTGGACACCACCCGCTTCAAGATCGTCGCGTACGCGGCCAGCGCCTTCTTCATCGGCGTCGCCGGCGGCGTCTACGCCTACTACCTGACCTTCATCAACCCGGTCGGCTCCTTCGCCATCCTCGGCAGCGTCACGATCGTGCTGGCCGCGCTGGCGGGCGGGCGCGGCACGCTGTACGGCCCGGTGATCGGCGCGTTCGCCGTCAACCTGCTCAGCGAGGCGGCCACGGTCTACGCGGGCGGCGTGCAGTCGCGGGTGCTGCTGTTCGGCGGCGCGCTGGTGCTGGTGGTGTTGTTCCTGCCCAAGGGCCTGCTGCCGACCCTGTGGAGCCGGCGTCCCGCCCCCGTCGAGCACATCGCGCAGGTCGCGTCGGTGCGCGAACGGGTGCCGGCCGTGCCCGCGCCCGGCGAGGTGCTGCTGTCGCTCCGGGGCGTGTCCAAGCGGTTCGGCGGCCTGGTCGCGGTGGACGACGTCTCGCTCGACGTGCGCCAGGGCACGATCACGGCGCTGATCGGGCCGAACGGGTCGGGCAAGACCACGCTGTTCAACCTCGTCACCGGCGGGCTGCCCGCCGACTCGGGGGAGATCTGGTTCGACGGGCGGCGCGTGGACGGGCTGCGGCCGTGGCGGCGCTGCCATCTCGGGCTGGGGCGGTCATACCAGATGACCCGGCTGTTCGACGACATGACGGTACGGGAGAACGTGGTCGCCCCGCTGGCCGACTCCCGCTGGCGGACGATGTGGGCCGACGCCGTACGCGGCCACGAGGCCGACCGCGCCCGCGACCTGCTCGACCTCGTCGGCCTCGGCCGCTTCGCCGACCAGCGGGCGGGCGCGTTGTCGTACGGGCAGCGCAAACTGGTCGAGCTGGCCCAGGTCCTGATGCTGGAGCCCAAGCTGATCCTGCTCGACGAGCCCGCCGGCGGCGTGAACCCGACCCTGCTGGGCCACATCACCGGCGTCATCCGCGACCTCAACGCGGCCGGCGTCACCTTCCTCGTCGTCGAGCACAACATCCCGCTCGTGCTGGACCTGTGCGACCCGGTGGCGGTGCTGGCGGGCGGCCGGGTGATCGCCGAGGGGCCGCCTGGGCGCGTCAGGGAGGACCCGGCGGTGCTGGAGGCGTACCTGGGGACCGACTGGACGCCGGCGGTGAGATAGATGTTGCAGCTCAAGGCGGTGGTGGCGGGCTACGGCGGCGGCAGCGTGCTGCGCGGCGTGGACCTGGAGTGCGCCGAACGCACGATCACCTGCGTGGTCGGCCCGAACGGCGCGGGCAAGTCGACCGTCCTGCGCGTCATCAGCGGCCTGCTCGCCCCCACCGAGGGCGAGGTCCGCATGGACGGCGCGCCCATCGGCGGGCGCCCGCCCGACGAGATCCTGCGCCGCGGCATCGCCCAGGTGCCGCAGTCGCACGCCCTGTTCCCCGCCATGTCCGTGCAGGAGAACGTGCTCATGGGCGGCTACCTCATCCGCAGGGACAAGAAACTGCTGCGCGAACGCCTCGACCAGGTGCGCGAACGCCTGCCCATCGTCGCGGAGCGCG
Organism: Nonomuraea insulae; assembly: GCF_042656245.1. NCBI lineage: Bacteria > Bacillati > Actinomycetota > Actinomycetes > Streptosporangiales > Streptosporangiaceae > Nonomuraea > Nonomuraea insulae. Next base: position 197,444 of record NZ_JBHSPA010000011.1, read on the forward strand.
CCCGCGACCACGCCGGCAACCTCAGCGGCGGCCAGCGGCGCATGGTCGAGATCGCCCGCTGCCTCATGCTCGACCCCCGGCTCATCCTGCTCGACGAGCCGTCGCTCGGCCTGGACCCGCGCGCCCTGGCCGGCGTGGCCGAGGTCATCCACGACCTCAACGGGGCCGGCGCCACCGTGCTGCTGGTCGAGCAGAACGTCCGGCTCGGCCTCGGCCTGGCCACGCACGGCGTGGTGATGGAGGGCGGCAGGGTACGCCTGACCGGCACGGCCGCCGCCGTACGGGACAACCCCGAGATCGCGTCGCTCTACCTGGGAGGTGACACACGGTGGACGAGCGAGTCGCTTCCGCCATCGCGCACTGGGGACCCCGGTTCACCGCCAACGGCGTGACCGTCTCCGACTTCGAGCGCGTCACGCGTGGCCTGGACGTCTGGGACGACTGGTGCGCCGCCTGGTCGTCGGTGGCGGAAGAGCACGAGAAGCTGGGCCGGCAGGCGCTGGCCACCGGCCGGCACCTGTCGGCGGGCCGTCATCTGGCGCAGGCCGCGCTCTACTTCCACTTCGCCAAGTTCGTCTTCGTGGCCGACCACGACCAGATGCGCCGCGCCCACCTGCGCGCCGTGGCCTGCCTCGACGACGCCCTGCCGCACCTGTCCCCGCCAGGGCGGCGGGTCGAGATCGGCTTCGAGGGCGCGACGCTCGCCGGGATCCTCCGGCTGCCCCCGGGACCCGGACCGCATCCGGCGGTGCTCATGTTGTCCGGGCTGGACTCGGCCAAGGAGGAGCACGGGGTGGTCGAGCAGCTCTTCCTGGAGCGCGGGCTGGCCACGTTCGCGGTGGACGGGCCGGGGCAGGGGGAGGCCGAGTACGACCTGCCGATCAGGGGCGACTGGTCCCAGCCCGGCAAGGCGCTGCTCGACGCGCTGGCCGCCGAGCCGGGGATCGACGCGGCCAGGCTGGGGGTGTGGGGGGTCAGTTTGGGCGGATACTACGCGCCCCGGGTGGCGGCGGCCGAGCGCCACCGGGTCAAGGCGTGCGTGGCCCTCGCCGGGCCGTACGACTTCGGCGACTGCTGGTCGGGCCTGCCCGAGCTGACCAGGGACACCTTCCGCGTCCGGGCCGGGGCGGCCTCCGAGGAGGAGGCCAGGCGCATCGCCTACACGCTGACCATGGAGGGCTCGGCGGCGGCGATCACCGCGCCGCTGCTGGTCGTGTTCGGGCGCAGGGACCGGCTCATCCCCTGGCGGCAGGCCGAGCGGCTGGCCACCGCGGCAGGCGGGGACAGCGAGCTGCTCATGATCGAAGAGGGCAACCACGGCTGCGCCGACCGCGCCCCCTGGCACCGTCCGTACACCGCCGACTGGCTGGCCCAGCGGCTGAAAGGCGAAACAGGATGACTCAGACAGCAGGCTGGATCGGCACCGGGCGCATGGGCTTCCCCATGGCCGCGCGGCTGGCGGCGGCGGGCGTGGACGTGGCCGTGTGGAACCGTACGCGGGCCAAGGCGGAGCCGCTGCGCGAGCACGGCGCGCACGTCTCCGACACGATCGCCGGGCTGCGCGACCGCGACGTCGTCTTCACCATGGTCGCCACCTCCGACGACCTCACGCAGGTGCTCGGCGAACTCCTCGACGACGGCGGCGGGCCCGGCGTGGTCGTGGACTGCTCCACGATCTCCCCGGAGGCGTCGGCCGCCGCCCGCGAGGCCTGCGCGCGCGCCGGCACGGAGTTCCTGGCCGCGCCGGTCAGCGGCAACGGCAAGGTGGTGCGCGCGGGACTGCTCGGCATCGTCTGCTCGGGGCCGCGGGAGACCTACGACCGCGTGGCCGGGCTGCTGGCTCACCTTGGCCGGTCCGCCACGTACGTGGGCGAGGGCGAGACCGCCCGCCTGGTGAAGATCGCGCACAACCTGCTGCTCGGCGTCGTCACCCAGACGCTCGCCGAGATCACCGTGCTGGCCGAGAAGGGCGGGGTGCCCCGGCACGCCTTCCTGGAGTTCCTCAACGACAGCGTGGTCGGCTCGGCGTTCACCCGGTACAAGTCGCCCGCGTTCGTGCACCTCGACTACACGCCCACGTTCACCCCGGTCCTGCTGCGCAAGGACTTCGACCTGGGCCTGTCCGCCGCCCGCGCCCTGGACGTGCCCATGCCGGTCACCGCGCTCACCGCGCAACTCGTCCAGGCCGCCGTCGGCACCGGCAGGACCGGCGAGGACTTCGCCATCCTGCTCGACCTGCAGGCCGCCGCCTCCGGCCTGGAGCTCAAGCCCGAGGACGTTCCCGTGGACGACGGGCTCGCCTCATGACCGGCCCGCTTCCCGCTCCTGGCCACATGGGGGTCGACTACGAGCAGCGGGTCGACTTCGACCGCCTCAGGTCATACCGTCTCGGCCGCGCCCGCGCCGCCCTCGACGGCAGCGCGTGCGGCGCGTTCCTGCTGTTCGACTTCTACAACATCCGGTACGTCACCCAGACCTGGATCGGCGGCGCCCTCGGCGACAAGATGACCAGGTACGCCCTGCTCACCCGCGACCGCTCGCCCAGACTCTGGGACTTCGGCTCCGCCGCCCGCCACCACCGCCTCCACAGCCCGTGGCTGGACCCCGCCGACTGCCACGCGGGCATGCTGGGCCTGCGCGGCGCCATCGCCCCCAGCGCCGGGCTGATGGCCGACGCCGTACGCCAGATCAAGGGCCTGCTCGGCGAGGCCGGGCTGGACGGCGCGCCCGTGGGCGTGGACATCGTGGAGCCGCCGTTCCTGTTCGAGATGCAACGGCAGGGGCTCGCGGTGGTGGACTGCCAGCAGCTCATGCTGGACGCCCGCGTCATCAAGTCGCCCGACGAGATCATGCTGCTGACCCAGGCGGCCGCCATGGTGGACGGCGTCTACCAGGACGTCATGGAGGCGCTGAAACCCGGCGTACGGGAGAACGAGATCGTCGCCCTCGTCAACAAGCGGCTCTACGAGATGGGCTCCGATCAGGTGGAGGCGGTCAACGCGGTGAGCGGTGAGCGGTGCAACCCGCATCCGCACAACTTCTCCGATCGGCTCATCCGCCCCGGTGACCAGGCCTTCTTCGACATCATCCACTCCTACAACGGCTATCGGACGTGTTACTACCGCACATTCGGGGTGGGGAGCGCGACCGCCGCCCAGCGGGAGGCGTACGGCAAGGCCCGGGAGTGGATGGACGCCTCCATCGGGATGATCAAGCCCGGCGTCGGGACCGACCAGGTGGCCGCGGTGTGGCCCGAGGCCGCCGAGTTCGGGTTCGAGGACGAGATGGCGGCCTTCGGGCTGCAGTTCGGGCATGGGCTGGGGCTGGGGCTGCATGAGCGGCCGATCATCTCGCGGCTCAACAGCATGCGGGAGCCGGTCGAGCTGCGGGCCGGGATGGTGTTCGCGCTGGAGACGTACTGTCCGGCGAGCGACGGGTTCTCGGCGGCGAGGATCGAGGAGGAGGTCGTGGTGACGCCGGACGGGTGCCGGGTGCTGACCCTGTTCCCCGCGCAGGACCTGGTCGTCGCCAACGCCTACTGAGCCCGCCGAGCCCGCCGAGCCCGCCGAGCCCGCTGAGCCCGCTGAGCCCGCCGAGTCCGGCTACCGGATCGCGTTGATCACGGCTTCCCTGTCCAGCGGGAGGTCCCTGACCCGGGCGCCGAGCGTCGCGGCGAGCGCGTTCGCGATGGCCGCCGCCACCGGGCCCTGGGCCGCCTCGCCCGCGCCGAGAGAGGGCGTGCCTGGGTGCTCGACCAGCTCCACCGCCACCTCCGGCGCCTCCGAGAAGCGCAGGATGGGGTAGCTCTCCCAGTCGCCGCTGGTGATCGCGCGACGGTCGAACCGCACCCGCTCCTTCAGCGTCCAGCTCGTCGCCTGGGTGGCGCCGCCCTCGATCTGGTTGCGTACGCCGTCGGGGTTGACGACCTGGCCGACGTCCACGGCGATGGTCAGGCGGCGCACCCGTACGTCGTGCTCCGCCTCCACCTCCGCCACGGCCGCGCAGTAGGCGCCCACGCCCTTGTACCTGGCGAACCCCAGCCCCAGCCCGGGCCCGCCCCAACCGGCCGCGGTGGTGGCCCGCCGCAACACCTCGCGCGCCCGGGGGTCGCTCAGGTGGGCCAGCCGGTACGCCAGCGGGTCCATGCCCGCGGCCTGGGCCAGCTCGTCCATGAACGACTCGATCGCGAACACGTTCATGAACGCCCCCAGCGAGCGCAGCGACGACGAGCGGATCGGCGTCTCCAGCAGCCTGTGGCCGGTCACCTCCATCCGCGGGAAGTCGTAGATGGGCTCCGCGTTGCGCGTCATCCCCCCACCCGCCTGCGCCGGCGGCTCGGCGGCCGGCGGGTACGTCCACGGGTGTTCCAGGTGGGCTCCGGCGAGCAGGCCGGGCACTCCGGCGTACCCCGGGCGGCTGACGTGGCCCTGGCTCCACACGTCGTACTCCCACGAGCGCACCAGGCCCGCCTCGTCCACCACCGCCGCCACGTCCACCGACATGGCCGAGCCGAACGGCGCCCACGTCAGCTCGTCCCGCCTGCTCCACCGCACCTGCACCGGCCTGCCGCCGGCGGCGCGGGCCAGCAGGGCCGCGTCCAGCGCCACGTCGTCGGCGGCGTTGTGGCCGTAGCATCCCGCGCCCTCCACGTGGCGCACCTCGATGCGGTCATGGTCCAGGATCTGGGCGAGGGCCTTCCTGAGCGGGTGCACGCCCTGGGTGTGGCTCCAGACCTCCAGGGTGCCGTCCCGGTTCCAGCGGGCGGCGGCGCAGCTCGGGGCGATCGAGGCGTGCGCGATGAACGGCCTGCTGTAGGTGGCGCCGCGCACTTCGCCCCGCGGCCTGGCTCCGGTCGCTTCCCGTACGTGGACGGTCTCGTGCGGGCCCCGGCGGAGGAAGGCGGGCAGGTCGTGCTCGTCGGGCAGGGTGTCGCGTTCGTCCCACGCGGCGGCCTTGCCGAGGCGGGCGAGGGCGCGGTCGGCCTCCGGCTCGGTCTCGGCCAGCACGCCCAGGAACGAGCCGTCCCTGACCACGCGCAGGCCGGGGGTGGGGGCGAGGTGGCGGAGGCGGGCTGCGGGGGAGGGCGGGCGCAGGACACGTCCGTAGAGCAGGCCTTCCAGGCGGAGATCATGGATGAACCGGGGCCGCCCGGCCACCTTGTCGGGCAGGTCCAGCCGGGGCACACTCACCCCCACGAACACCGGCCCCTCGGCCCGCGCCACCTGCGCCGGATCGGCCTGCGTCGCGTCGGGTGGGCTGAAAGCGGGCGGCGCGGAGGTGGATGGCGCGGAGGTGGATGGCGCGGAGGTGGATGGCGCGGAAGTGGATGGCACGGAAGTGGATGGCGCGGAAGTGGATGGCGCGGGAGTGGGCGGCGCGGGAGTGGATGGCGCGGCGGTGGCGGATGGGGCAGGGGCGGGTGGTGGGGTGGCGAGGGCGGCGTAGGTGGTGGTCAGGAGGCCGCAGCGGAACTCTCCCCGTCGTACCGTCACCTCGGCCGGGGAGACGCCCCAGCGGCGGGCGGCCTCGGCGGTGCAGGCGGCGCGGACCTGGGCGCACGCCTCCCGGAGCAACGGGCCCGAGTGGGAGATGGACCTGCTTCCCGCCGTGAACCCCTCGTCCGGCCCCGCACCGGTACGGGCGGCCAGCATGCGCACCTGCCCCAGGTCGGCTCCCAGCGCGTCGGCCGCGATCTGGGCCAGCGCGGTGAGCACCCCCTGCCCGAGCTCAACCTTCCCGGCCCGCACCAGGATCACCCCATCGGCCCGAACCAGGACGGCCGCACCGGACCCCGCCGCGACCGGCGTCTGCGGGTCCGGCTCGACCGGGCTCACTCGGCCGCCTTGAGGACGGCGCGGACCACGCGGCGGTGCACGCCGCACCGGCACAGGTTGCGATCCAGAGCGGCCACCACGGCCTCCTCGTCCGGCCGGGGATCGGCGGCCAGCAGGGCGGCGGCGCTGATCATGATCCCCGACAGGCAGTAGCCGCACTGCCCCGCCTGCTCCTCCAGCACGGCCCGCTGCACCGGATGCGGCTCATCCCCGTCGGCGAGCCCTTCGACCGTCACCACCTCCCGCCCCTCGACGGCCGACAGCGGCGTGTCGCAGGAGGCCGTGACCCGCCCGTCGACCAGCACGAAGCAGGCCCCGCACAACCCCGCCCCGCACCCGAACCGCGTGCCCACCAGGCCGAGCTCGCCGCGCAACACATCGAGCAGCGGGGTCCCGGGATCGGACCGGGCCTCCACCGCATTGCCGTTCACGGTCAGAGGAACCATTCGACAACTCCACGTCTGATCCGAACCAGCCTATGCCCGAGCCGAAACGCGCTCACCTCTTGATCGAGCCGCACGTGAAGGATTACGGTGTTAATCGTTTCACATCGGCCGATGGCCGAGGAGTGAAGATCCTCCATACGCTGACCTGCTTACCGAGATCCAGCGGCATCGATTACCCCATAATCCTGTAGGGAATGCTAGGTTATTCGACTAACATGAGACCAACAGCGCGACAAGTGGCCGAGCTGGCGAACGTGTCGGTGGCGACCGTTTCCTACGTGCTCAGCGGCAAGAACCGACCGGTGGCCGCCGAGACCAGGCAGCGGGTGCTCGACGCCGCCAGGCAACTCGGCTACACCCCCAACCAGGCCGCCAGGAGCCTGCGCAAGCGCCGCACCCAGCGGGTCTGCCTGGTGCTGAGCTCGTTCGGCGGCGTGCCGACCGACGAGCGGCTGGCCACGGACCTGCACGAGATGGCCGACGCGCGGGGCTACTCCGTGGTCTCGCTCGCCGTCTACTCCCAGGCCCGCGCCCAGGCCGCGGTGGACGCGCTGCGCGGCGGCATCGCCGACGGCGCCCTGATCAACGTCGTCGGCGACCACCTTGAGCACGACCTGCTCCCGGGGCTGGCCGCCACCGGGCTGCCGATGGTGGTGCTGAGCAACGAGAGCGGGCTGGAGGGCTGCGACGTCGTACGCACTCCGGAGGCCGAGGCGTCCGCCGAGGCGGTCGAGCACCTGCTGGCCACGGGCCGGCGGCGGGTCGCGTTCATGGCGCACCGGCACGAGATCTACCGGGAGCGGCCCGCCGGGCGGCTGCTCGGTTACACCACGGCCCTGGAGCGGCACGGCGTCAACGAACGCATCGTCACCGGGGGTGCCGACGACCGCGTGGCGGCGTACCAGACCGCGACCGAGCTGCTCAGCTCACCCGACCGGCCCGACGCGATCTTCGCCGCCTCCGACAGGGCGGCGATCAGCGCCATCTGGGCCGCCAGGGACCTGGGGCTGAGCGTGCCCGGCGACGTCGCGATCGTCGGCTCCGGCAACATCGACGAGGGTCTCATCAGCAATCCGCAGCTCAGCACCGTCGGCCCGATCCGGCACGACTACACCGACGTCGTACGCCTGCTCTTCGACCGCCTCCAGGCCGAGGAGCCGCCGCCCGCCCGCGAGATCGTCCGTTCGTGGACCTTCGTGCGGCGGGGCTCGTCCTAGAAGGGAAACCCCGAGATGCATTCCCACCCCTCACGCCGTGACCTGCTCCGCCTCGTCGGGGCGGCCGCCGCCGTGCCGGTCCTGTCCTCGTGCGCGGGGGCGCCGACCGCGCCGGGCGCCGCGCCCGGCACGTTCACGGTCTACTGGAACGCGGGCCACGACTACCAGGCCTACCGCACGGTGATCGCCGAGTTCGAGCAGGCCAACAAGGTCAAGGTGAACCTGCAGAAGTACCAGTGGCCGGACCTGCGGACCAGGCTGCTGGCCGACTTCGCCTCCGGGACCGTGCCCGACCTGGTGGAGGAGCCGGGCGGGTGGGTGCAGGAGTTCGCGGTCTCCGGCAACGCCCGCTCGTTGCAGGACTACGTCGACCGCGACGGCCAGGCGATGGGCTTCCCCTCGGACTGGCAGCCGGTGACGGTCGAGCGCAACTCCTACCAGGGCAAGGTGTACGGCGTACAGCTCCACCTGACCTGCAACACCCTCCTCTACAACAAGGCCATGCTCAGGGACGCGGGGGTGGCGGTGCCGACCACCTGGGAGGAGTTCCTCGACGCGGCGAAGAAGCTGACCAAGGACGGCGTGTACGGCGTCGCGCTCAACCAGGACTACACCTACCTGTGGCCGTGGATGGTCCAGGCCGGTGTCACCCCGTACGACCCGAAGACCGGCAAGGTCATGACCCCGGCGGCGGACGCGGTCGCGGCCCTGCAGTTCCAGGCCGACCTGATCCACAAGCACAAGGTGGCCCCCGTGCCGGTGTCGGGCACGGACTACTCGGGCCCGCAGAAGTTGTTCTCGGCCAAGCGCGCCGCGATGATCTTCACGGGCCCCTGGGACCTGGACCCGATCAAGAAGACCAGCCCCGACATCGAGCTCGGCGTGGCGCCGCCGCTGAAGCACAAGACGTCGGACACGCAGGCGGCGGGCGTGAGCATGTTCGTGCCCGCCAAGGCGGCCAGACCCGACCTGTCGTGGGACTTCATCAAGCGCGTCACCGCCCTTCAGGTCGAGCAGGCCGCCACCAAGGAGACCGGCATGCTCATGCCGCGCGTCTCCTGGACCGAGCTGCCCGAGGTGCAGTCGAACGAGGCCATCAAGGTCTTCGCCGACGCGCTGCCGAACGCCAAGGACTCCTCCCAGCAGGTGCGCCTGACCGGACAGCTCGGCAAGTGGGAGGAGGAGCTCAAGGTCATGTACCAGCAGGTGCTCATCCAGAACCAGCCGGCCGCCGAGACGCTCGCGAAGTTCGCGAGGACGACGGAGGGCTTCCTGAAGTGAGGCCGCGCACCTTGTACGGACGGTACGCCAGGACCGCGTACCTCTTCCTCCTGCCCGCGATCCTGTTCTTCGCCGCCTTCTTCTACCTGCCGATCGGCAACGTGGTGGCCACGAGCTTCCGCACGGGCCCGATGGCCGACCAGTGGACCGGCCTGGGCAACTACACCCAGGCTCTGGCGGATCCGGCGGTGCGGCACTCGTTCCTGGTCACGGTCGCCTTCTCCGTGGCCGTGGTGGCCGGCTCGATCGTGCTCGGGCTGGCCCTGGCGCTGGCGATCGACCAGCCGCTCAAAGGGCGGGTGGCCTACCGGGTGTTGCTGCTGGTGCCGTACCTGACCTCGGTGGCGATCGTCGGGCTGCTCTGGCGCAACATCCTCGACCCCGAACTGGGCGTGCTGAACCGGGTGCTGGGCTCGCTCGGGCTGCCCGGGCAGCAGTGGCTCAACACCGCGCCGCTGCTCACGATCGCCGCCGTCACGTTGTGGCAGAGCGTCGGCTACACGATGGTGTTGTTCCTGGCGGGGCTGCAGGGCATCCCGGAGACGTATCACGAGGCCGCCAAGATCGACGGGGCGGACGCCTGGCGCCGGTTCTGGCGGATCACGCTGCCGCTGCTCGCCCCGACCACGCTCTTCGTGTCGGTCATGGCGGTTATCTCGGGACTTCAGGCGTTCGGGCAGGCGTACATCATCACCGGCGGCGGGCCGGGTGACGCCACCGACCTGTCGGTCTTCCACATCTTCAACGTCGCCTTCCGTACCAGGGACTTCGGCTACTCCTCGGCGCAGTCGGTGCTGCTGCTGATCGTGATCGTGGCGTTCACCGTGATCCAGTTGCGGGCCGGGCGGCGCGGGGAGGTCACGTACTGATGCGCAAAACGCTGCTCTACACCCTGCTCACGCTGGCCTCGCTGGTCATGGTCGTGCCGCTGCTCTACATGCTCTCGTTGTCGCTCCAGACCGAGGCCGAGACGTTGTCGGCCGAGGCCGTCCTGGTGCCGGAGACGCCGCAGTGGGGCAACTACGCCGAGTTGTTCACGCGGGCGCCGTTCGGCAACTTCATCGTCAACAGCCTCGTCGTGGCCGGTTTCATCACGCTGGCGCACCTGGTGTTCGACCCGCTCGTCGGCTACGTGTTCGCCAAGTTCCGCTTCCCGCTGCGCAACACGTTGTTCGTGGGGCTGCTGGCCACGCTGATGGTGCCGTTCTTCGTGCGGATGATCCCGCTGTACGTGCTCATGGCCAACCTCGGCTGGCTCGACACCTACCAGGGGCTGATCACCCCGTTCCTCATGGACGCGTTCGGGATCTTCCTCATGCGGCAGTTCATCCAGCCCATCCCCGACGACCTGATCAGCGCGGCCCGCATCGACGGCGCCTCGGAGCTGCGGGTCTACCGGAGCGTCATCCTGCCGCAGACGCGGCCCGCGCTGGCCGTGCTCGGGTTGTTCACGTTCGTCTTCCAGTGGAATGAGTTCCTCTGGCCGCTGGTCGCCACCAGCACGCCCGAGATGCGCACCATCCCGGTCGGGCTCACCCTGTTCAACCAGGAGTACTTCACGTTGTGGCACCTGACGGCGGCCGGCTCGGTGATCCTCTTCGTCCCCACCGCCGTCCTGTTCATCCTGACCCAGCGATACTTCGTACGGGGTATCGCACTGACCGGTCTTCGATAGGAGTTTCCCTTTTGCGCCCGAACGTGATCGTTGTCTTCACCGACCAGCAGCGGTGGGACACCGTCGGCCCCTTCACCCCGAACCTCGACAGAATGGCCAGGAACGGCACGCAGGCCACGGTCGCGCTCACCCCGCAGCCGGTGTGCGCGCCCGCCAGGGCGGCGTTGCAGACGGGCCGCTACCCGACCACGACCGGCGTCTACCGCAACGGCCGCGTCCTGCCGCCGGAGGAGCGCACGCTCGCGCACCACTTCGGCGCGGCCGGCTACGCCACCGGCTACATCGGCAAGTGGCACCTGGCCGGCAGCGAGCCGGTCCCGGAGGGCGAGCGCGGCGGCTACCAGTCGTGGCTGGCCGCCAACGCGCTGGAGCACACCTCCGACGCCTACCGCACGATCGTGTACGACGAGGCGAACGACCCCGTCCTGCTGCCCGGCTACCGCTCCGACGCCCTCATGGACGCGGCCGTGCGCTTCGTCGCCGACCACGCCGACGAGCCGTTCTACCTGTTCCTGTCCTTCCTGGAGCCGCACCACCAGAACGAGGTGGACAACTACCCGGCCCCCGAGGGCTACGAGGAGCGCTATCAGGGCCGCTGGATGCCGCCGGACCTGGCCGCGCTCGGCGGCACGGCCCACCAGCACATGGGCGGCTACCTGGGCCAGGTCAAGCGCCTGGACGAGGGCCTGGGCCGGCTGCTGGACGCGCTGCGCAGCATGGACCTGCTGGACGACACGATCGTCGCCTACACCTCCGACCACGGCAACCACTTCAAGACCCGCAACGGCGAGTACAAACGTTCCTGCCACGACGCCTCCCTGCGCGTGCCCCTGGCGCTGCGCGGCCCCGGCTTCGACGGCGGCGGCGCGATCTCGCGCCCGGTCAGCACCCTCGACCTGCCCCCGACCCTGCTGGAGGCCGCCGGGCTGGAGGTCCCGTCGGCGATGCAGGGCCGCTCCTTCCTGCCGCTGGTGCGCGACTCCCGCGCGGACTGGCCTGAGGAGGTGTTCTTCCAGGTGAGCGAGTCGGAGGTGGGCCGCGGCATCCGCACGTCGCGGTGGAAGTACTACGCCGTCGCCGAGGACGCCCACCCCTGGGACGTCTCCGCCGCCGCCCGCTACCGCGAGCAGGCCCTGTACGACCTGGAGAACGACCCGCACGAGCTGGTCAACCTGGCGGGCTACGGCTCCCACGCGGAGGTGGCGGAGGAGCTCCGCGAGCGGCTGGTCCGCCGGATCGTCGCGGCGGGGGAGGAGCGCCCGGTCATCGACCCGGCGGAGGAGCGGCCGGGCCGCGAGCAGGCCATGCCCGACCCGGAGGTGCGCCTTCGCGGCCCCAAGCCCGTCCGGTACGGTCACCAGCCGAGGCACTGACGAGGTAAGGAACCGCGATGTCCATTTCGCTCCCGTCCACCGGCACGATCGCCCTGGGCGGCAGGACCGTGCACCGTCTCGGCTTCGGGGCCATGAGCCTCACGGGGCCGGGCGTCTGGGGCCCGCCCCGTGACCGCGATGCAGCCGTCCGGGTCCTGCGCCGGGTGGTGGAGCTGGGGGTGAACCTCATCGACACGGCCGACGCCTACGGGCCGTACGTCAACGAGGAGATCATCCGGGAGGCGCTGCACCCGTACCCGGAGGACTTGCTGATCGCCACCAAGGTCGGCTACGTCCGCACGGGGCCCAGCCAGTGGCATGCCGTGGGGCGGGCGGAGTACCTGCGGCAGGAGGTCGAGATGAGCCTGCGCCGGCTCGGGCTGGACCGCCTCGACCTGCTCCAGCTGCACCGCATCGACCCGAAGGTGACGCTGGAGGAGCAGCTCGGCGAGCTGAAGGCGCTCCAGGACGAGGGGAAGATCGGCGCCGTCGGCCTGTCGGGGGTGAGCGTCGAGGAGCTGGAACGTTCGCGGCGCATCGTCGAGATCGCCAGCGTCCAGAACCGCTACAACCTCTCCAACCGCGTCTATGAGGACGTGCTGGAGCACTGCGAGGAGCAGGGCATCGCGTTCATCTCCTACAGCCCGATCGCCAAGGGCGCCCTGGCCGTCCCCGGCAGCGCGGTGGAGCACGTCGCCAAGGCGGTGGGGGCCACGCCCTCGCAGGTCAGCCTGGCCTGGTTGCTGGCCCGTTCCCCGGTCGTGGCGGCGATCCCCGGCACCTCGTCGGTCGCCCACCTGGAGGAGAACCTGGGCGCCTCGACCGTGTCGCTGACGCCCGAGCAGCTCGGCGAGCTGGGATGAGGGAAGGCCGGCCCTCCCCGGAGGAGGGCCGGCCCCGATCAGGGCGTCAGCCCAGGCCGCTCCTCATGGCCGTGAGCAGTTCGCCGTTCGTGGTGTCGCCGCTGAGCTCCCAGAAGAACGCGCCGCCGAGGCCCTGGTTCTTCGAGTAGCTCATCTTGCCGCCGATGGTGGACGGTGTGTCGTAGCTCCACCACTGGTTGCCGCAGTAGGCGTACGCCGTGCCCGCGACGGTGCCGTTGGCCGGGCAGCGCGTCTTGAGCACCTTGTAGTCCTCGATGCCCGCCTCGTACGTCCCCGGCGCCGCCCCCGTGGCCGTGCCGCCCGGCGCGGCCTGCGTGACCCCGGTCCAGCCGCGGCCGTAGAAGCCGATGCCGAGCAGCAGCTTGCTCGACGGCACGCCCTTGCTCTTGAGCTTCTGGATCGCGTTGTCGGAGTAGAAGCCGGGCGTGGGGATGCCGGTGTAGTTGGTGAGCGGCGAGTGCGGGGCCGTCGGGCCCTGGGCCGCGAAGGCGCCGAAGAAGTCGTAGGTCATGACGTTGTACCAGTCGACGTACTGCGCCGCGCCGCCGTAGTCGGCCGCGTCGATCTTGCCGCCGCTGGTGCCGTCGGCGGTGATCGCGGCGGTGACCAGGTTGCCGGAGCCGAAGCGGGAGCGCATCGCCGACATGACGTTCCTGAACGCGGCCGCGCCGCTGGCGTCGCAGGTCAGGCCGCAGGCGTTCGGGTATTCCCAGTCAAGGTCGATGCCGTCGAACACGTCGGCCCAGCGCGGGTCCTCGACCAGGTTGTAGCAGGAGTTGGCGAAGGCCGTCGGGTTCTGGGCGGCCTGGGTGAAGCCGCCCGACCAGGTCCAGCCGCCGAAGGAGAACAGCACCTTCAGGTTCGGGTACTTCTTCTTGAGCTTGCGGAGCTGGTTGAAGCTGCCGCGCAGCGCGCCGGCGTCCCAGGTGTCGGCGACGCCGTCCACGCTCTCGCCCGCCTGGTAGAAGCGGTCGTAGTCGGCGTAGCTGTCGCCGATCGTGCACTGCCCGTTCTGCACGTTGCCGAAGGCGTAGTTGATGTGCGTCAGCTTGGCCGCCGAGCCGCTGGTGTCGATGTTCTTGACGTGGTATCCGCGCTGGTAGACGCCCCACTGCACGAAGTAGCCGAGCACCTTGTTCCCGCCGCCTCCGCCGCCGCCCGTGGTCGTGGCGGTCACGGACGCGCTGTTGGCGGAGCGGTTGCCCGCGGCGTCGCGGGCTCGGACGGTGTAGCTGTAGGCGGTGCTGGCGCTCAGCCCGGTGTCGGTGTGGGTGGTGCCGGTGACGGTGGTGATGAGGGTGCCGCCGCGGTAGATCTCGTAGCCGGTGACGCCGACGTTGTCGGTGCTGGCGTTCCAGGCGAGGGCGACGCTGTTGTTGGTCACGCCGGTCGAGCGGAAGTTGCCGGGCACGGTCGGCGCGGCGGTGTCGCCTCCGCCGCCGCCCGTGGTCGTGGCGCTGACCGAGGCGCTGTTGGCGGAGCGGTTGCCCGCGGCGTCGCGGGCTCGGACGGTGTAGCTGTAGACGGTGCTGGCGCTGAGTCCGGTGTCGGTGTGGGTGGTGCCGGTGACGGTGGTGATGAGGGTGCCGCCGCGGTAGATCTCGTAGCCGGTGACGCCGACGTTGTCGGTGCTGGCGTTCCACGCGAGGGCAACGCTGTTGTTGGTGACCCCGGTCGAACGCAGGTTGCCGGGGACACTCGGCGCGGTGGTGTCGCCGCCACCGCCGCCCGTGGTCTTCCACAGGGCCGGCACGTTCGGGGGCTCCCAGCCGGGCTGGGAGGTGTGGCTCTGGACGCACTCGTACTCGACGCCGTTGTAGGTGACGCGTGTGCCCGCCGCGTACGCCGTCCACGGCGCCCAGTCGGCGAAGAAGACCTGTGAGGCCGACGCGGCGGCCCCGGGCGGGGCGACGACCGCCGCGGTGAGGGGCAGCGCTAAGGCCGCCAGTCCGGCGAGGACCTTGCTCAGGATGGTGTGTCTCATGACGCTCCGACATCCGTTGGGGGTCTACAGGGGGTGGGATGCCTAGGAAACTAATAGTAAAGTTTCCTTTTAATTATGAGACGACCGTAGCCCGAAGCCGAGGAAGGCGTCAAGACGTAGCGCTCAGATCGTGAAATCGCGCAGTAAACCCGAATACTGCTTCCGTGGCGGCGCCGCGTACTCCCCGCGTGTGCTCGTCCGCAGGCCGAGGGCCACCAGCGACTCGGCGAACCTGGTCGCCGCCCCCACCCCGTCGATCACCGGCACGCCCGTCACCCGGGAGATCCCGGCGCAGAAGTCGGCCATGCCCGCGCAGCCCAGCACGATCGAGTCGCTCCCGTCGCGCTCGACCGCCTCGGCGCACAACGCGGTGACGGCCTCGCGGGCGGAGGGGTCCTCCAGGTCCAGGACCGGGATGTCGCAGGCGTGCACGCCCCGGCAGGCGGCGGCGAAGCCGTACCGGTGGGCCAGGTCCCAGGCCCGGCCGATGGTCCTGGAGAGCGTCGTCACCACGCTGAACCCGCGCCCGACCAGCGTGGCGGCGTGCATCGCGGCCTCCGCGACGCCGAGCACGGGGCCGGTGGCCAGCTCGCGGGCGGCGTCCAGGCCGGGATCGCCGAAGCAGGCGATGACGTACGCGTCCACGCCCTCCCGCTCGCCCGCCGCCACCTCGGTCAGCACTCCCGGCACGGCCAGCGCCTCGTCGTAGTGGCTCTCGATCGACGCGGGGCCCATGGCCGGGCTCACCGCCGTCACGGTGGTCGACGGGGACGCCACCGCCCTGGCGCAACGACCGATGGAGGCGGTCATGGCCAGGGCGGTGTTCGGGTTGATCACCTTGATGTGGGTCATGCGGCGGTGATCCTGGGGGTCCGCCGCTCCAGCGCGAGCAGCGCCACGAAGCCGAGCCCGCAGCCGATGAACCAGCTGTAGTCGGCGATCCACGTCAGGTCGGCCGTGGTGACGCCCAGGTCGAGCAGCATCTTCGGCACCAGCACCGAGGCGATGGCCGGCACGCCGCTGGCGACCGTGGCCCAGATCGCGTTCGGGTTGTAGCCCCTGCTGAACCAGTAGCGCCCCTCCGGGTTCATGGTGAACAGCTCGTCCACGGCCACCCGCTGCCGCGCGCACACGTAGTAGCCCGCGATCAGGATGCCGAACAGCGGCCCGATCAGCGCGCCCAGCAGGCCCAGCGTGTAGTGGATGGCGTCCGGGTTGCCGTACCAGTTCCAGGGGGTGAGCAGCACCGAGCCGACCGCCGCGATCATCCCGCCGGTACGCCAGCTGATCCGCTGCGGGCTGACGTTGGAGAAGTCGAACGCCGGCGAGATGAAGTTCGCCACGATGTTGATGCCCACGGTCGCGATCACGAAGGTGAGGCCGCCGAGCAGGATCGCGAACGGCGTGTCGATGCGCTGCACCGTGTGGATCGGGTCGGTGATCAGCTCGCCGAACACGGGCACGGTGGCTGACGCGGTGATCACCGTCAGCAGGGAGAAGAACAGGAAGTTGACCGGCAGGCCGAGCAGGTTGCCGCGCTTGACGGCCTCGAACGAGCGCCCGTAGCGGGAGAAGTCGCCGAAGTTCAGCATCGGCCCCGAGAAGTACGACACGACCAGCGCGATCGCGCCCAGCATCACCGGGATCGACTCGGCGAACCCGAGGCTGTCGCCGCCCGACAGGTCCAGGCTGAGGTTCTCCCAGCCCGCCTGGCTCACCAGGTAGATCGCCAGCACGAGCATGACCACGTACACGGCGGGCCCGGCAAAGTCCACGAACCGCCGGATCGCGTCCATGCCGCGCCAGAACACCGCCGCCTGGGCGACCCAGAGGATGGCGTAGCAGATGTAGCCGAGCACGGGCAGGCCGAGGAAGCTCGTCTCGTTGAGCGCGGCGGTGGCGGGCCAGAACTTCAGGAAGATGATGATGAGCGACTGGGAGGCCAGGTAGGTCTGCACGCCGTACCAGGCGATCGCGATCGCGCCGCGCACGATGGCCGGGATGTTCGCGCCGAGCACCCCGAACACGGCGCGGTTGATCACCGGGTACGGCACCCCGCTGACCTGGCTCGGCTTGGCCACCAGGTTGCAGAAGACGTTGACGATGACGATGCCGGCCAGCAGCGCGAACAACACCTGCCAGCTCGCCAGGCCCAGCGCGAACAGGCTGCCCGCGGTCACGTAGCCGCCGACGCTGTGCACGTCGGACATCCAGAAGGCGAAGATGTTGTACGACGACCAGGTCTGCTTCTTCAGCGGCGCCAGGTCCTCGTTGGTGAGCCGGGGATCGTAGGGCGGGGCCTGCGCGACGGTGGGCTGTGTCATGTGCGGCATCCTTGGGGGGTAGCGATTCGCCCAGGTGTTAAGCGATCACTTAACACCTGATGTGAATGTATGCCTGGACAGCCGGGTGCTCATTGCGCCCATGTAAATCCCCTGTGACGGAGGACATGGAGCTGGATGCGGTCAGCAACGAGCGCCTCGGTCAGCGGCTGCGGGAGTTGCGTACGCGGTCGGGCAAGTCGCTGAGGGCGGTGGCGCGGGAGCTGGGCATCTCGGCCAGCGCGGTGTCGCAGATCGAGCGGGGGACGATGCGCCCGTCCGTGAGCCGGCTGATCGCGTACGTGTCGGCCATCGACGCGCCACTGGCGGCCGTGTTCGACTTCGACGAGCAGCGGCCCCCGGCCTCCGACGCCGTGCCGGGGCTCGCCATCAGGCGGTCATGGGAGGTGGCGCCGATACTGCTCGGCGGGGGAGTGACGTTTCGGCGCCTGTCACCCGGGCCGACGCCGGACGTGGAGTTCTTCGAGTCCACCTATCCGCCGCGCGCGGTCTCCACCGCTCACGGGCGCTTCCTCAAGCACGAGGGATACGAGGTGGGCACGGTCACGGCGGGGGAGCTGACGATCGAGTTCGAGTCGGAGGTCGTGACCCTGGCGGAGGGCGATTCCGTGACGTTCCCCTGCAGCCGCCCGCACATCATCGGCAACCACTCGGAAACCGTCACAGCCATCGCCACCTGGCTCATCGTGCACCGCTGAGAACGGTTACAGAACGGCCTTCGCCGTCCGAGGCACGGAGATCCTGCGGCTGAGCGGCGCGGCCGCTGCGCGGGTGCGCCTGACCGCCCCCCACCTCGGCCGCGCCGCTGCGCGGGTGCGCCTGACCGCCCCCACGATCGACCGGCTCGGGCCCTACCTGCGCGAATGCGACCAGGTGCAGGCCTGCCGCGACCCTGCCCGGGCGGCCGTGCAGGCGCGACCTGCCCGGCTTCGTCGAGCTGGCGCCGGGCGAGCACCCGGCGTGGGCGGTCAAGCTGGGCTGAGCGGTGGAGTCCCGTGCGTGTGGAAGGAGGAGATCGTCTTCAGGCCCCACGCCTGGCCCTTGGCGCGCTCGGCCTCCGTCCACGTGATGGTCCGCCAGTCGGGGGCCAGGATGAGCCTGGTCAGCGGGTTGCACAGCTCGATGCGGTTGCCGCCGGGCTCGTACACGTACAGGAAGAACGTCTGCTGGATGGCGTGCTTGTGCGGGCCCGTCTCGATGAAGACGCCGTTGTCCAGGCAGATGTCGGCGGCGCGCAGGATGTCCTCGCGGGCGTTCGTGGCGAACGCGATGTGGTGCAGCCGCCCTGAGGCGCCCGACCAGTCGTCGGTGTAGACGAGGTCGTACGACTTGTTCGCGAAGTGCAGCCACTGGGCCGAGATCCGGCCGGTGTCCAGCATGATCTGCTCGGTCACGCGTGCGCCGAGCGCGTCACGTACGAACGCGCCACTGGCTGCCGCCTCGGCGGCCAGGTAGTTGATGTGGTCGAGGCGGCGCACGCCGACGCCGTGGCGGGGGAAGGCCTGCGGCTGGTTCTTCAGGGCGGGGCGCAGCTCCTCGGGGGCCTCGTACCACTGCGACTCCCAGTACAGGCGCATCTCGTGGCCGTCGGGGTCGCGGAAGGCGTAGGTCGGGCCGCGTCCAGGCTCGCCGTCGATCCAGCCGATGCCCAGCCCCGCGTCCTTGATCGCCAGCACCCTGCGCTCCAGCGCCTCCTGGCCGGCCGCGCGCAGGCCCGTCGTGCGGATGCCCGAGGTGCGGTGCGCCGTCAGGGTCAGGCTGTGGTGCTCGTAGTCGTCATAGGTGCGCAGGTAGACCGAGTCTCCCTCGGCGCCGGCGGCGGTCATGCCGAGGATGTCGGTGAAGAACCACAGGCTCCGCTCCGGCTCCGGGGTGAGCAGTTCGACGTGGCCGAGGTGGGCGACGTCGTGCAGCAGGGCGTTCACGGATTTCCTTCCCGTGGGTAGACCGTTCCGTCGAAGAGCTTGCGCGCGGTGCGCACGCTGGCGGCCCGCAGCGCCGTGGGCGGAGTCGTGGACAGGTCGAGCTCCACCTCGACCTGCAGGTGCCCGGTGGCGTGCTCGACGTCCACCCGGCTGCCCTCGGGCAGGCGCGCGTAGCGCCCGGCCACGCCGTGCCGGAGCAGCGCCGCCGTGACGACGCTGATGGCGCCCAGCACGCCGATCGCCGTGTGCGGGCGCACCGGGATGAACGTACGGGTGCACAGCGCCCCGCCGTCCCTGGGCGGCGCGACCAGCGTGGTCTTCGGCACCGGCTCGCCCGCCACGTCGCCGAGCCCCATGAGCTCGCCGGCCCGCAGGCGCAACGACTGCACCCGCTCCAGCAGCGCGGTGTCCGCCGCGAGCTCCTCGTGCGACTCGTAGCCCGTGACGCCCAGGTCCTCGGCCGCGGCGACGACGACCGGCATGCCGTTGTCCACGCAGGTCACCTCGATCCCGTCGATCACGTCTGTCTCGTGCCCGGTGGGCAGCAGCTTCCCGATGGTGGAGCCCGCCGTGTCCGCGAATCCCAGCACGACGGCCGCGGCCGTCCCCGGGACCCCGGAGATGGCGGTGCCGCCCCGGTAGTCGACCAGGCCGCCCGGCGTCGGGAAGGTGGCGGTGGCGATGCCGCCGGTGTTGACCAGGCGGATGCGTACGCCGGTGCGCTCGCCGCCCGGCTCGACCAGGCCGCGCTCCACGCCGAACGGGCCGACGCCGGCCAGGATGTTGCCGCAGTTCTGGCGGGCCGACACCGCCGGCTCGTCCACCGCGACCTGCAGGAAGAGGTAGTCGAGGTCGGCGGAGGGGTCGGCGCTCCTGGACACCACGGCGACCTTGCTGGTCAGCAGGTGCGCGCCGCCGATGCCGTCGATCTGGCGCGGGTCGGGGCTGCCCAGGATGCGCAGGAGCAGGTCGTCGCGCTCCCGCGGGTCGCCGGGGAGGTCGCCGGCCAGGAAGTAGGCGCCCTTGGAGGTGCCGCCCCGCATCAGCATGCAGGGCACACCGTCATCGGTCACCGTTGTACTCCTCCGCCGTCATGTAGGTAATGCCCAGCTCCGGCAGGCGCTCGCGCAGGCCGTACCGGTCGAGGCCGAGCTCGCCCTTCTCGAACGCCTCCCGCGCGGCGGCCTCCTTGGCGGCCCTGGCGGCGGAGGCTTCGATGCCGCGCTCCAGGTCCTCCCGGGGGCACACCAGCACGCCGTCGTCGTCGGCGAGGATCGTGTCGCCGGGGCGTACGAGCCGGCCGCCGATCGAGACCGGCACGTTGACCGCGCCCGGCGTCGCCTTCACCGTGCCCTGCGCGCTGACCGCCGCGCTCCAGGCGGGAAAGCCCATGGCGCGCAGCTCGGCCACGTCGCGCACGCCCGCGTCGATCACCACCCCGCGCACGCCGCGGTGGCGCAGCGCGGTGGCGAACAACTCCCCGAACAGGCCGTCCGTGGACGGCGAGGTCGTGGTGACGACCAGCAGGTCGCCCTCGCGGCACTGCTCGACCGCGACGTGGATCATCAGGTTGTCGCCCGGCCAGCACACCACGGTGACCGCGTTGCCGCCCGTCCTGGCGCCCGGCCACGCGGGGCGCAGCCCTGGGCCCAGGTAGCCGGTGCGGCCGAGGGCCTCGTGGACGGTCGCGACGCCGTACGCGGCCAGGGTGCCGATCCTGGCGGGGTCCGAGCGCGGGATGTCGGTGACGACCACGTTCCTCATGCCAGGGTGTCCGTGACCTGCGGGTAGAGGCGCATGTAGGCCTCGCCCATGGTGTCGTGCGCCAGCCCCAGGTTCGGGCCCGCGTTGCGCTTGAGCTGCACGCCGCGGCGCTTGGCCAGGTCGGTGTAGTAGTCCCACATGTGCTGCTGGGCCGGCAGGCACTCCATGGCCTTGCGCTTCCTGTCGAAGACCGGGGTGATGTCGAGCAGCACCTCCGGCTTGAAGTCGCACTGCTCGGGCTGGTGCGGCTCGAAGAAGAACACCGGTGGCGCGCCGAGCGGTTCACCGGGCGCGTCGTAGCCTATCGCCTGCGCCAGCACGCGGGCCTGCAGCGCCATGCGGGCCGCCGCCGGGTGGTCCCCGTTGTACGGGTCGGCCAGCGGATGGGTCAGCACCACGTCGGGTGCGAGCTCCCGGTAGACGCCCACCAGCCGGTCCACCAGCTCGTGGGTCTCCACCAGGGGATAGTCGCCCGCGTCGAAGAACTCGATCTCGGCGCCCAGCGCCGCGGCGGCGTTCCGCGCCTCCTCGCGGCGGATCGCCTTGATCTCCTCCAGCGTGTTGCCGGCCCGCCACGCTTTGGCGGACTCGCCGCGCTCGCCGAAGCTGAGACAGACCACTTTGGCGCGCTCGCCGCGGGCGGCGGCGAGGGCTATCGCGCCGCCGGCGCGCCAGACGAAGTCGCCCGCGTGGGCGCTGACGACCAGGAGGGTACGGGGAGAGGTCTTTGCCGAGGTCACTCGCCTGACGCTAGGAGCCCCGCAGCTGGATTGTCAACACTTTCGCTGACAATCCGCACGACGGTTGGCTGTGGGCCTGGTGTTGCGGCTGTACATCGACAATATTGTCAACGATGCTGTTTCCATTGTTGGGAGAGGACGTCGATGGAAGAGCCCCTGGTGGCACTGCTCGGTTACGGCGAGGTCGGCCACGTTCTGGCCGACGGTCTCGGGAGCCGCGTGCGGTTGCGCGTCTACGACCCCGCCTACCCTCCATCGTCCTCCGGGCTGGTCGGCGGGCTGGTCGGCGGGAATGCCGAGGCCGTACGCGGGGCCGACGTCGTGATCGCCGTGACCACCGGGGCCGACAGCCTCACCGCGGCCTCCGACTCCCTCCCGCACCTGTCACCGGGCACCCTCTACGCCGACCTGTCCACCAGCGCGCCCGGTGACAAACGCCGCATCGCCGAACTGCTCGAGCCCGTCGGGGCGTCGGTCGTGGACGGGGCGATCATGGCGCCCATCCCGTTGCGCGGCCTCGGGACCCCCGTCCTGGCCAGCGGCCCGCACGCCGGCCGCTTCGCCTCCTTCGCCGGCCCGCACGGCATGTCCGTGACGCCCATCGGCGGCTCGCCCGGCGACGCGGCGGCGCGGAAGTTGTTGCGGAGTGTGCTGGTGAAGGGGTTGAGCGCGCTCGTCATCGAGTCGCAGCGGGCGGCGGAGGCGGCCGGGCTGGGGGAGTGGTTCTGGGGGCATCTGCTGGAGACCGTGGAGGGGGCCGACGAGGAGTTCGTGGTGCGGCTGCTGAAGGGGGCGGGGGAGCACAGCACGCGGCGGGTGCACGAGATGGAGGCCGCCACGCGCATGCTGGAGGCACTCGGGGTGCCCAGCACGATGACCGAGGCCACGACCGCCACCCTCGACCGCGTCACCCGCACCGGCGTCCCGCCCGTCCCGGACGGCTCCAGAGCGGGTGGCGCGCCCGGGCGGGAGGGCGGAGGGACATGAGTGCGGGGGCGCGTCAGCCGGGGGTGGCCTCCAGGGCCTTGGCGACGCTGCGCAGGTGCTGCTGCATGGCCGTCTGCGCCGCCTCGGGGTCGCGGGCCACGATGGCGGCCACGATCAACTCGTGCTGCGGCAGCGACACCGCCGCCCGTCCCGGCTGGCGGGCCAGCCGGAACTTGTGCCGCACCACCTGCGCCCCCAGCCGTTCGATGATCGCCGCCGACGTGCGGTGCCCGGCGACCTCGCGGATCTTGGCGTGCAGGGCGGCGTTCAGCTCCGAATACCGGTCGGTGTCGTTGCCGCTCACGGCCGCCCGCATCTCGGCGACGATCTCGCGCAGCACCGCGGCCTGCTCGGACGTGACCCGCTCGGCGGCCTTGGCGGCGGACAGGCCCTCCAGCACCATCCGCACCTCCGTGATCTCCACGGCCTCCGCCTTCGAGATCACCCGGACCCGCGCCCCCTTGTTCCGCAGGATCTCGACGAGCCCCTCCCCGGCGAGCTCCTTGAAGGTCTCGCGCACGGCGGCCCGCGCGGCCCCGAACTGCTCGCACACGTCCGCCTCGACGAGCCGCTGGTTGGGCACGAAGTCCCCGTCGAGTATGGCCGACCTGAGCCGGTCGGTCAGCGTCTCCTCACGTGGGGACCCTGGGGTCACGCGATCCTCCCGGCGCCGTACGGACATGTCTGCGCTGACAATATTATGGACAATTCCCGGAGCGGAGGCATGATGGCCCGCTCCGCGATCGTGAGGTCGCTGCCCGACGCGCTGCGCCAGGACTTCACCGGGGTGCTCGTCGCCACCGTCGTCCTCGTGCTGGTCGTGGGCGTGCGGGACACCACGTTCCTGCAGTTCGGGCAGCTCTCCCAGGTGCTCAACCAGGCGGCCGTGGTCGGGGTGCTCGCGTGCGCGATGGCGTACCTGCTGGCCATGCGGGAGCTGGATCTGTCCGTCGGGTCGGTGCTGGGGTTGTCCGCCCTGTGCGGGGCGCTGCTCATCCGCGTCGGCCTGCACCCCTGGGCGGCCGCCGTGCTCTGCGTCGCCGCGGGGGCGCTGCTCGGGCTGGTGAACGGGGTGCTGGTCGACCTGCTTCGGCTGCCCTCGATCGTGGCCACGCTGGCCACCCTGTCCACCTACCGCGGGCTCACGCACCGGCTGAGCGAGGGCAGGCAGGTCCTCGGCGCGCCGCTGAGCGATCCGTTCTCCAAGTTCTTCGGCTGGAAGCTGGCCGGGCTCGGCGTCAACTTCTGGGCCCTGGCCATCGTCGTGACCGTCCTCGTGCTGACCCTGCGCAACACCCCGTTCGGGTACCGGATCCGCTCGATCGGCAGCAACCCGGAGGCGGCGCGCTTCAGCGGCATCCCGATCCGGCGCGTGCGGCTGCAGGTGTTCGTGCTGGCGGGCGTCATGGGCGGGGTCGCGGGGGCGCTCACGCTCGGCTACTTCGGGGTCGCCGACCCCAACGCGGGCTCCGGGTACGAGCTGCAGGCCATCGCCGCCGCGGTCATCGGCGGCACCCCGCTGTACGGCGGCCGGGCCAGCGTCACGGGGGCGGCGCTCGGCGCCGTGCTCCTGGAGGTCGTCAGGACCGCACTCGCCTACTTCCGCATCGACATCAACTGGAACGACTTCACGACGGGGGCCGTGATCCTGCTGGCCGTCGGGCTCGCCAGCCTGCTGCGCAGGCGTACCGACGTCCGGCCTCCCCTCTGAAAACCCCTTCCACGGAACGGAGCCCCCCATGACCAGCCGCTCCCGGCACACGGCCGCCGCCCTCGCCCTCCTCACACTCGCCGTCGCCTGCAGCACCGGTGACGGCGCCCCCGCCGCCGCACCCTCAGGGCCGCCCGCGAGCGGGCGCGCGGCCAAGGACGTCCACGTGGCCTTCGTCGGCGCGGCGGCCAACCTCAACTTCTCCCAGGAGATGATGGAGGGCGCCAAGTACGCCGGCCAGGAGCTGGGCGCGGACGTGCAGGTCGTCGCGCCGCCCGGTCCCGACGGGCAGGCGGAGGTGGGGCTGTTCCAGCAGGTGGTCGCCACGGCCAAGGACGGTGTCAGCGTCATGACGCTCAACCCCGAGCTGTTCACCCGCCCGGCCGCCGACGCGATCGCCAAGGGCGTGCCCGTCGTGGCGGCCGACGTGCCGCTCGCCAAGGACTCCGGCGTGACCACCCTGGTGAGCAACGACAACCCGGCCGCGGGCGCGATGCTGGCCGACGCCGTGCTCACCCGGCTGCCCGCCGGGAAGAAGGGCACGATCGTGCTCGGCGTGCCCACCCCCGGCCTCCCGGTGCTCGAAGCACGGCTGAAGGGCATGAAGGAGCGGCTCCTGGCCAAGAACCCCGGCCTGGAGGTGCTGGGGCCCTTCGACTCCAAGCAGGCGCCGGACGACAACTACAAGGCGTGGAGCGGGCTCGTACGGGCGCACTCCGGGGCGCTGGCGTTCCTGGACGCCGGGGATCCCGCGGCGTTCAACCTGCCCAAGATCAAGCAGGAGACGAGCGCCTCCTGGCTCTGTGCCGCCTTCGACCTCAACGACGCCGGGCTCGCCGCCATCAAGAGCGGCCAGTCCGTCGGCGTGGCGGACCCGCAACACTGGCTCAAGGGGTACGTCGCCACCCGCCTGCTCATCGAACGCGCCCTCGGCAAGCGGGAGATCCCCAAGGGCTTCTGGGACAGCGGGGCCGCCATGGTCACCGAGGACAACGTGGATGAGGTCATCGCCCGCCAGAAGGGGCCCGAGGCCAGGGCGGCCTGGTACAAGAAGCTGATCGACGAGCAGTTCGCAGACGTCCAGGGCCGGATGAAGCCCCTGTCCTGAGCGGAGGATCGATGACGGTGGTGCTGGCGGGCCGTGGCCTGGCGAAGTCGTACGGCGGGGTGCGGGCGCTGGCCGGCGTGGACGTCGCCTTTCGCGAGGGGGCGGTGCACGCCCTGCTGGGAGAGAACGGCGCAGGCAAGTCCACGCTGGTGAAGATCCTGGCGGGCGCGGTGCCGCCCGACCGCGGCGACCTGCTGCTCGGCGGGCGGGCGGTGCGCTTCGGCAGTACGGCCGAGGCGGTCATGCAGCGGGTCACCGTCGTCTCCCAGGAGCTGAACCTGTTCCCCGACCTGGACGTGCTGGCCAACGTCTTCGCCCACCGGCTGCCGCGCAGGGGGCCCGTCGTGGACCGGGCCGCCATGCGCTCGCGCGCGGAGCCGGTGCTGGCGGAGCTGGGACTGCGGGTGTCCCCCGACACGCTCGTCGCGGCCCTGCCGCTGGGGGAGCGGCAGCTCGTGGAGATCGCGCGGGCGCTGGTGGAGCAGCCACGGGTGCTCATCCTGGACGAGCCCACCTCGGCGCTGCAGCCGGCGGAGGTGGAGCGGCTGCACGAGATCATCGGGCGGTTGCGGGAGCGCGGGACCGCCGTGGTGTACGTGTCGCACGTGCTGGAGGACGTGCTGGCCCGCTGCGACGAGGTGACGGTGCTGCGGGACGGGGCCGTGGTCATGAGCGGCGCCGACGCGGCCGGCCTCGACCTGTCTTCGCTGGTGACGGCCATGCTCGGCGACCGCGCCCCGGCGTCCGTGCCCGGCGGCGTGGCCGCGTCTCCGCCTCTCGGCGGGGGTGGGCTGCGGCTGGTCTCCGTCGAGGTGCCGGGGCGGTTGCGTGAGGTCAGTCTGGAGGCGGCCCCCGGTGAGATCCTCGGGGTCGCCGGGCTGGTCGGGTCGGGGCACACCGATCTCCTGCGCGTCGTCGCGGGCGCGCTCACCCCCTCCTCCGGCCGGATCGAGCTGCCCGGCGGCCTCCGCCCCGCCCCGGGCGTCCGCGCGGCCGTGAAGGCAGGCGTCGGGCTCATCTCCGGCGACCGCCGCGGCGTCGGGATCACCGCGGACAAACCCGTCTGGGAGAACATCGTCCAGGTGGACGCCGTCGGCCTGACCAGGCACGGCGCCTGGCTGACGGCGACCAGGCTGCGCGAGTTCGCGCGCGGGCTGGCCGAACGGGTCGGCGTGCGGATGTCGTCCCTGGATCAGGCCGTGGACCAGCTCTCCGGCGGCAACCAGCAGAAGGTGGTGTTCGCCAAGTGGCTGGCCGCGCGCCCGTCCGTGCTGCTGATGGACGACCCGACCAGGGGCATCGACATCGGGGCCAAGGCCGAGATCTACGCCCTCATGCGGGAGCTGGCCGAGGCGGGCGCCGTACAGCTCCTGGCCTCCAGCGACCCCAAGGAGCTGGCCGGGATCTGCCACCGCGTGATCGTGATCAGGAAGGGCCGGATCACGGCCGTGCTGGACGGTACGGACCTCACGCCGCACGCCGTGCTGGAGGCCGTGAACGACGACGACCGGGCGCTTTGATCATTTGCCCCAGATATGTCGGTGGCCTCCGGTAAGTTCCCGGATCATTGACCAGCCGGTCGCGAGGCCGCGGGCATCTCCGCCCGCGCCCGCGAACCGGCAGGGGCGGGAGGTTCTGAGGTCGTGGACGCGGACAGAGCCGCGTGGGAGCAGCGCAGCGTGGTGCGGGTGGTGCCACCCGTCGAGCCGCGCAAGCTGGCGAAGGTGCCCTTCGTCGAGCTGGCCGACGGCCGGCTGCAAGGAGTCGTGTCGAGCGGATCCGACATCGAGCGGGTCTACGTCTCGTCGATCACCGCCGGCACGCACGCGCTGAGTTGCAGCACCAACAACAACCGGCCGTGCGGCGCGCTGCACGGCTACGCGTGCAAGCACATACGCATGCTCGCCGACGAGGCCGTCGTGCAGTACGGACTGGACCGGGTGGCCCGCTACCTGCGGGTCGAGGTGCCCCAGGGCGAAAGCCTGATGAGTCACATCGACGGGCACGTCGAGCGCACACCGGCGGCCGTCGTGTTCAGCCGGTTCCTGCGCCACCTCGCCTACCTGGAGGTGGCCGACAGCACCGAGCCGCTGGCCGAGCTGCACTGGTTCCCGGCGACGGGGGCGGCACGATGACGCCGGGGATTCGGCTGGGGAGCCGCCTCGGTGCAGCGGGCGCGCTGGCGCTGCGGGCGTGCCCAGTCGGAGCGACGGTAAGGCGGTGGGCTGATGCTCGACGTACAGCTGAGTGAGCTGGCCGGGGATGCTCCGGCCGGTGTGGGTGAGGCGCTTGACCTGATCGCGGGGTTCGACGACGCGCTCAGCCAGGGGTTCGCGCGGATCGGTGAGGAGCCGGCCGCGGCGCTGGCCGCCGTGGCGGGCGCGCTGGCGGGCAGTCCCGTCGGTGACCGGGTGAGCGAGGCCGTGGAGAAGGTGACGGCGGGGTCGGTCGGCGACGAGCATCTGGCGGCGCTGGCGGGGGCCAGGGCCGCGCTGTTCGGCGCGGTGCACGACGCCCTGCTCGGCCGGCTCGACACGGCTCTCGGCCGCACGCGTGCCGCCTGGGAGCCCGCGGAGAGCACGAGCGAGGTGGCGGGCAACCTGCTCGACGGTTGCCGGGTGTGGTTGCGCGAGCTGGCCATCGTCGGCTGGCACGGCGTGGACCACGACCTGGTGTCCGCCGCCGACCAGACGATCGAGGCGCTGCTGGCCGTGCCCGAGCTGCGCGGCCTGGCGGTGCTGCTCGACGGGCTGGCGACGGAGCTGCGGGCGTCGTGCCCGATCGCCACGATGGAACACCTGCCCGCCCGCAGGTGGGCCGACCTGTGGACGCGTGCCCTCCTGCTGGCCCAGCACGGGCCCTGGCACGGCGGCGCGGAGCCGGTGTCGGGGCGGCTGCTGATCCTGGGCGCCGACGTGCATGAGCACGCCACCGTCGTACGCGTGCAGGTCCACGCCGTCCTGGAACCCGCGGGAGGCGCGCCCGCCCGGCTCGTACGCACGAGCGTGGCCGCCGCCAAGGTGGACACCATCGTCGGCCCGACCCTGTGGCGGCTGCTCGGCGCACACCCCGTGCTGCTGGCCGCGCTGGCCGAGCACCGGAGTGTGGAGATCACGGATCTGCCGCTGCTGCCCGGCGGTGACCTGGTGTGGCACGACGACAGGGCCCAGGCGGGCGACGAGGCCGACCCGTTCGCCGTCGCGCGGATCCAGCTCGCAGCGGCGACGGCGCCGGCGGTGACGCCGCTCGACCGGCACCCGGTGCGCATCGCCGAGCCCGTCCTCGTCGAGGGCTACAAGACCGACGGCCGGACGATCGACCTGGGAGGCAACACCCTGGAGATCGACCTCGACCGGCTGCCGTCCTGCGGGCCGCTCACCCCGGCCCTGGTCAAGGCATCGACGTCCTGCGTCGGGCTGGTGCGGTGGGACGGCGGGCGCTGGTGGCTGCAGCCGCTGGCCGTGCAGGCGACGGTCAAGAAGAGTCCCGTCGCCGCGCACAACGGCGACTGGGCGACGGGGCCCACCGATCCCAAGGTGGTCAAGGCCGAGGCCAAGTCCGGCGACGTGGTCGCCGTGCTGCGCGAGCGGGCGGGACGGCTGCTGCGGAAATGACCGAGACAACGCAAACCCCGCAGAGCGGTGCGCAGCCTGAGTCGAGCGGCGACCAGATTCGGCAGAGCGCCGATGAGTCCCGGCGGCAGGTGCTCTACTGGCGGCTGCTGTCGCGGCTGTTCGGGCCCGACGAGCAGCCCGCGCTG
This sequence comes from Nonomuraea insulae, assembly GCF_042656245.1. Taxonomy (NCBI): domain Bacteria; kingdom Bacillati; phylum Actinomycetota; class Actinomycetes; order Streptosporangiales; family Streptosporangiaceae; genus Nonomuraea; species Nonomuraea insulae. Next base: position 226,475 of record NZ_JBHSPA010000011.1, read on the forward strand.
GAGAACTCCAGCGTCGGCATCGTGGGCGACCTCGGCCTGCCGCCCGCGCTGCTCGACCCCGGCGTGTCCGTGGACAACCTGGTGCAGCGCTTCCCCGAGCTGGCGGCCGAGTTCCAGGACCTGATGTCCGACAAGGAGCACGAGGCGGGCGACGAGGTGCGCCGGGCGGCGCTCGTCTCCAAGCTGCTGCTCAACGTGTTCTCCACCGGCACGGGCAACGTCACCGCGGCCCAGCTGGAGAGCTGGAAGCAGGACGCGGGCTGGTTCGAGCGCGGCATGGGCTGCGCCCCGGGCGGGCTGCGCCACAGCCCCGACGGCGAGGAGCTGGCCAAGGTGCTCGGGGGCCTGGAGGGCGACCTCGTCAAGCGCATGCGCCTGCGCGAGGTGCTCGCCGACCCGGCCCTGGCCAAGCAGCTCACGCCGAGCATGTCGCTGATCGAGCAGCTCCTGCGCGACAAGTCGAACCTCTCGGGCGTCGCGCTGGCCAACGCCAAGGCGCTGATCCGCAGATATGTGGACGAGGTCGCCGAGGTGCTGCGTACCCAGGTGGAGAAGACCAGCGTGGGCGTCATCGACCGGTCGGTGCCGCCGAAGCGGGTCTTCCGCAACCTCGACATCGAGCGCACGATCTGGAAGAACCTCACCAACTGGAGCCCCGAGGACCAGCGGCTCTACGTGGACCGGCTCTACTACAAGCAGACGGCCCACCGCACCACCCCCGCCCGCCTGATCGTGGTCGTCGACCAGTCGGGCTCGATGGTGGACTCCATGGTCAACTGCACCATCCTGGCCTCGATCTTCGCCGGGCTGCCGAAGGTGGACGTGCACCTGATCGCCTACGACACCCGGGCCATCGACCTGACGCCGTGGATTCACGACCCGTTCGAGGTGCTGCTGCGCACGAATCTGGGCGGCGGCAACGACGGGCCGGTCGCGATGGCCATGGCCCGCCCGAAGATCAGCGATCCGCGTAACACCGTGATGGTGTGGATCTCCGACTTCTACGAGTTCGACCGCTCCCAGCCGTTGTACGACGGCATCGAGGCCGTCTACCGCTCGGGTGTCAAGTTCATCCCCGTCGGCTCGGTCAACAGCTCGGGAGTCCAGAGCGTCGAGCCGTGGTTCCGCAAGAAATTCAAGGACCTGGGCACCCCGGTGATCTCGGGCCGCATCCACAAGCTCGTGTTCGAGCTCAAGAACTTCCTCACCTAGGAGACCGCAAAGATGAGTGACGATGTGCTGCGCGCCCCCGCAGAGGTGAAGTACGCGGAGGAGCTCGACTACCTGGAGTCGATCGACAAGGACCCCAAGCCCTTCTCGTGGCGGCTCAGCCCCCGCATGATCCGGCTGTTCGTCCTCGGCTCCGAGCGCGCCGACGGGATCGACAGGGAGATCGCGCAGAAGTGGTTCGGCGACCGCAGCTTCGTCGAGCGCAGCATCGTGACCCTGGCGTCCGACCGGGGCCTGCTGCTGCTCGGCGACCCGGGCACCGGCAAGAGCTGGCTGGCCGAGCTGCTCGCCGCGGCCATCTGCCGCAACTCCACGCTCGTGGTCCAGGGCACCGCCGGGACCACCGAAGACCACATCAAATACTCCTGGAACGTGTCCATGGTCATCGCCAAGGGCCAGTCCCGCCAGTCGATGATCCCCTCGCCGATCATGACGGCGATGGAGGGCGGCGTGATCGGCCGCTTCGAGGAGCTGACCCGCTCGACCAGCGATGTCCAGGACGCGCTCATCTCGATCCTGTCGGAGAAGTACGTCTCCATCCCCGAGCTCGACGACGACAACATCGTCTTCGCCCAGCCCGGCTTCTCCATCATCGCCACCGCCAACAGCCGCGACCGGGGCGTCAACGACCTGTCGTCCGCGCTCAAGCGCCGTTTCAACTTCGTCCGCATCCCGGTCGTGACGAACAAGAAGAGCGAGGCGGAGATCGTCCGCTTCCGTACCGAAGAGTTGTTGCGCAGGCACCAGATCGAGCTGGACCTGCCGCCGACGCTGCTGGACATCCTGCTGCAGAGCTTCGCGGACCTGCGCACGGCGGCGGCCTCGGCCACCAGCGACGACGAGAAGCTGGAGTCGGCGCTGTCCACGGCCGAGCAGATCGGCGTGCTGGAGGACGCCATCCTGCACAGCCACTTCTTCGGCGACCGGGTGCTGCGCGCGCAGACGCTGGCCGGGTCGCTGGTCGGCTCGCTGGCCCGGCGCACTCCCGAGGACCTGGCGATACTCAACAAGTACTGGCACGGCGTCGTCGAGCCCCGCAGCAAGAAGGACGGCGGGGAGTGGCCTGAGTTCCTCGAAGGCGGCCGCGAGGCCATCTCCACGCTCTCATGACCGGCCCGCAGAGTCCCTTCGGCTCGCTCCGCGGGCAGCTCCTCGACGCCGCCGAGACGTTCGCCGGCAGTCCTGTCGCCGTGTCCGGCATCCTGTCGGGCCTGGTGGACGACGTGGACCGGGCGCTGCGCGAGGAGCTGGAGATCTTCCCGGTCTGCCACCACTCGCCCGCCTCGGCGCTGGCGATGGTGCGCAGGCTGCGCGAGAAGCAGCCGAAGGTCATCTACCTGGAGTTGTGCGAGGACCTGGAACCCCTGCTGAGCGAGCTGCGCAACTGCCGGCTGCCGGTGGCGGTGCAGGCGTTCGCGACCGACCTCGACGGGTTCCCGAAGACGTGGGCGCCGCTCAGCGTGGTGGCGCCCATCACGGAGGCGTCGGCGGAATACCAGGCCATCGCCTACGCCCTCGAAACCCCCGGCGTCGAGCTGGTGCTGGTGGACCGCTCGTCCGACCACGTCTTCCAGTGGGCGCCCAAGGAGGAGCCGCAGCCCCCTTCCAAGGAGAAGGAAGCCGGTCTCCACGGTGACGCGGTCGGCGTCGAGATCGGCGACCTGCGGCCCCGCTTCGCCGAGCTGGAGGAGCACCTGCTGCACCACGGCAAGGTGCGCCACTGGTCGGAGTGGTGGGACCAGTACGTCGAGCAGCCGCTGTCCGGCGCGGACTACGACACCTACCGCCAGGTCATGGTGCTGATCGGCAGCCTGTTCCGCCGCCTCGGCCCCGACGGCGACCGGCTGGCCGTGGACGAGGACCGCGAGCGGTACATGTGGACGCGGATGCGCGAGCACCTGGCCACCTCCGGCGCCGACCCCGCCGACTGCCTGTACGTGTGCGGCGCCTTCCACGCCGCCAGCCGCGTCGAGCAGTTCGGCCTGAGGTCCACGGCCACCTGGGAGATCAGCCCGCGCACGGAGACGAAGTGGCTGTACGGGCTCATCCCGTCCAGCCACTCGGCCATCGAGGCGCAGTTCGGGCTGGCCTCCGGCTCGGTGTCGATCGCGGCGGCCACCTGGGCCAAGGCGCTCACCCGCAGCCGGCTGACCCCGTTCCAGCTCGCCGGCCAGAAGGGCGCCCGCAAGCGCCCGGCCAAGCCGCCCGCCCCCGCGTCCGCGCTCAGGGGCGAGGTGGCCGACAAGCTGACCGGGTTCCTGTCCAGCCCGCCCGCGCTGGACGCCCTCGACGAGGCCGAGCTGGTCGGCTGGTCGGTGGACATCGTCCGGCTGGCCCGCCGCAACGGCTACCTGGCCAGCACCGCCGACGCGATCGCGGTCTACGAGACCTCGATCCTGCTGGCGGGCATGCGCAACCGGGCCAGGCCCACCCCGTACGACTTCCAGGACGCGGCCGTCACGTGCATCGAGAAGGACATCGTGCCGGGACGGCGCGACGTGCGGCGGTTGTGCGAGATCCTGCTCGGCGGCGACCGCCTCGGGGAGGTCGGCTACGACGCCATGCCGCCGCTGGCCAGGAACGTCTACGACCGGCTCGCGCCGCTCGGGCTCGACCTGGAGAAACGTACGATCCAGCGGGCGCTGCTCGACCTCAACGCCGAGCCCGGCCTGGTGCCCTGCTCCGACCTGCTGTGGATGCTGCGCTACCTGCTGCCCTCCGACGCGGTACGCCCCATCATGGGCGAGCGCAGGCTGGGGGAGCGCTCGATCCAGGAGAGCTGGGACCTGTCGTTCGGCAAGCACCAGCGCTCGATCATCGAGCTCGGCTACGAAGGCGTCACCATCGAGCAGGTGCTGGAGCAGCGGCTGCGGCGCTCGGTCTGGGACCCCAAGGCCACGGCGGCCATCGCGCTGGCGGCGGTCGAGGACGCGGTGTTGTTCCTGGACAGCCGGCGCTTCGCCGACGAGCTCGGGGCGCGGGCGGTGGAGCTGCTCGCCGCCGAGCGCACCGTGGACGACGCGCCTGAGGTGCTGCGCAGGATCCGGCGGCTGCTGGCGTACTACCGGGCGAACGAGCCCGAGCTGCCCGCCTGGTGCGAGGCGTTCGTGATCGCCGGGTACGCGCACTACTGCACGATGTTGCCGACCGCCTTCGTGGACGACGAGACCGGTGTGCGGCAGGTGGCCGCCATGCTGGGTTTCCTGTTCACGATGGAGAGCCTGGCGCTGGCGCTCGGGTGCGACCGGGCCCAGCTCGAACTCGCGGTGCGGCAGTCGCATCCGGAGGCTCCCGCCAAGGTGGCGCTGCTCTGGGCGGCCCGCCACCAGCTCGGGTTGTTGCCGCTGGCCTCGTTGCGGACGCGGTGCGACGAGCTGCTGGCGAACCCGCTGGTCGTTCCGTCGGTTCCGCAGTACATCACCGGGTTCGTCCAGGCCATGGAGCTTGCTCCCGGGCTGTCGGGGTTCGTGGTGGAGGTGATCTCGAAGGCGTTCGGGCGGCTTCCCGACAACGTGTTGTTGCCGTGGTTGCCCAAGCTGATCGTCACGTTGCGGGACGGGGCCGGGGAGCTGGTGCCGGTGCTCGTACGCGAGGCGGGGCGTACGTTCCCCGGCTCGTTGACGGCCGTGGACGCCTGGGTGCCGCCGTGGACCGCCCGGCCCAAGCCCGCTCCCGCCGCGTCCGCTCCGATGGCGTCGGGGCCGGTGGCCGAGCTGCTCAGGGGGAATCCGGCCGCGTGCGACGCGGTGGCGGGGCTCCTCGGGTGCTCAGGGGAGTGGAGCACGCCGTCCGCCGCCGCCGGTGGCGGGTCGCGCGAGGTCGGCGCGTTGCTGGCCGCACACCCGGAGCCGGCGCTGGCGGTGGCGGGGCTGCTGACCTGACCTCCGCCGGTCAGAGGCGCGCCCTGAAGGTTCGGGCACGCCTCTGACCGGCGTGAGCGTGCCAGTACGTCATGACAGAACCTGGGCCCTCACAGCCCCTTGAGTCAGCCGAACACCCGCCTGAGCGCCGGGATCCGGCGCAGGGCGAGCCAGTCCACCAGCAGGACCACCGCCATCGTCACGCCCGCCAGCGGGAACAGCAGCCCCAGCGCCGCCATGATCCCCATCACCCCGTACGCCGTGCGCCGGTCCGTGGCTCGGGCGGGGGCGCCGGCGCGGCCCCTGGGGCGGCGCTTCCACCACATCCAGGTGCCGGTGACCACCAGCGTGACGATGGTCAGGCAGGCGCCCAGCATCACGAGCAGGTTGGCGGTGCCGTACCGGCGGCCCTCGTGCAGCGCGACGCCCTGCTCGACGGCCTTGGCGAGCACGCCGTACTCCGCCCAGCCGTACGAGACCAGCACCCGCCCGCTGTACTGGTCCACGTGCAACGTCTGCGCGTCCGACGGGTCGCGGCGCGGCTCGGCCACGATCGTGTAGACGCCCTGAGGACCGTCGGGCAGCAGCACCTTGAGGTCGCATTCGCCGGGCAGGCACGATCTGATCGCGGGCCAGGCGGCGGCCAGGGCGTTCTCGACGGGCAGGGCGCCGGGCTGCAGCACACCGTGGGAGGCGCCGTGCTCCGCGTGGCCGTCCTGCGAGGGCGGCACGGGCAGTCGTTCCGCCGCCCACGGGACCTTGGCGTCCGGGTTGGCGGACAGGTCGCCGGACAGGGGCGTGGAGGTGTGCGGGAAGTCGTCGGCGCTGGGGGTGGTCGAGCCGGTACGGTCCTGGATCCGCTGCAGCCCGTCGCCCCACACGCCCGACCACGGCAGGCCGGAGATGACCAGGAACACCACCACCGCGCCTCCGCCGACCCCGGTCAGGGTGTGCAGCCGCCGCAACCGTCCCCTGGCAGAACGGGCCGCCTTCCTGTTCCGCCCGCGGCTGCTCCACCACAGGTACGTGCCGGTCGCGACCAGGATCAGCGCCCAGCAGGCGGCGATCTCCACGACGCGATCGCCGATCGTGCCGGCCATGAGTTCGCCGTGGATCGTACGCACGACGCGCATGAACGTGGCGCCGTCGTCGATCTGGCCGACCACGGCCGCCGTGCCCGGGTTCACGTACACGGAGATGCCCTGCGCCCAGGGGCCGGAGTCGGCGCCCTGGAGGATGACCCGGGTGGTGCGGTCGGAGGAGGTGGGCGGAATGACGGACATGACGGGCGCGCCCGGGCGGGCCTGCTGAGCGGCGGCGATCTGCTCCGACAGGGGCAGCGCCGTGGTGACGGGCTGGCTGAGCGTGCGGACGTCCTGGTAACGCCACTGCTCGAAGGGCTCCTTGAACAGGTAGATGGAGCCGGTGACGGCTAGGACGAGCAGGACGGGGGCGACGAAGAGGCCGGCGTAGAAGTGCCAGCGCCATACGACCCGGTAACGCTGGGACGAGGAAGGTGCCGCAGGGGTGACGACGACCGGGGCTTCCGGCCGCGTTTCGACAGAGGTCATGGGGGGCTCCGTTCCGGAAGCGCGCACGCACGACGGGGCGCGCTGAATGCGGGCAGGGGAGGGCGCGTGGCATGCGGGGGAATGCGCGCATGTCACGAATCACGCGAGGCAGGAGAGATCGGTCCCCAGCGGCCGGGACATCGGTCCCTAGCGGCCGGGACATCGGTCTCCAGCAGCCGGTACGACGGTCTTAAGGGGCCGGTACGACGGTCCTGAGGGGCCGTGCCGATCCTTAGCGCGGAGGTCCCCTGCGGCACAGAGCCCAGGCCAGCACCTGGGAGGTGAGGATGCCCGCCCCGGCCGTCCCCATCGGGCGCAGCGGCGCCGGGGGTGGCGTGGAGGGGGTGGCCGGCGGCGGCCACAGCAGGCCGCGCAGTGAGCAGGCCAGCAGGAGCAGCAGTGTGGCGAGCACGGTCTCGCCGCGATCCAGCCACCACGCCGACAACGTCGCCACCAGCACGTGGGCCAGGAACATCCCGGCCCCGGCGGACAACCCGCCCTGATGGTGCCCGGCGATGAGGTGGTGCGGGGCGTGCGGGAGGTCGGTGGAGAAGAGCTGGTGCATCCCGTACTGGGCGGCAAAGGCGGCGGCGAGGAGCGTGCCCGTGGAGCGCCGGCGGCGGGCCAGGACGAACGCGCCCGCACCCGTCACGGCGGTGGCCGCGGCCACAGTACCCAGGCCGGCGGCCGGGCCGCCGGCCAGGACGTGCATGGCCAATGCGGTGAGCACGCACACGACCGCGAACACAGCCGCCCGCAGCCCGCGCAGGCCGGGCCGGCCGGCCTGCGCGGTGTCCCTGCTGCCGGCGCCGCGTCCTTCCTGGTCGGGGTTCACGCGCGATCACCGCTCACACGGACAGATACGGGCGGCCTGCGGCCCGGGTTCACCGGATCGTGACAGAAGCTCGGATCAGCGGCTCACGTCATGCTGAGCAGGCCGCCGCTGTAGACGATGTGCGGCGGGTCGCCTCCGAACAGGCGGCTGACGGTGACGAAGGTGTAGCCGCGCCTGGACAGGGTCTTCAGCACGCGCGGGATCGCCCGGACCGTCGAGGGGTGGATGTCGTGGAACAGGATGATGCTGCCTGGGCGTACGGACTTCAGCGTCTTGCGGGCCACTCTGTCGCTGTCGCGGTGCAGCCAGTCCAGGGTGTCCACGCTCCACAACACCATCGGCCGCGCGGTCCGCAGGCGTACGGCGGCGTTGAGCGCGCCGTACGGCGGGCGGACGAGCTTCGGCCTGACTCCGGTGGCCGCCTTGACCGCCTGATCGGTACGCGCGAGCTGGGACCGCACCCCGGCGGCCGACAACTTCGTCAGGTTCGGGTGCGACCAGGTGTGGTTGCCGATCTCGTGCCCCGCCGCGTACGCCCTGCGCACGACGCCCGGGTACGCCCCCACGTTCTGCCCCACCACGAAGAACGTGGCCCGCGCCCGGTAGACCGCCAGGTGGTGCAGCAGCGCGTCCGTGTACGGTCCCGGCCCGTCGTCGAACGTCAGGGCCACGCACTTGGCGCGGTGACAGTCGACCGGCTTGGCGGTGGCCGAGTCGATCGCGGTGAGCAGCGGTTCGAGCGTGGCCGCCCGGCCCCACATGCCTCGCACGGCCCGCGACGCCGTGAACCACCGCTCCGATAACGCGCCAGACTCCGATAACGCGCCAGGCGTCGTGGCGGCCTGTGCCCGCCCCACTGCCCGCCTCGGTGCCGGTGCCGGTGCCGGTGCCGTGGCCGGTGCCGCGGCTGTGGTTGTGGCCGGTGCCGTGGCTGTGGTTGTGGTTGTGGCTGTTGTGGCGACGGCGGCCCCCGTGCCGCACGCCGCCGTGACCAGGACGGTTGCGGCGATCGTTCTCGCCGTCCCCCGACGCGCGCCGGCCCGGGCAGGCCGGCGCGACGTAGCGCCGATGTCCATGGATCCCCCTTGCGCACCGCCCCCGGTGCGGCTCCCCTGAGCGACGACCCCGGCAGGCCGCCGGGACCGTTCCACCACGTTGGACGACCGTGGTTCGCCCCTGGTTCGCAGGAGACCGCTTTCCGGATGAAACCGGGTCAGGCGTGGCCGACCTCGCGCAGCCCCGCGAGGGCGGCCTCGGCGAAGGCCGCGATGACCTCGCCACCCTGCACCGGCGGCCACACCGCCGAGGTGGACCAGGTCAGCCGGGGTTCGTCGATCGGCCGCCAGACCAGCCCGGCCGGGAGCTCGTCATAGGGCTCCTCGTTCAGGTGCGCACCGAGGCCCGACATGACCAGGCCGTGGACGAAGTGCGGGTTGCGGGCGTGCCGGATCGCGCTGGGCAGGTAGCCGTTGTCCCGGCAGGCTTCCAGCATGTGGTCGTAGAGCTGGGGCGCCATCTCGCGGGGAAAGATCACCAGAGGCGAGCCGTCGAGCGTGCGCAGGCGTACCTCGTCGTGCTGGGCGGCCCGGTGGCCGGTCGGGAGCACCACGCCCAGCCGCCGATGCACGACCTCGCTCGACTCCAGCCCGACCGTGTCGGACGGGTGCCTGACCAGGCCCGCGTCCAGCTCCTCCGCCCGCAGCTTGGCGAGCTGGCTGGCGGTGGTCAGCTCGTGCAGTTCCAGCAGCACGTCGGGGACCCGCTCGGTGAACCCGGTCACCAGCGTGCGCAGCGCTTTCGGCGTGGTGTCCGGCGGCACCCCGGCGCGCAGCACCCCCGACGCGCCGGGACGGATGCGGCGCATGGCCTCGCGGGCGGCGTCGGCACGTTCCAGGACGCCACGGGCGTGCTCCAGCAGCAGCGCTCCCGCCTCGGTCAGCGCGACGCGGTGCGGGTTGCGGTCGAACAGCCGCACCCCCAGCTCCCGCTCCAGGTCGCGAATGCGCTGGGACAGCGGCGGCTGCGCCATGTGCAGCCGCTCCGCCGCCCGGCCGAAGTGCAATTCCTCGGCTACGGCGACGAAGTATCGCAGGTGGCGTAGCTCCATCGGCCTCACCATATCGCTCTGGTATGGCCAAGGGTCCACATTGATGTTGGCCACCGGCCGGTCACACCTGGTTATATCCCGGCAAGCCCGATGACCTGCGAAGGGACGCTTGTGACTGTGCTGCTGGATCGTGACGGACCCGTTGCGGTGATCACTCTGAACCGTCCGGAGAAGCTCAACGCCTGGACCGCCAACATGCGGGAGCGGCTGATCGACCTGCTGCGCGAGGCCGGCGACGACCCCGAGGTGGGCGCGGTCGTCCTGACCGGGGCGGGGCGTGCGTTCTGCGCGGGCCAGGACCTGAAGGAGACGGCCACGATCGACCCCGACGACCACGCGGCCTCCGACGCCTGGATCGACGGTTTCGACCGCCTCTACCGGGCGGTGCTCGACCTGGACAAGCCGGTCGTGGCCGCGGTGAACGGGGTGGCGGCCGGGTCCGGCTTCCAGTACGCGCTCCTGGCCGACCTGCGCATCGGCCACGCCGGCGTGCGGATGGGCCAGCCCGAGGTGTTGTCCGGCATCCCGAGCATCACCGGCATCTGGGCCATGTGGAACATCCTCGGCCGCGCCAGGACGACCGAGTTCACGCTGACCGGGCGGCTGGTGTACGGCGCGGAGGCGGAGCGGCTCGGCCTGCTGACCAGGCTCGTCGGCGAGCGCGAGGTGCTCACGGCCGCGATCGCGCAGGCCAAGGAGCTGGCCGGGCTGCCCTCCGGCGCGGTGGCGCTGACCAAGGGGCGGCTGCGGGAGCTGGAGCGGGAGGCGCTGGCCGACTCGGTGGAGGCGGCCAAGAAGGTGCACGCCACCGCCTACGCCTCCGGCGAGCCCCAGCGCGAGATGGCCCGGTTCCTGCAGGGACGGGCTCGATGACCGGCTGGAGTGTGCCCGACCGCTACAACATGGCCGTGGACGTGGCCGACCGCCACCCGCGCGAGAACGTGGCGCTGATCTTCGAGGACCACACGGGGGTCCACGAGGAGATCCGCTGGGGCGAGGTGCAGGACCGCTCCCGCCAGGTGGCCGCCTGCCTGCACGGCCTCGGCGTACGGCACGGCGACCGCGTCGCGGTCATGTTGCCGCAGCGCACCGACACGCCCGCGACCTACCTCGGCGTCCTGCGCACCGGGGCCGTGCTGGTGACCATGTCGCTGCTCTGGGCCGACGACCAGATCTCCTACCGGCTGGCGGACTCGGGCGCGACCGTGCTGGTCACGGAGGCGGGCGCGGTGCACAGGGCGGCCGGGTACGACGGCATGGTCCTGGACGTGGACGACCCCGTGATCGGGCGACTGCCGGCCGAGTTCGAGGACGCCGACACCGCGGCCGACGACCCGGCGCTGATCTTCTACACCTCCGGTACGACCGGCCCCGCCAAGGGCATCGTGCACGCGCACCGCACGCTGCTCGGCCACAACGAGTTCGAGGCCTGCCACGGCCTGCGCCCCGGCGACGTCTTCTACGGCGCGGGGGAGTGGGCCTGGTCGATGGCCAAGCTCATGGGGCCGCTGCGGGCCGGCGCCACGCACCTCGTCTACCGTCCCGCCGCCGGCTTCGACCCCGAGGGGCTGCTGGCCAGCATGGCGCGGAACGGGGTGACGACCGGGCTGGTCAACCCCACGTTCCTGCGCAAGATGCGCGAGCAGGTGCCGGAGGCGGGCACCAAGCATCCGCAGCGCCTGCGTACGGTCTGCTGCGCCAACGAGCCGCTCACCGCCGACCTGATCCGCTGGTTCCGCGACCAGTTCGGGGTCACGCTGCTCGACTACTACGGCTCGACGGAGTCGTACCCGCTGATCGGGAACTTCCCGGACCAGCCGGTCAAGGAGGGCTCCATGGGGCGCCCGCTGCCCGGCTGGGACGTCGCGCTGCTCGACGAGCAGGAGCGGCCGGTGCCCGCGGGCGAGGTCGGCGAGATCTGCCTGCGCACGCGGAGCAACCCGCAGTTCCCGCTCGGCTACTGGAAGCGCCCCGAGGCCACCCAGGAGGTGTTCGGCGGGGAGTGGTTCCACACCAAGGACCACGCGCGCGTGGACGAGGACGGCTACTACTGGTTCCTCGGCCGCGTGGACGACGTGATCAAGACCTCCGGCTACCGCGTCGGGCCCGACGAGATCGAGGACGCGCTGCGGGCCCACCCGGCCGTCGCCGACGTGGGGGTGGCCGGAGTGCCGGACCCCGTACGCGGCCAGGCCGTCAAGGCGTGGGTCCTGCTCTCGCCCGGCTACCGGCCGGGGGAGGAGCTGGCACGGGAGATCCGCGAGTTCGCGAAGACCACGCATTCGCGCTTCGCCTACCCACGGGAGATCGAGTTCGTCGACGAGCTGCCCCGATCGGCGACCGGCAAGATCCAGCGGGCTCAGCTCCGCAACCGGAACACCACGTAAGGAGCGAGCATGACCCCCCAGGATTCCGCGGCCGTGCGGCGCAAGGTCACCATGGCCTCAGCGATCGGCAACTTCGTCGAGTGGTTCGACTCGGCGGCGTACGCGGTGATGTCCGCGACCATCGCCGCCCTGTTCTTCCCCGACTACGACAAGACGGCCGCGCTGCTCGCCACGTGGGCGATCTTCGCCGGCGGGTTCATCGCCCGGCCGCTCGGCGCGGCCTTCTTCGGCCGCTACGGCGACCGTCTCGGCCGCAACAGGATGCTGGCCCTGACCATCCTCACGATGAGCGGGGCCACGTTCCTCATCGGGATCCTGCCGACCTACGCCACGGTGGGCGTGGCCGCGCCGGTCCTGCTGTTCCTGCTGCGCGCCGTCCAGGGCTTCTCGACCGGCGGCGAGTACACGGGGGCGTCGGCGTTCATCGTCGAGTACGCGCCGGAGGGCCGCCGGGCCCGCTTCGCCGCCGCCGTGCCGGTGACCGTGGGCCTGGCCAGCGTGATGGGCTCGGGCGTCGGCTTCCTGATCACCTCCACGGTGACCACCGAGGCGTTGCAGAGCTGGGGGTGGCGCATCCCGTTCCTGCTGGCCGCGCCGCTCGGGGCGATCGGGCTGTACCTGCGCTCCAAGGTCGAGGACACGCCCGTGTTCCGGTCGCTGGAGAAGAACGACGCGGTGGAGCCCGCGCCGCTGCGTGAGGCCGTGCGGCGTTGCGGCAGGCAGATCGCGACGTTGTTCGGGTACAGCATCACCAACGCGGTCGGGTACTACCTGATGAGCAGCTACATGATCGCGTACATGTCGGAGGAGCTGGGCTACACCAAGAGCCAGGCGCAGCTCACGAACGTCGTGTCGATGCTCGCGTACAGCATCGCGTGCGTGTTCGCGGCGCAGGCCAGCGACCGGTTCGGGCGGCGGCCGATGTTGATCACCGCCTGCGCGGGGTTCGTGCTGCTGCCGCTGCCGGCGTTCTGGCTGATGGACTCCAGCCTGGCCGGGGCGATGGTGGGCATGTCGTTGCTGGCGATGCTGGTGTCGGTGATCGGGACGTCGAACGTGCCCGCGCTGGTGGAGATGTTCCCGGCGAAGGTGCGGTCGAGCGGCTCGGCCATCGGGTACACGGCCGCGTACGTGCTGTTCGGCGGCACCGCGCCGTTCGCGGCGACCGGCCTGGTGTCGGCGACGGACAGTGCGATCGCGCCGGCGTTCTACATGGTGGTGCTGGCGGCGGTGTCGCTGATCGTGGTGCTGACCTCGTTCAAGGAGACGCGCGGCCTGCGCCTGGACCGCGGCGTCGAGCCCGTCGCCGAACACGCCTAGCACCCCCTTCCGAACGCCATCACCCGTCCTCCCAAAGGGGCAGGCCCCGAAGCACCACCGGCCCCCAGCCCGACCCACCGCCCGTCCCCCCATAAGGGCCCAAGCCCCGACGAACCTCTCCTTCTCACAAGGGACCCCCGCCGAAGTACGGCGGGGGTCTGGGGAACGAGCGTGGCGACATGCGGACACCAGGGTTGACAGGGGAGTGCCGCTGGTCTTCTCTCAACCCATCGGGGTTAGGGAGGGGAGCCCTGGCATGCCTGCGATCCGTCGGTCTTTGCTTGCCCTGATCACCGCGACCGCGCTGGTCACCATCCCCTGCGATCCCGTGCTCGCCCGGGCCCCCGCGCCGGGCGGGCCGGGCGCGGCCTCGCACTTCGGGGCGGCTCGCAAGGACTGCGTCGGCACCGCCGCCGGGCGCGACTCCAAGGTCTGGTACACGGTCGCGGGCGGCGTCCTGTCCGACGTGTACGAGCCCACGATCGACAACACCAACGTCGAGACCCTCCAGTTCGTCGTGACCGACGGCAGGACGTTCACCGAGGTGCAGGCCCGCGACACCACCTACCAGGTGAGCACCGACAGATCGGGCATGACCTGCACGATCACCTCCACCAGCAGGGCCGGCCGCTACCGCCTGACCACCACCTACCTCACCGACCCCGGCCGCGACGCCGTGGTCGTGCGCACCCGCCTCCAGCCCCCGGGCCTGCGGCTGTACGCGCGGCTCGACGCGAGCGTGAACGGCAACGGCGGCGGCGGGCAGCCCAACGGCGGCGCCGACAGCGGCGCGGTGGACGGCCCCACCGGCGCCCCCGTCATCTGGGACGACAACACCGAGACCTCCGCCCCGGCCCGCGACTACGCCGTCCCCACCCACCTGGCGCTCCGGGCCGAGCGCAGGCTCCCGCAGGCCAGTGTCGGGTACGCCGGCACCGCCAGTGACGGCGCCACCCAGCTCGACGCGGCCCGCGACCTGACCCCGTACACCGAGGCGCCGACCGGCAACGTGGTCGCCACCGCGCGCCTGCCGATCGACGGCAGGGGCGAGGTGACGTTCGCGCTCGGCTTCGGCCGCGGCAGGGCCGCCGCGCTGCGGACCGCCGGCGAGGCCGTGAACCGCTCGTTCGACACCACCCGCTCCCGCTACGAGTCCGGCTGGGCCTCCTACGACGCCGGCCTCCGCAAACCGCCGAACGCCCTGGGCGACTTCTACCGTCTGTCGGCGAACGTGCTCAAGGCCAGCGAGGACAAGACGTTCCCCGGCGCGGTCGTCGCGTCCCTGGCCAGCCCGTGGGGTCAGGCGGTGGGCGCGGGCGAGCTGCCCGGCGGCAAGCCGGTCTACTTCGGCTCCTACCGCGAGGTGTTCGCCCGCGACCTGTACGAGGCGTTCACCGGCTTCCTCGCCGCCGGCGACGTGGCCACCGCCCGCGCCACCGTCCGCTTCCTCCTGGAACGCCAGCAACTGGCCGACGGCCGCCTGCCGCGCAACTCCCTGCTCAACGGCGAACCGGCTCCCGACTCGGGCGGCGACCAGCTCGACGAGACCGCGTACCCGCTGCTCATGGCCTACCAGGCGGGTCTCGCGGGCGACGCGGGCCTGTGGCCCGAGGTGCGGGCGGCGGCCGACTTCGTGGTCTCGCACGGGCCCGCGTTCGGGGTGGAGCGGTGGGAGGAGCAGTCAGGTTTCTCGCCGTCCACGATCGCGGCCGAGATCGCCGGGCTGGTCGCGGCGGGGGAGATCGCCGCCCGGCAGGGCGACCAGGGCCGGGCCAGGATCTACCGGGCCACGGCCGACCATTTCGCCCGCTCGATCAAGGGCTGGACGGTCACCACGACCGGCCCGTACGCCTCCCGCTACTTCCTGCGCCTGTCCCGCACCGGCGACCCGGACGCGGCCGTGTCGTACAACCTGGGCAACGGCGGCCCCACCGAGGACCAGCGCAGGGTCGTGGACGCGGGCTTCCTGGAGCTGACCAGGCTCGGCATCCTGCCGCCCGACGACCCCGACGTGCTGGCCAGCCTGCCCGTCGTGGACCGCGTGATCAGGCGCGAGACGGCCGGCGGCCCCGGCTGGTACCGCTACGGCAGCGAGACCCCCGGCACCGAGGACGGCTACGGCGACTGCCACGAGCCCGACCCCACCTCCTGTGCGCCCTCGGGCAAGCCGTGGCCCACCGGCAACACCGGTTCAGGACACGTGTGGCCGGTCCTGGCGGGCGAGCGGGCCGAGCAGGCGCTCCAGAACCGCGACCAGGCCACGGCGTCGTCGCTGCTGTCCGCCATGCGGGCGATGGCGTCGGGCACCGGGCTGATCCCCGAGCAGGCGTGGGAGAACCCGGACCTGGCCGCCTCCCCGTACGGGAGCGATCCGGCCACCGCCTCGATCGGCTTCCGCGACGGCGGGCCCGCGGGCTCGGCCTCGCCGCTGACGTGGGCGCAGGCCCAGGTCGTCCGGCTGGTGCTGACGCTCGGCTCCACGAAGCCGGTCGAGCAGCCCGACGTCGTACGCCGCCGCTACGCGAGCATGCCGCAGGCCGCCCCGCTCACCGTCACCGCCCCCGCCGACGGCACCGCGGTCCCCGGCACCTCGGTGACCGTCCAGGGCGTCACCGCCCCTGGGGCACGCGTGGACCTCGCCGCCACGCCCATCGACACCGGCGCCCCCACCCGGTCGGTCTCCGTGCGGGCGGGCGCGGACGGCGCCTTCTTTGCCCCGGCCCCCGTCTCGTTCGGCGAGGTCGTGCTCATCGTGACGGCGACCGCTTCCGACGGCCGCACCGCGTACGCGAGGCGCACGGTCATCGGCGACATCGTGGGCGCCACGACCGTGCTCGACGTCACCGACCCCGAGGGAGACGACGACGGACCCGGCACCTACGCCTACCCGACGGCCGCCGACTTCCACGACGGAGCGTTCGACCTGCGCAGGTTCCAGGTCATCACGGACGCGAGCACCGTCTACCTGCGGGCCGAGCTGCGCGACCTCACCGCCACGTTCGGCAACCAGATGGGCGCCCAGCTCCTCGACGTGTACGTCCAGGACCCGGCCGTGGCCACGCGTTCGACGGATCCGGCGTTCCCGCAGCGCAACTACCGGCTGGCCGAGCCCTGGTCGCAGCGGGTGGAGGCGCAGGGCTTCGCCGCCCCGGTCTGGGTGACGGCGGCGGGCGCGGCGCAGGCCGGGGCGGCGGTCCGGTCGTCCGGCACCACGCGGACGATCACGATCGCCCTGCCCAAGGCCACGTTCGGCACGCCGGGGCCCGGGTGGCGCTTCGCCGTGGTGCTCGCCGGGCAGGATGGCTTCAGCGCCGACCAGGCCAGGGGGTTCGCCGCGACGCCGCAGCCGTACCAGTTCGGGGTCTGCGCAGAGGGCGCCACGGATCCGCTCTGCGCGGTGGACCCCGGCACGGTGCCCAAGGCCCTGGACGTGATCGTCCCGATGGGGCAGTCGCAGGCGGACGCGCTGAACCCGCTCACGGGCCCGGTGACCGTGCCCGCCGTACCCATCCCCTGACCGGTCACGCCGGCGCGCGACCGACCGGCGTGCGACCGACCGGCGTGCGGCCGACCGGCGTGCGGCCGACCGGCGTGCGGCCGACCGCGACGGTCCCGGCCGGTCAGCGGTCCCAGGAGCGCTGGAGGGCGTCGCGGACCCGGTGTCTGTCCGGCGGCGGGACGTCGTTGCCGTTGCTCGCCGGCGGCAGCGCGGGCGGAGCCGGGGAGGCGGCGGGCACGAGCACCGCCTGCTCCTCCTCGGTCACCGGCCGCTCGACCTCGGCGTAGGCGCCATCGGACCCGCGTACGATCACGCCGGTCTCCACGCCGTGCTCGACGGTCCGCCGGTCACGAGCCCGCAGCCCCAGGCAGATCCGCCGGGTGACCTCGTACGCCAGCACCGGTCCCGCCACGATCGCCACCCGGAAGATCCAGGTCGT
This sequence comes from Nonomuraea insulae, assembly GCF_042656245.1. NCBI lineage: Bacteria > Bacillati > Actinomycetota > Actinomycetes > Streptosporangiales > Streptosporangiaceae > Nonomuraea > Nonomuraea insulae. The sequence continues at coordinate 243,723 of NZ_JBHSPA010000011.1, forward strand.
CGCGTTCAGCGAGATGTGGAAGTTGGTGGCGATCAGGTCGTTGCCCCCGGCCATCCACAACACCCCGTAGTACGCGATCCCCGCGACCCCGAGCCCCGTCCGCGTCGGGACGTCGCGCGGCCGGTCGAGCAGGTTGTGCACGGCCCGGTCACGGGTGATCCACCGCTCCACGAACGGGTACAGCGCCAGCCCGGTGAACAACAACCCCGGCGCCACCAGCGCGGGGATCAGCACACTCATGGGCACGCTGAAGCCGAGCACGGTGAACTCCCACGGCGGCATGAGCCGCAGCGCGCCCTCCAGGAACCCCATGTACCAGTCGGGCTGGGAGCCTGCGCTGACCGTGCTGGGCACGTACGGCCCGTACAGCCAGATCGGGTTGATCTGGAAGACCGTGGCCATCAGCGCGACCGTCCCGGTCACCCACAGCAGGAACGCCGTCGTCTTCGCCAGGAAGTTGGGGAAGAACGGCCCGCCCTTCACCTGGGTGTTCTTCAGCCCCTTCTCCCGGAACTGCGTGTGCGTCTGCCGCCACGTCAGCACCACCGCGTGCAGCGGTATCAGCAGCAGCAACAGGCCGGGAATGAGCAGCACGTGCAGGCTGTAGAGGCGGGAGACGATGTCGCCGCCGGGGAATTCCCCGCCGAACAGGAACATCGCGAGATACGTCCCCACCAGCGGCACCGAGACGATCACCCCGTGCAGGATGCGCAGCCCCGCCCCGGACAGCAGGTCGTCGGGCAGCGAGTAGCCGAACAACCCGTTGAGCATCACCAGCCCGAACAGCGCCACGCCGATCAGCCAGTTCAGCTCGCGCGGCTTGCGGAAGGCGCCGGTGAAGAAGTTGCGCAGCAGGTGGGCCACGATCCCGGCGAGGAAGATCAGCGTGGCCCAGTGGTGCATCTGCCGGATCAGCAGCCCGCCGTGCACCTCGAAACTGATCTCCAGGGAGGACGCGTACGCCTGGCTCATCGTGACGCCGCGCAGCGGCACGTACGAGCCGTTGTAGATGACCTCCTCCATGGTCGGTTTGAAGAAGAACGTCAGGAAGACGCCGGTGACCAGGACGACCACGAAGGCATACAGGGCGATCTCACCCAGCAGGAACGTCCAGTGGTTGGCGAAGGCCTTGCGCATGGCCTTCGTCAGGAAACCGGCGCCGCCGACACGATCGTCCAACGCCCTGGCCAGTGAACTGCCCTTCATCGTCACCCCGCACCCGACTCGGTTGCACCGTCATAAACAGGACGGAATAGGGCGGCGAAATGTGACAATCATCGGCCGATGAGGTTGTCGCCTCAGGCGAAGCGCTCCACGGTGACGGGGATGAGGCCCTGGTCGCGCACCGCCTGCCGGTGGTGGTGCAGCAGTGCCCCGAGCGTGGTGACCGGGCCGGAGCCGAGCCGCGCGGTCACGTCCACGCACCAGGCGATGCCCGCGCCGATCCGGCGCAGCTCCCAGGTGAAGCCGTGACCGCCCGAGCTGGTCGAGGCCGTGCCGACCACGCGCGGGTCGCCGGTGGGCTCCAGCCGCAGGGCCGTGCGCGCGTTCGCCAGCCCGTCGGCGCCGAGCTCCCCGGCGAACAGGATGCGGTAGCGGCGCGCCTTGGTGCTGTTGCCCAGGTTGAGCGGGGCCGTGGTGGGCAGGTGACGGCGCTCCTGGAAGAGGGTGCGCAACCCGGCCTCTTCCGGCAGTTCGCCGCCCCTGAGGAGCGCGAAGGCCCGGCACGCCTCCGCCCGGCTCACCGGCGTCACCCGCGACCGCAGTGCGGTGTCGGCGCGGATGGCCCGGCTCATCTCGGCGGAGGCGGACCAGGCCCCGATCTCCGGTCTCCACTCGGCGCCGTCGATGCCGGCCGCCGTGTAGTCATCGCACAGGACGAACTCCTCCACCAGGAGCCCTGCGGGCGATCGATCGCCCGCCGTCGCGGAGATCAGGTAGTAGTCCACCGGCCCATGATTGTGGGCGTCCCAGCGCCGGATCAAGCTCATTCACTCGCGCCGCGTCGCCTTGTGCCGCATGGGCGGACCTAATCCGGGCAGGAGTCCGCCGGATCACCGGTAACGGTCTAATGTGAATGATTGCCTATATGTCAGGCACGGGAGGCATCAGGGATGCGGAACGGCCGGACCAGCAAGACACTCGTGAGTATTTTCGCGGCGGCGCTGCTCGCCGCCGGATGCACCGCCTCGGGCGGTGGTTCGGGCGGCCCGGGCGAGCCCGGGCAGGAGCAGGGCCCGGTGGCCAAGCTGTCGATCACGCCCGCCGACGGCACGAAGAAGGTCGCCCCCGACACCGGCGTCAGCGTCAAGGTCACCGGCGGCAAGGTCACCACGATGGGCGTCGCCGACGCCAAGGGCCGCGCGGTGAAGGGCGCCGTGGGCGCGGACGGGACGTGGCGGCCCCAGTGGCCGCTGCGGACCTCCACCACGTACACCGTCAACGCGCAGGCCACCGGCACGGACGGCAAGCAGGTGACGGGGAAGTCCACCTTCACCACGCTCAAGCCGAAGAAGGCGCTGCAGAGCGGCATGTCGCCCCTGGACGGCGAGAAGGTCGGCGTCGGGATGCCGGTGCAGCTCCTGCTGTCGCAGCCGATCGCCGAGAAGAAGGACAGGGCCGCGATCGAGCGCTCGCTGGTCGTGCGGATGTCGCAGCCCGTGCAGGGCGCGTGGAGCTGGGTGAGCGACCGGGAGGTGCAGTTCAGGCCGCGCGAGTACTGGCCGGTCGGCGAGAAGATCACGGTCGTGGCGCACCTGGCCGGACTGCGCGCCGGGGCGGGACTGTGGGGTACGAAGGACCGCAGCCTGTCCTTCACCGTCGGGCCCGAGCACATCACCAAGGTCGACGCCGAGAGCCACCAGGCGGTCGTGCGCAAGGACGGCGAGGTCGTCAAGACCATCCCGGTCAGCCTCGGCAAGCCGGGTGACGACAGCTACTCCGGCGTCATGATCGCCCAGGAGAAGGCCGCCGAGACCGTCATGGACTCGGCCACGATCGGGGAGCCCGGCGAGTACCGCATCCGTACCAAGTGGAACGTGCGCATGACCTACAGCGGCACCTTCTTCCACGCCGCCCCCTGGTCGACCGGCGCGCAGGGCAGCTCCAACGTCAGCCACGGCTGCGTGAACGCCAGCCCCGCCAACGCCCGCTGGTTCTACGAGTTCACCCAGCGCGGCGACATCATCGAGGTCAGCGGCACCTCCAGGAAACTGCGGTTCGGCAACGGGCCGACGCCGTGGGCCAAGTTGTGGGAGGACTGGCTGGCGGGCAGCGCGCTCGGCAAGCCCGTCAACTAGCCCGCCCCCGGGGTCACCAGGCCCGACTCGTAGGCGAACACGACGAGCTGGGCCCTGTCGCGCACGCCCAGCTTGATCATCGACCTGCTCACGTGCGTCTTGGCCGTGGCGCCGCTGATCACCAGGTGCCCGGCGATCTCCTCGTTGGACAGCCCCCTGGCGACCAGGGCGACGATCTCCCGTTCGCGGCCGGTCAGCCGGTCGAGGCCGGGGGAGGGGACCGGGCGGGGCGGGGTGCTGACGTACTCCTCGATCAGGCGGCGCGTCACCGAGGGCGACAGCAGCGCCTCGCCGCGTGCCGCCACCCGCACCGACTGCAGCAGGTCGCGCGGCTCGATGTCCTTGAGCAGGAAGCCGCTGGCCCCGGCCCTGAGGGCGGCGAAGACGTATTCGTCCAGGGCGTAGTTGGTGAGGATCACCACGCGTACGTCGTTCAGCTCCGGCGTGGCGCCGATCCTGCGGGTGGCCTGGATGCCGTCCATCAGCGGCATGCGCACGTCGAGCAGTGCCACGTCCGGCAGCAGCCGCCCGGCCAGCTCCACGGCCTGCGCGCCGTCGCCCGCCTCGCCGACCACCTCGATGTCGTCGGTCAGCTCCAGCAGGGCCCGGAAACCGGCGCGGATCAGCGGCTGATCGTCGGCCAGCAACACCCGGATCACGCGGCGACCAGTTCGGCGCGCACGGTGAAGCCGCCGGTTTCGCCCGGACCGGCCGTGAGCGACCCGCCGAGGGCGACCGCGCGCTCGCGCATCCCGATCAGCCCCATTCCCGGCCCGGCGGTGCCCGGCTCGCCGTCGTTCTCCACCCGCACCACGACCCTCGGGTGATCGTATTCGACCGCCACCGTGACCGCCGCCGCCCCCGCGTGCCGCAGCACGTTGGTGAGCGCCTCCTGCGCGATCCGGTAGGCGGCCCGGTCCACCTCGGGCGGCAGCGCGTACGGCTCTCCCGAGACCGTGTACGCCACCCGCAGCCCCGCCCCCTCGGCCCTGGACACCAGGCGCGGCAGCCCGGACAGCCCCGCCTCGACCTCGTCGGGGTGGCGCAGCACGCCCAGCGTGGCCCGCAGCTCGGCCATCGCCTCGCGCCCCGACTCCTTGATCGCGGCCAGCGCCTCCCTGGCCCGTTCCGGCCTGCGGTCCAGCAGTTCGATGGCCAGCGCGGTCTGCACGTTGATCACCGAGATGCTGTGGGTGAGCGAGTCGTGCAGCTCCTGCGCGATCCACAGCCGCTCCTCACCCGCCCGGCGCAGCGCCGCCTCCTCGCGGGTGCGCTCGGCCTCCTCCGCCCGCTGCTCCACCGCCCTCAGGTACGCCCGCCCTCGCCTCGTCATCTCACCGAGCACCACCATGGCCACCAGCCAGCCGCTCAGCAGCGTCATCGAGCTTCCCGGGGCGGGGTCGTCGGCCGCCAGCGCCATGAGCCCGTACATCGCCACCGCCAGCCCCGCGGCCAGCCAGATCGCGGCCCTGCGGCGGCCCAGGACGGCGAGGGTGTAGATCGAGGCGAGCGCGGGCGCGGCGGTGAACACACCGGGATAGTGGGCCGCGTAGTAGAGCACCCCGCAGGCCGCCGCGACGATGCCGGCCGTCAGCGGGGTGGTACGCCGGAAGGCCAGCGACAGGGCCGAGATCGTGAGCAGCGTCAGGCCCGCCGGGTCGAGCGGACGCTCCAGGGGGCCGGTCCACGACAGGTTCGCGTACGTGCCCGACACGATCGCCACCAGGGCGCCCACCGCGACCAGCGCGTCGATTCTCCGGCTGTCCATGCTCACAAGGTAGGCGACGCTCCTCAGCCCGTACGTCACCCCCCGGTCGTACGTTTCCTGCCCCCTTGTCCCTTGCGTACGACCCCGGGAGTACGTGCGGAGGCCGTCCCGCGTGGGATGTGACCAGGGGGCCCGTCCTTGGAGCATTTCCGGCATGACTTCCACTCCGCCTGCCTGGATCGTGTGGTCCCTGCGGGCCCTGGCCACAGCCCACCTGGCGGGCGTGCTCGCCCAGGCCGCCCTCGCCGGGCTGTTCGTCACCGGCGACGTCGATCTGCTCATCTGGCACCGCGACAACGCCGGCGTCACCCACGTCCTGCTCTACCTGCAGCTCGTGGCGGCGATCCTGCTGTGGCGGCCGGGGCGAGGGGCCTGGTGGCCGGCCGCGGCCAGTCTGGGGCTCGTGGCGCTGGAGACCGCGCAGGTGGGATTCGGGCAGTCCCGGGCCCTGGGGCTGCACTTCCCGCTCGGCATGGCCATCTTCGGCCTCTCCGCCGTCTTCGCCGTATGGACCTGGCGTGCCTTCCGCCACACCGCCGCATGAGCCGCTCCGAGGGTGTTTCCAGACGGGCGTTCCTCGGGGTGCTGGGCGGGGCGGGGCTCGCCGCCGCCGGGTGCGGGCCCGCCGAGAGCGCGGGGCAGCTCCTGGTGAGCGGGGCGCCGCTGCCCGAGCCGTTCACCGTGCCGCTGCCGATCCCCGAGGTGGCCCGTCCGTCGGGCCCCGGCCGGTACGAGGTGACGCAGCGGGTGGCCGCGGCCGAGATCCTCCCGGGGTCGCGTACCGAGGTGTGGGGGTACGGCGGCACCTTCCCCGGCCCCACGTTCGAGCTGCGGCGCGGCACGCCCGTCACGATCGCCGTGCGCAACGAGCTGCCCGTCCCCACCTCCACCCACCTGCACGGCGGCGTCACCCCGCCCGGCTCCGACGGCTACCCGACCGATCTGGTCGTGCCCGCCGGTCACTCCACCCGGCACGGCCATCCGGGGGAGGTGCACCACCAGGTGGTCAAGGACTACCGCTACCCGGTGGAACAGCGGGCCGCCACGCTCTGGTACCACGACCACCGCATGGACTTCACCGCGCCGCAGGTGTGGCGGGGGCTGGCCGGGATGGCGCTGGTGCGGGACGAGGAGGAGGACGCGCTGCCGCTGCCCCGGGGCGAGCGGGAGTTGCCGCTGATGATCTGCGACCGCTCCTTCGAGGAGGACGGCTCCTTCCGCTACCCACAGGCGTACAGCGCCCACGGAGGCGCCCACGGAGGCATGCACGGAGGCATGCACGGAGGGGACTGGCTGGGGCTCGACGGGGACTACATGGAGGGTGTCGAGGGGGACGTGATCCTGGTCAACGGCGCGCCCTGGCCGGTGGCCGAGGTGGCGGCGGCGCGGTATCGGCTGCGGCTGCTGAACGCCTCCAACGCCCGCAGATACCGTCTCCAGCTGACCCCAGGAGGCAGGTTCACGCAGATCGGCAGCGATTCCGGCCTCCTGGCCGCCCCCGTGGCCCACGACACGATCCCGATCTCCCCGGGAGAGCGTTACGACGTCGTCGTGGACTTCTCCGCCTACCCGGTCGGCAGCGCGGTCACCCTGGTCAACACCCTGGCCGAGGGCATGCAGAGGAACGTCATGCGCTTCGTCGTCACGCGCGCGGCCCGCGACGACAGCGCCGTGCCGGCGACCCTGTCCCGCCCGCCGCGAAGGCCGCGCCCCGTGGCGACCAGGACGTTCGACTTCCGCAGGACCGGCGAGAGCTGGACGATCAACGCGAAGCCCTACCGGCCGGGCGTCCCGCTGGCCCGCCCCCGCCTGGGCACCGCCGAGGTGTGGCGGCTGACCAGCGACTTCCACCACCCCGTCCACCTCCACCTGGCCCACTTCCAGATCCTGGCCAGGAACGGCAGAGCCCCGGCGGCCACCGACGGGGGCTGGAAGGACACCGTGGACGTGCGCCCGTACGAGGTCGTGGACGTGCTGGCCCGCTTCGACGGCCACCGTGGCCGGTACATGCTGCACTGCCACAATCTCGAACACGAGGACATGGCGATGATGGCCGACTTCGAGGTGATCTGACCGTGCCAACGCCCTCCCGATCACCCCCGGCAAACTACTAAGTTGATCCCATAGGGGACAATTCATCGGATGATATGTGCCCCCTCGTTTGATGGAGCTAGGAGCAGGCATGCAGATCGTACGGTTCACGAGCCCTCTTACCAGCGCCGACGCCGTCGGTGTCGATGACGGTGAGCAGGTGGTGGAGCTGTCCGGGATCACCACCGTGGGCGAGCTGCTCCGGCTGTCCTCCGATGAGCTGCGCCGGCGGTGCGCGGAGGCGGACGGGCCACGGCACCCGTCCGGGGCCGTGCGGCGGCTGGCCCCCGTGGACGGGCGGATGGAGGTGTGGGCGGCCGGCGTGACCTACCGGCGCTCGCGCGAGGCCCGGGTGCTGGAGAGCGAGCGGGCCGCCGACGTGTACGAACTCGTCTACGACGCCGAACGGCCCGAGTTGTTCTTCAAGTCGGTGGCCTGGAAGGTCTCCGGGGACGGCGGGCGCGTCTCGGTGCGCGACGACTCGGGGATCGACGTGCCGGAGCCCGAGCTGGGGCTGGTGCTGAACGCCTCAGGGGAGATCGTCGGGTACACGGTGGTGGACGACGTCAGTTCGCGCACCATCGAGGGGGTCAACCCGCTCTACCTGCCGCAGGCCAAGATCTACCTGGGCGCGTGCGCGGTGGGGCCGGCGATCAGGCCCGCCTGGGAGGTCGCGGACCCGTACACGCTGGACATCTCGCTCAGCATCGCCAGGGCGGGGGAGACGGTGTGGACGGGCAAGGCGAACACCTCGCAGCTCAACCGGCGTCTCGACGACCTGGCGGGCTACCTCTTCCGCGCCGACGCCTTCCCCGACGGCGCGGTGCTGGCCACCGGCACGTGCCTGGTGCCGGACCTGCCGTTCACGCTGCAGGACGGCGACACGGTGACCATCGGCATCTCCGAGATCGGCGTCCTGACGACCACCGTGGTCAAGGGCCTGGCCGCGATGAGCTGACGGCAGGGCCGCCCCCGGATGGCAGGGGGCGGCCCGTCACCGCACGCGGATGACGGGGGCAGGCCCGTCACCGCACGCGCGTCACCAGGGAGAAGGTGCCGGGGGCGCCACGACCGGTGGGCGGTCGTCGCAGGTGATGGTGTTGGGCAGCAGCCACGGCGCCAGCCAGGCCCCGTCGTTCCCGCCGCGATCCGTCAGCGAGAACTCCGACCCCGTGGCGGGGAAGCCGAACGAGCCGCAGTTGTTGACCCCGACCGCGCCCACGTTCCGCGCGTCGACGTTCTCGAACGTGGCCGAGCCCTTCACCCGCGCGCTGACCACCGAGGTGCCGGTGCCGTCCACCCGGATGTCCTTGAAGTGCACGTTGTCGATCGCGTACAGGTCCTTCACCGACCACTCGCTCACCAGCATGATCGCGTTGTAGGTGTTGTCGAGGAAGTCGTTGCCGCTCACCCGGATGTCGGCGGAGATGTCCCGCTCCAGCGCGTAGAACCAGATGGCGCCGAGGCCGATGTTCCAGTTCAGCTCGTAGGTGCCGGATCTGACGGTCGTGTTGCCGGTGATGTTCAGCCGCCCGGTGAACGGCTCGGCCGCGAAGCGGGAGCCCACCTGGAGCGCGCTGCCCTCCCTGATCGGGTCGGCGATGAGGTTGCCCGAAACCGTGTTGTCGCCGCCGCCGTAGATCGCGATGCCGTTGGCCAGCACGGGTGTCTGCACGGTGTTGTGGTCGAACGTGTTGCCCTTGTTCGGGATCTTCTCCGACCACATGGCCAGGGCGTCGTCACCGCTGTTGCGGACGAAGGTGTTGGACACGACCGAGTTCGTGACGCCGGTGTGGAAGTTGATCGCGTCGGCGATCTGGTCGACGATCACGTTGTTCGTGAGGCGCGTGTTCGTCATCGGGCCGTCGAACCACATGCCGACCTTGGTGTGGCGGATGTGCAGGCCGTCGATGGTGGAGTCGCTCATCGCGCCGCCGACGCCGTTGACCTGGTCGGTGTCGATGCGCTCGCGGACGTCGCCCTCGATCGCGAAGCCCGACAGGTGCACATCGCTGCTGCCGCCCTGCTTGCCGTAGAAGCCGACGCCCGTGTGCGTGGATCCGTCGGGGGCCGGAGTGGCGAGGGCGACCTCGCGGCCCTTGATGGTCGTGTACCAGTTCCCGGCGCCGGTGATGGTCACGTCGTCGACGATGATGTGCCGGTTGACCTGGTACGTGCCCGGCGGCACGTACACCTTCAGCCGTCCCCGCTTGGCGAAGGCGATGGCCTTGTCGAACGCCCCCGCCGAGTCGCGCCGCCCCGTGGGGTCCGCGCCGAACACCAGCACGTTGGCCGCCAGGAGTTCTACCTTCGGCGGGCCGACGAGCTCGGAGTCGAGCAGGTCGACGACCGTCCACTCGGCCCTGCTCCCGGCCGGGACCGTCAGGCGTACCCGGTCGCCCGCCCGGTAGGTGCGCCCCAGCCGCAGCCGCTGCTCGTCGTAGAAGTGGCTCGGCCGGAACGGCTTCGCGATCACCGGGGCCGGGGTGGTGGCGCTGGGCACGCACGAGCACTCGGTGATCCACCAGTCAGGGTGCAGCAGGCCGGCCTGGGGGTCGTTGGAGAAGGGATACTGGTTGTACAACCACGCGTACTGCGACGTCAGCGTCATCGTCGTCCGGCCCCCGCCGTTGACCGTGACGTCGAGCGGCGCCGTGATGCCACCCCCGCCCGGCGCGTCGGGGATGCTGTAGCGCACGGTGATCGCGTTCGCCTTGGCGGGCAGCGTGAACTCCACGTGCTGCCCCCGCGTCAGCCTGACCGCCTTCCTGCCCGACGCCTCTGCGGGCAAGGTGTACGCGCTGCGATCCGGCCCGATGACCGTGCCGTTCGTCGCGGCGTTCTCCGCCTCCTGCTCCGCGAACGCCACGTCGGCGCCCCGGCCCGCGACCAGCGCCGGATCCAGGGCCGCCCGCGTCACGACCGGAGCAGGACCCGCGGACCCGGCAGAAGCGGGCTCGGCTGAGGCGGACCCGGCAGAGGCGGACTCGGCTAAGGCGGGGCCGGTGAGGCCGCAGGCCAGGACGGCGGCGAGGAGCGCCGCGGTGAGGGGGCGAGGCATCCCGTGCTCGTTTCTCTCGGGGGGTGAGGCGACATTAGGCCCCCCGCACACCACTCCACAAGGCCCTGTGAACTACTTTCAGAATGTCCTCAAATTCTTGCGTCCATAACGCAAGCCGTTGCGGTTCTTGCGATGGCCGGCGACCGAGGAAACCCGCCGCACGCAGGCGAATCCCCCTTGTCGCCATACATCAGAAAACATATGTTTTCGGTTATGCCAGGCAGCGACGCGGCCGTGGGACTGAACGGGCTGCGCAAGGAGTTCGGGCCGGTCACCGCCGTCGACGGCATAGACCTGGAGATTCGCGACGGCGAGTTCTTCGCGATGCTCGGCCCGTCGGGCTCGGGTAAGACCACGGTGCTGCGCCTGATCGCCGGGTTCGAGACGCCGAGCGCCGGCACCGTGGAGCTGGGCGGCAGGGATGTCACCCGCCTGGCCCCCTTCGAGCGCGACGTCAACACCGTCTTCCAGGACTACGCCCTGTTCCCGCACCTCAACGTGCTGGCCAACGTCGAGTACGGCCTGCGCGTGAAGAAGGTCCCCAAGGCCGAGCGGCGCGAGCGGGCCGTGGCCGCGCTGCGTTCCGTGCGCCTGGAGGACTTCGGGAAGCGGCGGCCCGCCGAGCTCTCCGGCGGCCAGCGGCAGCGGGTGGCGCTGGCCAGGGCCCTGGTCAACCGTCCCCGGGTGCTGCTGCTGGATGAGCCCCTGGGCGCACTCGACCTCAAGCTGCGCGAGGAGATGCAGGTCGAGCTGAAGGAGTTGCAGCGCGAGGTCGGCATCACGTTCCTGTTCGTCACGCACGACCAGGAGGAGGCGCTGACGATGAGCGACCGGGTCGCGGTGTTCGACCGGGGCAGGATCGAGCAGATCGGCACGCCCGCCGAGGTCTACGAACGGCCCGCCACCGCGTTCGTGGCCGGGTTCGTGGGCACCTCCAACCTCATCTCCGGCCCCGCCGCCGAGAAGATCCTCGGCCGCTCCGGCACGTTCAGCGTCCGCCCGGAGAAGCTGCGCGTCGTGCTGGACGAGGACGAGGCCGCCGGGGCCGGTGAGCACTCCGCCGCCGGGACGGTCGCCGAGGTCGTGTACGCGGGCGCGGCCACCAGGTTCGTCGTCGACCTGGACGCCGGCGGGCGCCTGATAGCGCTCCAGCAGAACCTCCAGGTCTCCTCCATGGAGGTCCTGGGCCTGAGGGGCGCCCGCGTGCGGCTCGTGTGGCAGCGGCGCCACGAGTTCCTCGTGAAACAGGAGAAGGCATGAGACCGACCCGGTTAGCCATCACCACCGCGGCCCTCGCACTCCTCACGGCCTGCGGCGGCTCCACCACCACCGGCGGCGGCACGGCCCCCGCGCCGGGTCAGACCGGCTTCGTACCGCCCAAGATCGACGCCCTGCGGGACCTGGGCACGGGGGAGGGCCAGGTCAACCTGGTCGCCTGGGCCGGGTACGCCGAGGACGGCACCAACGACCCCAAGGTGGACTGGGTCACCCCGTTCGAGCAGGAGACCGGCTGCCAGGTGAACACCAAGGTCGCCGGCACCTCGGACGAGATGGTCACACTCATGCGAACCGGCCAGTACGACGCCGTCTCGGCCTCCGGCGACGCCTCCCTGCGCCTGATCGCGGCCGGCACGGTCGCCCCGGTCAACACGAACCTGATCCCCAACTACACCGACGTGTTCGACGGCCTGAAGAGCAAGCCGTGGAACTCCGTGGACGGCGTCGCGTACGGGGTCCCGCACGGCCGCGGCGCCAACCTGCTCATGTGGCGCACCGACACGGTCAAGCCCGCCCCCGACTCGTGGAGCGTGGTGTTCGACCCGAACTCGCCGTACAAGGGCAAGGTCACCGCCTACGACTCGCCCATCTACATCGCCGACGCCGCCGTCTACCTGATGGCGACCAAGCCGGACCTGGCGATCAAGAACCCGTACGCGCTGGACGACAAGCAGTTCAAGGCCGCCGTGGACCTGCTCAAGCAGCAGAAGCAGATCATCGGCGAGTACTGGTCGGACTACACCAAGGAGATCCAGTCGTTCAAGAGCGGCGACTCGGTCGTGGGCACCACGTGGCAGGTCATCGTCAACGTGGCCAAGAGCGAGAAGGCGCAGGTGGAGGCCGTCCTGCCCAAGGAGGGCGCGACCGGCTGGTCGGACACGTGGATGGTGGCCACCAAGGCCGCGCACCCGAACTGCGCCTACAAGTGGCTCGACTGGATCATCTCGCCCGAGGCGAACGCGCAGGTCGCCGAGTACTTCGGGGAGGCCCCGTCGAACGCCAAGGCGTGCGAGGAGACCGCCGACCCGAAGCACTGCGAGACCTTCCACGCCACCGACGAGACCTACTTCTCGAAGGTGCACTACTGGACCACCCCGATCCCGCAGTGCCTCGACGGCCGCACCGGCGTCAAGTGCACCGACTACGCCGAATGGACGCGGGCCTGGACGGAGATCAAGGGTTGACCCGGGTCGCCGCCTTCCTGCACCGCAGGGCGGGGGTACGGCTGTCGCTGCTGCTGTCGGCGCCGCTGGCGTGGCTGGGACTGGCGTACCTGGGGGCGCTGGCGGCGCTGTTCGTCACCGCGTTCTACACCACCGACACCTTCACCGGCGAGCTGGTCCGGACGTTCACCTGGGCGAACTTCCGTGACGTGATCACGGTGGAGGTGTACAGGACGATCACGTTGCGCTCGGTCGGGGTGGCGCTGGCGGTGACGGCGATCGACCTCGTGGTGGCCTTCCCGATGGCGTTCGCGATGGCCAAGCTGACCTCGCCCCGGGCGCGACGGTGGCTGGTGATCGCGGTGCTGACGCCGCTGTGGGCGAGCTACCTGGTCAAGGCGTACGCGTGGCGCGTCATGTTGTCGTCGGGCGGGCTGCTGGGGTGGGGGTTCGGGGTGACGTCCACGGTGCTGACGCTGGCGTACCTGTGGCTGCCTTACATGATCCTGCCCATCTACGCGGGGCTGGAGCGGCTGCCGGGCTCGTTGCTGGAGGCCGCCGGGGATCTCGGGGCCCGCGCCGGGCGGGTCTTCCGCACGATCGTCTGGCCGCTGGCGTTCCCCGCCGTGGTCGCCGGGTCGATCTTCACCTTCTCGTTGTCGCTGGGCGACTACATCGCGGTCAAGATCGTCGGCGGGCGCAGCCAGCTCATCGGGAACGTGGTCTACGACAACATCGGGGCGGCCAACAACCTGCCGTTCGCCGCCGCCGTGGCCACCGTGCCCGTAGTCATCATGCTCATCTACCTGGCGGCCGTGCGCCGTACCGGAGCCCTGGAGAACCTGTGACGTTGTCCCGCCTGTCCCGGTCGCTGCTCCGGCTCGCGCTCGCGGCCGGGCTGGCCGTGATCTACGTGCCGCTGCTCGTCGTGCTGCTCAACTCGGTCAACGCCGACCGCACGTTCGGCTGGCCGCCGCCCGGACTGACGCTGCGCTGGTGGAGCGCGGCCTGGGCATCCTCGGGGGTACGCGACGCGCTGTGGACCTCGCTCCAGGCCGGGCTCGGGGCGACGGCGATCGCGCTGGTGCTCGGCACGATGGCGGCCTTCGCCGTGCAGCGTTACCGCTTCTTCGGCCGCGACGCCGTGTCCCTGGTGATCATCCTGCCCATCGCGCTGCCCGGCATCGTCACGGGGATCGCGCTCAACAACGCCTTCCGTACCGTGCTGGAGCCGTTCGGAGTGGGGCTCGGGCTGTTCACCGTGGTGGTCGGGCACGCCACGTTCTGCGTGGTGACCGTCTACAACAACGTGCTGGCGCGGTTGCGGCGGACGGGCACGAGCATGGAGGAGGCGTCGGCCGATCTCGGGGCGGGGCCGTTCACGACATTCCGGCTGGTGACCTTCCCGCTGATCCGGTCGGCGTTGCTGGCGGGCGGGCTGCTGGCGTTCGCGTTGTCGTTCGACGAGATCATCGTGACCACCTTCACAGCGGGGGCGGGGGTGCGCACGCTGCCGATCTGGATCTTCGAGAACCTGTTCAGGCCGAACCAGGCGCCCGTGGTGAACGTGGTGGCCGCCGCGCTGATCGTGGCCTCGGTCGTGCCGATCTACCTGGCCCAGCGGTTGTCGTCGGACGTCGGCCCGCACTGAGCCGCCTCCTCGCGCAGCCGTCCGGCGCGGTGGCGCAGGTTCTCGGCGGTGGCCACGCAGGAGTCCTCCAGCTCGTCCATCTCGTGGCGCAGCCGGAGGGCCTGCGTGAGGTACCGCTGCGCGGCCGGGCCCATCCAGTACGGCCCGACATCGGCCGGTTTCGAGGGGATCCCCGCGAACACGTCGGACAGGCCCCTGGCATAGCGCATGAACGCGGCGGCGAGCGTCTCCTTCTCGGCCGCCTCGCGCAACAACTCGGGCCTGGTGGGCATGATCAGCGATCCTCGATCTCCACGGCCGCGCCGACGCCGCGGACGATGTTGCGCCACGCCCGCTCGCGCAGCCCGTCGGCCCCGACGCCCGGCTTCAGCGCCTCGTGCAACGCACCCGCCAGCGCCTCCTCCAGGCTGGGGTCGCGGGTGGCGGCGTCCAGCAGGGCGCGGGTCTCGCTCGGGTGCTCGGCCAGCAGCTGCTGCAACGCCAGCGGCTCGTCCTCGTACGCCCTGACCAGGTCGTGCATGCTCCAGGCGGGGTCGGGCGGGCGGTTGAGCAGCCCCACCGCCACCCGGTTGAGAAACGTGCCCGACTGCCCGGCCAGCGTGACCAGGCTCGTCAGGACGCCCGGCGGCGCGCTCCCCACCAGCTCATACCATTCGTCCCCGAGCCGCCCGGTACGTTCCGCGCTCGCGAACGCCTCAGCCAGCCCGCCGCCCAGCGCCCTGTCCGGGCCGCCCAGCGCCCGCGTGAACGCGTCGGGACCGAGCGCCGTCAGCAGCGCCGCCGCATAGGCGGGATCACGCACCTCGGCGCCCAGAACCGCGTCGCCGTCCTTGGTGGGCGGGGCTGTGTCGCTGCCCTCGGCGGGCGGGGCCGGGTCGCCGCCGTCGAGCGTCGCGCGGATCGAGTGCGCCGCCTCCGCGGCGGATCGCACCGCCTCCGCCTCGCTGCCGAACGGGAACGTTCCGGTGAGCATGCCTCGCTCGCGCACCGGCACGATCTGCTCGATCGTGTCGATCCGCCACTTCAGGTCGTGCTGGGACTCGTCGAAGAACGCCCACGCACGATGCATGGCCGTGGCACCCTGACGGCCCGCCCAGTCCTGACCCGCTTCGGCGATCGCCGCGTCGAGCCCGGCCCGCGTCCGGCCCAGGTGCCCCTTTCCCGCCTCCATCCGGCGGATCAGCTCTTGTGCCCCATGAGGGTCGATCCCCACGAACTCCCCCATGAACTCTCCCAGAGGGTGTGGTTTACCAGGCGGGAGTCAAGCACATGTGCCGGGTCGCGGACCGGCGTTTACCAGAACGGGAATCAGTGCCGGTGACGGACAAAGCCATCACCGGCACCGTGAATCAGTCGCGATAGGTCCGTACGTAGTCGAACTCGGCGACCGCGCCCGCCCTGTTCATCGAGACCAGAGCGATCCTGAGCTTGTCCTTCGCGGGCAACGTCCAGACCCCGTTGCGCACCCAGCGCTCGCCGTCCCGGCTGGTCGCCGCGCGCACCTCGGTCTCGTCGTTCGCGGCGTCATGGTGGTAGGACAACCGCAGCCACATCGTCTCCGCCGCCGGCCCGCCGAACATCGGCTGGTTGGCCACCGCGATCGGCGGCGTGGTCGTCGGCCGCTCGCCCTCCTTGCCGAACTCGCTCATCTGCAACACGGCCCCGTTGCCCCGTTCGAGCGGCAGCGCGGAATGGGCCATCTTGAAGTAGCGGTCGTCGTTCTCGTACAGCAGGATGCCGGCCTGCTGAGAGGCCTGCGCCGGCGCGAACCTCAGCTTCGCCTCGACCGTGTAGTCGCCTTCCGGCGCGTCCCGCAGCAGCACCGACGCGGTGTTGGTGGCCTGGTACAGCTCCGCGTTCTGCGTCGGCCACGACAACACGCCGTCCGCCACCTTCACCCCGGCGGCGGGGCCGCGCACCCACTGCCACGACGGGCCCACGGCGGTGCCGTCGAACTCGTCGCTGTACTCCGGCAGCAGCCTGCCCGGCTTCGGCGCGGGCACGCGACGGGTGACGGGGGTGTAGAGCCTGGCCGCGCCCACGTTGTCGGCGTCGGCCAGGCCGCGCGCCACCGCGCCTACCGAGCCGCTGCGGGCGGCGGCCCGCGGGATCGTGCGCCGCTGCTCCACGATCGCGTCGCCGAGCTGGTCGTCGCTCACCTGCACGGTCAGCTCCGTGCCGCGCAGCTCGGCCACCACGTTGTGCCAGGCGCCGAAGTCGAACCCGGCAGGCAGCGCGGTCACCTGCTCACCACGGCTCCTGCCGATCACCACGTCGGTCACCAGCGCGCCGCGGTCCTTGTCCAGCCAGGCGACCACGTGGTTGTTCCCGTTGACGTGGGCGAGCGTCAGCCCCGCCGCGCCTGAGGAGGCCCGCAGGTCGGCCTGGGCGCGGACGTCGGCCGAGCGCGTCCTCCCGGTCGTGGCCAGGTACGCCGTGCCCGGGCCGGCGTGCGAGGCGTAGCCGTGGGCGTCCTGATCGGTCTTCGCCGACCAGCCGCCGCCCTCCGCCCTCCAGCCCGCCAGGGTGCCCTCGCCGAACGCGCCGCCCACCTCGTACGAGGCCACCGGCGCCGGCTGGGCCCCCTCGGACGGACCCGCGCCGGCGCGGACCACCGGCCAGCCGTCGATCCAGTCCAGGCGGTCGATCAGCAGCGGCCGCTTGCTCAGCCCCGCCAGCCGCCCGCCGCCGATCGGCGGGAAGTCCGGGTCATCGGTCGAGATGCCGTGGTAGACCAGCCAGTCCTGACCCGAGAGATCGGTCTGGAAGCCGCTGTGACCAGGTCCGGCCCAGCGGTTGCCGTTCGCGCCCACGACGATGGCGCCCTTGCCGGTCAGCTCCATCAGGTCCACGCCCTCGTCGTCCGTGAACGGGCCGAACGGGCTGGTGGAGCGGCCTGCCTTTATCTGGTAGCCGCTGAAGGAGCCGGAGCAGCAGCCGGCGTCGGAGTAGAAGAGGTAGTAGAAGCCGTCGCGGCGGACGACGTAGCCGCCCTCCATCCGGCGGCCCCTGGCGATCTGCTTGGCCGTGCCCTCCACGAGGGTGGCCTCGGCGTTCATCCGGGCGACGCAGATGGTGTCGTAGCTGCCCCAGTACATGTAGTGGGCGCCGTCCACGTCGGTGAACTGGGCCTGGTCGATGTGGCCCGTCGGGCAGCTCGACTGGGTGGCCGCCGGGAGGATGTCGCCGTGGTCGGTCCACGGCCCGGTCGGGGTCGGGGCGGTGGCCAGGCCCAGGTCGCCGCTGGCCAGCGAGTACGACAGGTGGTACTCGCCGCCGACGTACCTGATGTCCGGGGCCCAGAGGCGGGCGCCGTTGTGCCAGGCCGGCTTCGTCTCCGGAGTGAACACCTCGCCGGCGTACTCCCAGGTCACCAGGTCCTTGGAGCGCAGGATCGGCAGGATGCGCTCGCCGTCCTCGCCCTTGCTGTTGAAGACCGGGTTCTGGGTGCCGTAGGCGTACCAGAGGCCGTCCCTGGCGCGGATCATCGTGGGGTCGGGGAAGGTGTCCACGACCCCGGCCGAGACCGGGTTGGAGTAGGTGGGGGCGGCCTGCGCCGACGCCGGTGACGGCACGGCGACCAGGCTCGCTAACAGGACGGAGATGCCGAGCAGAGTCCTCATCCCGTGGTGCTCTCCTTCTCGAAAGAGCTCAGCGTGGGGTCGTAGTCCAGTTCGCCGATGTCGTACATCGGGGTCATCCAGTGGTAGAAGTTGTCGCCGCGGTCGCGCAGCAGGTCGTACAGCCTGCGCATCAGGCGGCGGCGGACCGGGGCCAGCTCCGGATGGGTGTAGCGATTGCTCAGCTCGTGCGGGTCGTCGCGCAGGTCGTACAGCTCGTTGACCGACTCCGGGTTGACGATCAGCTTGTAGCGGTCGTCGCGGATCATCCGCTGCGGGTAGGGGAAGTGGTGGCCGTGGAACTCCGCGAGCAGCTCGCCGGGCCACTCCGGGTGCTCACCGCGTACGAGGGGGACCAGGCTGCGGCTGTCCACGGCCGGCTTGGTGTCGCAGCCCGCCAGCTCCAGGATCGTCGCCGTGCAGTCGGTGAGCGACACGAACTCGTTCCTGACCTGCGGCGGCGCACCCGGGATCCGGACGATGCCGGCGATGCGGTAGATGTCCTCGTACATCGCCGGGCCCTTGTCGTGCAGCCGGTGCGCGCCGGTGAACTCGCCGTGGTCGGAGGTGAAGAACACCGACGTCTGGTCCGTCAGGCCCAGCTCGTCCATGCGGTCGAGGATGCGGCCGATCTGCTGGTCGATGAGCGTGACGTAGCCCCAGTAGACCGCGATCAGCTTGCGGGTGATCTCGATCGGGATCGTGTCGAACGTCCAGTGCCGGCTGTAGTTGCGCTGCACCGGCGGCTTGCCCTCGAACGTCTCCGCGATCGACGGCGGCAGCTCCACCAGGCTCGGGTCGTACATGTCGAAGTACTCGTCCGGCAGCAGGTACGGCAGGTGCGGCCCGAAGAAGTGCGTGGCCAGGAAGAACGGCCGCCCGTCGGCCGCGTACCGCTCCAGGTGCTCGATCGCCCTGGTCGCCAGGTAGTGCTCGAACGTGGCCTCCACCGGCTGGTGCAGCCGCGCCGCCAGCAGGTTGCCCTGGTTCCCGTTCGGCGTCGTGCCCCGGATCAGATCGGAGATCCGGTACGGCGGCAGCCCCCGCTCCTCCAGATAGGCCAGGTAGTCGGGGTGGTCCACCGGGTTGTGCCAGCCGGGCAGGTCGGGCCCGTCGAAGCCGTAGGAGGCGGCGTTCCTGCTGGTCCCGCCGTGCCACTTGCCGATCAGCCCGAGCTGGTACCCCTGCTCCTTCAGCGCCTCGGGAAAGGTGAACGCGTCCTCCCGCAGGTCCTCCAGGTAACCGACGTTGCGCTCGTAGTTCGCCAGCAGCCGGTGCCTGAACGGGGCCTGCCCGGTGAGCAGGCTGGCCCGCGCCGGCGTGCAGATGGCCGTCGGCGTGTAGAAGCGGTCGAACCGCGTGCCGGTCGCGGCCAGCCTGTCCAGGTTGGGCGTGGCCACGTGCGGGTTGCCGTAGCAGCCGAGCGTGTCGACGCGATGTTGGTCGGTCATCAGGAACAGCAGGTTCACTTCGTGAAGGCCTTCGTGTAGAGATCGCCGGTGTAGTACGTCGCGGGGTCGGGCCTGGACTTGAGCTGGCCGGTGCTGACGAAGAAGTCGCCCAGGCTGTTCAGCCACTTGGCCACGGTGCCGTCCTTGGTCTTGTTGACCAGGTCCTCGGTGGTCATCGTCCGCACGTTCGCCGCGTCGCCCTTGACCTTGGCCGGGTCCAGCTTGAGCAGGGCGGCCGCCTCGGTGATCGACTCCTCGGGGTGCGCGGCCCGCCAGTCGTTGGCCTCCTGCAGCACCTTGATGACCTTGTTCTGGAGCTCGCCGTCCACCTTCGTGCCGCTCACGAACGCGGTCGGGAACGAGCTCTCCGGCCACGCCTTGGTGCTGGCGATCTCCACCAGGTCCGGCACCTGCTGCTTGATGTTGTCGATCAGCGGGTACCAGATGCCGGCCCCGTCGATCTGCCCGGCCACGAACGCCGACACGACGGTGGCCGGGTCCATCGGCACCTTCTCGATGTCCTTCTCCGTCATGCCGGCCTTCTGCAGCGCCAGGTTGAGCACCATGTCGCCGGAGGTGCCCGCCGGCACGCCGACCTTCTTGCCCTTGAGGTCCTGGATCGTCTTGATGCCGGGCCGGCCGATGACGCGGTCGGCGTACGCGAGCGTGTTGATCGCGACGACCTTGGCCTTGCCCGTGGCGGGCAGCCACATCGCGCCCGGGCCGATGTAGCCGAAGTCGAGGTCGCCCGCGCCGAGCGCCTGGATCTGCAGCGGCCCGTTGGTGAAGACCTTGACCTCGGGCGTGAGCCCCTGCTTGTCCCACAGGCCCTGCTTGTCGGCGATCGCGAGCAGGCTGGCGCCGTTGTAGTCGCTGATGTAGCCGAACCTGACCGTGGAGCCGTCGTCGGAGCAGGCGGTCACGGAAAGTGCTACGAGGCTCACCGCCGAGGCGGCCGTCAGGGCGCGACGAAGAGAAATCATGGCGGATCAGTCCTTTCTGGGGGTTCAGGCCGCCGACGCGGCGGGTGCCTGGTGGTACACGGCGTGCCAGACCTCGTTACGGATCCGCCCGAACTCGGGCGACAGCCGCATCTCCTCGGTCCTCGGGTAGGGCAGGTCGACGTCGATGATCTGCTGGACGCGGCCCGGCCTGGCGGCCATCACGACCACCCGCCTGGCCAGGTAGACGGCCTCGTCCACGTCGTGCGTGATGAACATGACCGTGCGCTGCTCCTGGCTCCAGGTGTCGAGGAGCTGGTCCTGCAGTTGCACGCGGGTCAGCGCGTCGAGGGCGCCGAACGGCTCGTCCATGAGCAGGACCTGCGGGTTCACCGCGTACGCGCGGGCGATCGCGCAGCGCTGCTTCATGCCGCCTGACAACGTCTTGGGCAGCGCGTCGGCGAAGTCGGACAGCCCGACCAGCTCGATCGCCCGCTGGGCCCGGCTCCTGCGCTCCCCGGCCGGCAGATCCATGAGCTTCAGCCCGAACTCCACGTTCTTGCGCACGGTCAGCCACGGGAACAACGCGTACTGCTGGAAGATCACCCCACGGTCGGGGCCAGGCCCGGTGACCGGCTTGCCGTCCACCAGCACCTCGCCCCCGGTGGGCTCGACCAGCCCGGCGGCCATGCTCATCAGCGTGCTCTTGCCGCAGCCCGACGGGCCGACGACCGTGACGAACTCGCGGTCGTCGATGTCCAGCGACACGTGGTCCAGCGCGGTGAAGGTCTCGTCCTTCATCGGGTAGGTCTTGACCACGTCCCTGAAGGAGATCTTGTTGTTCATCGGCGCTCCTGCCAGTCGGTGAGGTGGCGCTCGGCCAGCAGCAGCAGCCGGTCCATCAGCAGACCGAGCACGCCGATGGCGATCAGGCCCACGAAGATCGTGGACAGGTCGTAGTAGAGCTGGGCCTGCTGCATCCGGAAGCCCAGGCCCTCCTGGGCGGCGATCAGCTCGGCGGCGACCAGCGTGCCCCAGGCCGAGCCGAGCCCGACCCGCATCCCGACCAGGATGAACGGCGTCGAGGCCGGCACCACGACCTTGAGGAAGATGGTCCGGTCCGAGGCGCCGAGCACGCGGGCGGCGTTGATCAGCGTCTTGTCCACGTCCACCACGCCCTGGAACGTGGCCACGACGCTCGACAGGAACGACGCCAGGAAGATCACGAAGATCTTCGGCACCTCGCCGATGCCCAGGAGCACGATGGCCAGCGGGATGATCGCCAGCGGGGGAATCGTGCGGAAGAACTGCACGTACGGCTCCAGCAGGCCGCGCGCGGTGGCGTACCAGCCCATCAGGAAGCCGATCGGGATGGCCAGCAGCGTGCCGAGCAGGAAGCCGAGCAGGACCCTGCGCAGGCTGGCCAGGGAGTCGAACAGCAGCGTGCCGTCGGAGATCAGCTCGCCCGCCTTGGCCGCCACCTCGAGCGGTCCCGGCAGGCCCTGCACGCCGATCGTGGCCAGCAGCGTCCAGATGGCGAGGCCGATGACGACCGCGATCAGGTTGAGCGCGAGCGCGCGCCGCGAGCGCTTGGGGGCGCGTCGCACGGCCGGGGCCGCCGACGACTTGCCCAGCGCGGTGAGCTGGGTCATGGGTGCCTCGATGGGGTCATGGAAAGGTCCTCCGCGAGGTCCGGACCGGCCGGATAGCGAGAAAGCAGTGGGGATTCATGGAGCACCAGGGCGATGCCGCCGAGGGCGCCCGCGACCTCGCCGAGCGTGGCGGAGCGCAGGCTCACCCGGTGCCTGGAGACGGGGATGACGTGCTCGTGCAGGGCCCGTTCGATCGGCTCCGACAGCGCGGCGCCGGTCTCGACCAGCTCGCCGCCGATCACGATCACGCTGGGGCCGATCGCGTTGCACACGGCCGCGAGCGTCTCACCGATCCTGGCGCCGACGCCGCTCAGCAGGCCCAGGGCGGTCTCCTCGCCCGACCTGACGGCCTTGACCAGCTCGGGCACGTCCGCGGCCCGGCCGCCCGCGGCGCGGTAGGCGTCGAGCACGGCCCTGATCGAGGCGACGGTCTCCAGGCAGCCGGTGCCGCCGCAGTCGCAGCGGGCGCCGCCGGGCTCGACCGTGATGTGGCCGAACTCGCCGGACATGCCGTACGCGCCGCGGTGCAACGATCCGCCGACCACGAGCCCGCCGCCGACGCCGTGGGACAGGCGCAGGTACAGCACGTCCTGGTCGCCGGCGGCGGCGCCCCAGATGGCCTCGCCCAGCGCGGCCAGCCGGGTGTTGTTGTCGAGCAGGACCGGGACGCCGAACCGCTCGCGCAGCAGCACCTGTACGGGATGCGGCGCATCCTCGTCCTCGTCCTGGGCCTGCCCACCCACCTGCCCGCCCACTGGGCCGACGACTCCGACGCCGACCGCCTCAAGGGCGCCCAGCCGCAGGGCCGCGCCGGAGCCGATCCCGGTGAGGGAGCCGACGAGCCGCCCGGCCAGCTCGACCCGCTGCTCCCACGGCAGGTCGGCGTCGTGCGGCTCGCTGGCCGCGCCGATGACCTCGTGCGCCAGGTTGACGGCCGCGACGTGCAGCCCGCGGCGGGCGAAGTCGATGCCGATCGCCTGGCCGGCGTCCGGGTTGAGGGTCAGCGTCTCGGCCGGCCTGCCGCGGCCGCGGGGCGTGTCCTGCGAGGTGGCCGTGACGACGGCGCCGTCCGCCACCAGCTCTGCGAGGATGTCGTAGAGGGTGGTGCGGGACAGCCCGCAGTGTTTGCCCAGCTCGCCCCGGCTGAGGGGCCCGTGCTTGCGCAGCAGCCCCAGCACGAGCTCTTCGTGCCCGCGCCGGAGTTGCGACAGGGGGCCGCGGGGTTGTGACATGACGGAGAGTCTGCCGACGCACGGGCTTTTTCGTCAATAACCCGGAAAAAAACATTACCGTCCTGAAATCGGGGCTGTGAGCTGGGAGAACGCCTGCATGAGGGGGTTCGCGAGGCTTGTAACGTTCCCGTAACGGGCGTCCCCGGCGGTTTCGCGGTGTGGCCGTTGACTTTTGTTTGGATGGTCGCCAAATTAAAGAGGCGCGTGCGTTCCGAGTCCACCCCCTGGAAGGCGACCATGAGGCGCTTGCTCTCGGTGCTCCTGGCCATGCTCCTGACCTGCGCCACCCTGGTCGTGCCCGGGCACGCCCTGACCGGGGGCGAGGTCACCTACGACAAGTACTCGCTGACGGTGGACGGCCGCCGGATCGTCCTGCAGTCGGCGGAGTTCCACTACTTCAGGCTGCCGAGCCCCGAGTTGTGGCCGGATGTGTTCGAGAAGTTCAGGGCGGCCGGGTTCAACGCCGTCTCGCTCTACTTCTCGTGGGCCTACCACTCGCCGGCGCCCGGTGTGTACGACTTCACCGGCGTCCGCGACGTGGACCGGCTCCTGCGCGCCGCGCGGCAGGCCGGCCTGTACGTGATCGCGCGGCCGGGGCCCTACATCAACGCCGAGACCACCGGCGGCGGCTTCCCCGCCTGGCTGAAGACCGTGCCGGGACGGGCGCGCAGCAGCGAGCCCGGATACCAGGCCGCCTACCGGGAGTGGCTGCACCGGATCAACCCGATCATCGCCAGGCACCAGGTCTCCGAGGGCGGGCCGGTGCTCCTTTACAACGTCGAGAACGAGTACCAGGTCAACACCGACGCCGCGTACATGCAGGACCTCCAGGACCAGGCCAGAGCCGACGGCATCGACGTGCCGATCACCACCAACGACTGCTGCGACGCCGGGAGCTGGAGCTCGACCTGGGCCAGCGGGCCCGGCGCGGTGCAACTCCCCGGCGTGGACGACTACCCGCAGTCCTTCGAGTGCGCCACCCCGGATGTCTGGGGTCCGTGGGGCGAGGGGCTGACCGAGAAGTTGCGCGACGACATCCCCGTCTTCGCCGCCGAGTATCAGGCCGGGGCCATCGACCTGGGCAACGTCGGCTACGACAAGTGCCGCGAGCTCACCGGCCCGGCCTACATGAAGTATTTCTACAAGAACAACCTGATCCAGACCGGCGCCACCATGTTCTCCTACTACATGGGCTACGGCGGCACGAACTGGGGCTGGCTGGCCCAGCCCAACGACGTCTACACCTCCTACGACTACGGCGCCGCGATCACCGAGGCCAGGCAACTGACGCCCAAGTACGACGAGTTCAAGCGCCAGGGCTACTTCCTGGAGTCCGTGGCCCCGCTGGCCAAGACCGACGCGATCGCCTCCCCGGCCACCTCCGGCACCGCCGCCCTGAGCACGACGGCTCGCGCGAACCCCGACACCGGCACCCAGTTCGTCCTGCTCCGGCACACCGACAGGGCCGCCACCGGCACGGACGGGACCACTCTCGACTGGGCCGCCCCCGACGGCCACTACCGGCTCCCGGCGCAGGTCAAGGGCCGTGACGCGCACGTCCTGGTCGCCGGCTACGACCTGGGCGGCCAGCGCCTGGCCGCCTCCACCTCCGAGCTCCTGACCCACGCCGCCATCGGCGGCCGCGACGTGGCCGTCCTGTACGGCACCGCGGGCTCGCCCGGGGCCACGGTCCTGCGCTACGCCTCCCAGCCCTCGGTCAAGGTGCTCGAAGGGGCGGTGCGGGCCGCGTACAGCGGGGGCGACCTGCGGCTCGACTACGCGCATGAGGGGCTGGCGAGGGTGCTGGTGACGGGCGGCGGGCGACGGCCGCTGCTGCTCCTGATCGGCACGGACGAAGAGGCGGGCCGGTTCTGGCGCGCCTCGACGCCGACGGGTCCGGTGCTGGTACGTGGTACCGAGCTGGTCCGCTCGGCGGCCGTGAACGGTGACACCGTGCGCCTGTCGGCCGACACGGTGGCGGCGGAGGTGGAGGTGTTCGCGCCGCCGTCGGTCAGGCGTCTGCGCATCGGCCAGGACACCGCCCGGGTCGCGGCACAAGAGCGGGACACGAGCGGCGAGGAGGAGGTCCGCGTCACGCCTACCGCGAGCGGCTCACTGACCGGCGTCACCCGCGCCCCGGCCCCGGTGAGGCTGCCCGAGCTGACCGGCTGGCGGGCTCATGCGGAGGCCCCTGAGGCCGCGCCCGGCTTCGACGACTCCCGCTGGACGGTCGCCGACCACACCACGACGAACAGCCCGCACCCGCCCAGGACCCTGCCCGTCTTGTACGCCGACGACTACGGCTACCACTACGGCAACCTCTGGTACCGCGGCCACTTCACCGCCACCGGCTCCGAGACCCGCGTCGACCTGAACGCCATCACCGGTCTGCGCGGCGACTACCTGGTCTGGCTGAACGGCCGCTACCTCGGCTCGGCCGCCGGCGGCGTGCAGGCCGACTCCGGCGACCAGGCGACCCCGCCCAACCCCGACCCGGGCCCCGGCCACTTCGACATCCCCGCGGGCCTGCTCAAGGCGGGGAAGGACAACGTGATCTCCGTCCTGGTCGCCAACATGGGCCACAACGACGACTGGATCGCCGACGACCTGCGCTTCAAGCAACCACGCGGCCTGGTGGCCGCCTCCGTCGGCGCGACCCCGATCGCCTGGAAGATCCAGGGCACCGCGGGACAGGACAAGGTACGCGGCCCGCTCAGCACCGGCGGCCTGTACGGCGAACGCACCGGCTGGCATCTGCCGACATATCCGGATAAATCCTGGAAGGCCCCGACCGCTCTCGCCCCCGGCGTCACCTGGCAGCGCACCACGTTCCGCCTCGACCTCCCCAAGGGCCAGGACGTGCCGATCGGGCTGCGCTTCAGCGGCGACCCGTCACCGGCGTACCGGGTGCTGATCTTCCTCAACGGCTGGAACGTCGGCCAGTACGGCGGCGACATCGGCCCGCAGCGTGAGTTCTCGCTGCCGGCCGGGCTCCTGGACGAGCACGGGAACAACACGCTGGCCCTGGCCGTGACAGCTGAGCGGCCGACGGCGGGGCCGGGCCCGCTCAGCCTGTTCGCCTACGGCAACCTCAGAAGCACCCGCTGAGTCAGCCGCGCGGCGGGACGGCCATCTCGCCCAGTTCGGACCAGTCGTCCTGGGCGACGGTGGCGTTCACGATGCGGGGCGTCTCGAGGAGATAGGGCGGCAACGTCTGCCGGGCCTGCTTGAAGTGGGCCGACCCGACGTGCGCCGCCCCCGCCTCGCCGTCCCTGAACGCCTCCACCAGGACGTATTCGGCCGGGTCGTCGAGGCTGCGCGACCAGTCGAACCACAGGCAGCCGGGCTCGGCGCGGGTGGCCGCGGTGAACTCGGCGGTGATCTCCGGCCAGCGGTCGGCGTGCTCGGGCAGGACGCGGAACTTCGCGGTAATGAAGATCATCAGACTCCCTCGATCGATCGTCGGCGCTACGGCACGAGACTATCGGCGAGGGATTCTCTATATCTCATGTAGGAAATGTTGACATTAGCGCCGGCGGCTCGTAGCTTCGTACGCATGAGCCAGGGCCTGCACCTCAGCCTCAGGAACGTCACCAAGACGTTCCAGGCCGACGACGCCGAGCCGTTCACGGCGCTGTCCGGGGTCGACCTCGACGTGCGGCAGGGTGAACTGCTCACGCTCGTCGGCCCCAGCGGCTGTGGCAAGTCCACCATTCTCGCCCTCTTCGCCGGCCTCACCCTGCCGAGCGGTGGCGAGGTCCTCATCGACGGCGCGCCGGTCACCGGTCCCGCCTTCGACCGGGGCATCGTCGTCCAGCAGTACGCCCTGTTCCCCTGGCGCACAGCCCAGGCGAACGTGGAGTTCGGACTGGAGGCCAAGGGGGCGCCGAGGCGGGAGCGGGCCCGCGAGCTGCTGGAGCTCGTGGGCCTGTCCGGGTACGCGGAGCGTTACCCGCACGAGCTGTCGGTCGGCAGGCGACAGCTCGTGGCCCTCGCCCGCAGTCTCGCCTTCGATCCCGGGGTGCTGCTCATGGACGAGCCGTTCGCGGGGCTCGACACACGGACACGCGAGTGGCTGCAGGAGCGGTTCGTACGAATCTGGCGGGAGAGCGGCAAGACCGTAGTCTTCATCACGCACGACATCGACGAGGCCGTCTGTCTGGGACAGCGTGTCGCGGTGATGACGGCGGCCCCGGGGCGGATAAAGAAGATCGTGGACGTGGGCGTGCAGGACGAGCGCCGGGTCGATCCGGCGCATCGGCGGCACGTGTGGAGTCTGCTGCGCGACGAGGTCGTGGCGGCGCGCGAGATGGAGCGGAAGGTGGCGGCCTCTCATGGCTGAACGGGCATCGGAGGAGCATGAGGGCGACCTGCACTGGTACGACCTGCCGGACGACGAGGCGGAGGAGGACTTCACGACCATGGACATCGAACCCGGCCGCGTGCCGACCTGGAAGGAGCGCGCCTTCGGCTGGGCGCGCGGCGTGACGGCGGTGGCCCGATGAGCGCCTTCGGCTGGGCGCGCGGCGTGACGGCGGTGGCCCGATGAGCGCCTTCGGCTGGGCGTGCGGCGTGACGGCGGTGGCCCGATGAGCGCCTTCGGCTGGGCGTGCGGCGTGACGGCGGTGGCCCGATGAGCATCGTCGCCCTGGTCGGGAATCCGCGTGAGGGCTCCAGGACGCTGACCGTGGCCGTCGAGGCGGCCCGCGCGATCGGCAAACGGCTCGGCTCGGGGGAGTCGCACGAGGTGGTGGACCTGTCGGCGCTCGGCCCGCACCTGCTGGCCCCCGGCGCGTCCTCCGGCGTGGAGGTGGCGCTGGAGCTGGTGGCGGAGTCGAGCGTGCTGGTGGTGGCCAGCCCGACCTACAAGGGCACCTACACGGGGCTGCTCAAGGCGTTCCTCGACCGACTGCCGTCCCAGGCGCTGGCGGGCAAGTCGGCGCTGCCGCTGCTGGTCATGGGGGATGCAAAACACGCGCTGGCGGTCGAGGTGCACCTGCGCCCGCTGCTGGTGGAGCTGGGCGCGAGCGTGCCCACACCCGGCCTGGCGGTGCTGGAATCCGAATTGTCCCGTCTGGACGCGGTGCTGGCGACCTGGGCGGACAGGGTCTCCCCGCAATTGGCCGTCGGCTGACTTTCCGTCCGGCGAAATTCCGGGAATCGTCGCGGGAGAAAATCGGTGGGATTTCACGGAGGTAATTCCTAAACTTCTTTAACGTGGACATCCAACCTCTTCTCCTGCATTTCCGGACGCATGACGTACCACTGGCACTGGCCAGGGGCGGCGAGCCGGTCTGGGACGACGCGGAGTTCCACCGGAGCGCCTGGCTGAGCGACCCCGAGGGATACGCGCTGCTCGCGCTGGTGCCCGGTGTGCTCCCGTGGCAGCGCGCCCGCGTGCTGCTGCGGATCCTGGCCGCCGCCCAGGACGGCCTGGACGACCGGACCCGCGCCACCCTGGCCAAGATCACCAGAGCGCTCATGTTCGGCCTGCCGCCGGCGTACGCGCTCACCGCCCTGCTCGCGCTGCGGCGGCTGCGCGCCAACCACAAGCACGTCACCCGGGCCATGGTCGCCTTCGTCCTGGAGCACCCGGAGGCGGACGCGCTGATCGAGGCGCGCCGTCCCGCCCTGGTCGACTGCTTCGAGCACGCGCTCGGCAAGGCGACCGCGCGCGGTTGCGCCCGCCTGATCGCCGAGGGCGGTCGCGCCCGCCTGGTCGCCGAGCGCGGTCGCGCCCGCCTGGTCGCCGAGGGCGACACCGGCTCGGCCTACCTGCGCAGGAGCCTGCTCAGGTTCACCTCCGACCCGGCCACGGCGGTCGAGCGGGTCCGCGCGCTCTACGCGCCCGGCACGTACGGCGCGACGGCCCCGCAGGAGCCGCCCGCGCCGCTCGACCCGCTCAGGGAGCACCCGCCGATCGTCACGCCCACCATCCGGGGCGACATCGCCGCGACGCTGGTGCACCTCTACCGGGGCGGGCCGGTCGCCGAGCTGCGCCCGGCGCTGGCCGGATACGTGGCGCGGGCGACGCGCGGGCTGGCGCGCCTGGACGCGAGCGTGGCCATGGTGCTGGACACCTCGGCCTCCATGCGCGGGTACGGCGAGCGCGAGTGGGCCGTCATGTCCCAGGCCGCGGCCCTGCGCCTGGTCCTGGAGCAGGTCTGCGACCGGCTCACGGTGATCGAGACCGGCGGCAGGGAGCAGGCGCCGTCGGGCTCCGCCGACCTGGCGAGCGGGCTGCTCGACGCGGTCGGCACCCACCCCGACCTGGTGGTGGTCGTCACCGACGGCTACGAGAACCACCTGCCGGGCGACCTGGCCAGGGTGGCGGCCACGCTGCCGCGCGCCGGCGTCACCACGCCCGTCGTGGTGTGCCTGGCGGCCTTCACCAGGGGCGACGACCTGACCCTGCGCGACCCGGCGCCTGAGCTGCCGCGGCAGTCGTTCTGGCACCAGGACGACTTCGCCGGGCTGCTGCCGTGGATGTTCGCCCACTGCGGGCCCGGCCTCGGCTGGATCCGCACGACCATGCTCGACCGTCTGGAAGGAGGACGGACATGACCAGCCTGAACACGCTCCTGCCCGCGCAGCTCGACCTCGCTCGCCACCGGGCGGGCACCCCGCAGCGCGCGGGAGCGCTGACGATGGTGCCGGTGTACGGGCCAGAACGTGCCGGCATCGTGCCGCCCCCGCTCCGGGCTCAAGCTCAAGCGGGTCGTCGGCTACGGCCAGGTGGAGCTGTCCAACGCCGCCTCCGAGGGCGTGGCGATCGTGCCGCTGCACATCGGCTACATCCAGGACGCGGCGCAGAACCACGCCCTGTGCTCCTCGGCGCTGATGGGCGCCGGGCAGAGCAGGCGCTTCGACGACGCCTGCTGCGTCCAGGCCGCTCAGGGTGGCTACCTGGAGGGCCGCGACCAGTGGTTCTTCGTGCTGCCGGTCGAGCTGCGGGCCGCCGCGCTGCGGCTGCGCGGGCGCCAGGACTACGCCAAGCTCTGGCCGGACATCAGCGAGCTCAACAGCGCGTACGGGCTGCCGTCCCGGGGTCACCTGGAGCAGATCCTGTCGCGCAAGCGGGCCACGCTGACCCAGTTCCAGAGCCGGCTGGAGCTGATGCCGGGGCAGCTCGGGGCGCTGTTCTTCGTCGGTGACCGGTTCGCGGGGCTGGAGCTGGCGCCCGACCCGGTGTACTTCGGCGAGTTGTGGATGGCCCTGGTCTGCTTCGCGTACGGGGTCGCCGCCTGGCACGCCGAGCCGGAGCCGGCGGGCGCGGAGCCGTACGACGTGGCGAGCCTGGCCGAGCTGCGGGCCGAGCTGGTCCGCGACCGGGCGGCGCGGCTGGCCGAGGTGGCCTCCTGGATGCCGGCACCGGTCGGCGACGTGCGGCTGGTCGAGGAGGAGCGCTACCTCGACCTGCGGCTGTCCACGCTCACCGGCGACGGGCTGGCGGGGCAGGTGGTCACCGAGCACGGGCGGCCGGTGTACGCCTCGATTTTCGCCGGCCGGTAAATCGGTTGCGATGCCCCTGGGGTGTCGGTTGAATGATCAGTGCGGGAACTGTGCCGGGCGCGGCGGACAAACCCTCATTCCATGTAAGGGAACGGCCGCTCATGAAAGCGACTTCTCAGGTTCGTCGAGGCGCCGGCCACCTGTCCCGCACTTTTCAACCTCCTATACGCCGATATTTCTAGATTTACAAGATCTTGTCAGGCAAAGGGAGTGGTGTTACCTCTTGCGGAGATGCGCGCAATCTGTGCATCCCTGACACGCAGGAGGGAAACGTGTCTAGCAAGTCCTGGTTACGCAGCGCACTCATCGTCGTCGCGGCCACCGTGACGGTCCTACCTCTCGCGGGGGCGGCCCGGGGCGAACCCGGCGGGCAGGCCCCGGAGATCCACGATTTCCAGGCAGAGATCCACGGCAAACCCGACGTGGACAACCGTCAGGGGCGGGTACCGCCCCCCGCGGGGGCGAACCGGCGCAGCGCCGGTCCCGCCGCGGAGATCCGTTGGAACGCTCTCGGCACCCCGGCCTCAGTCGTCAGCGCGGAACCGCTGGCCGAGGGCCTGAGCTCCGATCCCGTGCAGGCCGCACGGGACTACCTCAAGAACAACGAGACCACCTTCGGCCTGCCGGCCGCGTCGGTGGACGCGCTGGAGACGGTCGCGGTCAACCCCATCGGCGCGGGCCACGCGGTGCTGCTGCGCCAGCGCTTCGGCGACCTGCCGGCCGGGATCGACGGCCTGGTCGCGGTCGGCGTGTCCGGCGGGCAGATCAGGCACGTGACCTCCACGCTGTCGCGCGAGACGCAGGCGCCCCCGGCCGCCGCGATCACCGCCGAGCAGGCCCTGGAGATCGCGGCCAGGGACGGCGGCATCGACCTGGCCAAGGCGGCCACCAAGCAGGCCACGCCGGTGGCGGTGCCCGCACCCGACGGGGTGCACAGCGCGTACCAGGTGGTGCTGATCGGCGGCGCGCAGGGCGCGGAGGCCGGCTACACCACGCACGTGGACGCGGTCAGCGGCGCCATCCTGACCAGGGAGAACCTGGTCGACCACCTCGACCCCGAGAACCCGCGCTGGTCCACCTTCCCGTCGAACCCGCGCGACGACTACTCCTCCAAGGACATCCGCCAGACCTGGTGCTTCGCGCCCGGCGCCGGCTGCGACTACGTGACCGGCGGCGAGCCGGGCACGGGCAAGGCGTGGGACGTGGACCACGCGACGAACACCCCCACCGACACCAGCCTCGGCAACTCGGCCAGGACCTTCGAGAACCGGGCCAACGGCGACGCGTTCTCGGTCGGCACCCGCTCCAACGTGCTCACGCCGATCAGGAACTACACCTACCCCTGGCAGAACACCTGGTACGAGGCCAAGTGCGACCCCGCCACGTTCGACCAGCCCGGCGAGGCCGACCTTGAGGCCGCCATGGCGAACCTGAACGCCATGCACAACCGCATGCACGACTGGTCCTACCGGCTCGGCTTCACCGAGACCGCCTGGAACATGCAGCGGGACAACGGAGACCGCGGCGGGCTCGGCAACGACCCCGAGCAGGGCAACGCGCAGGCCGGGGCGCGGGTCCTGTCCGTACGCGACAACGCCAACCAGATCACCGGCCCCGACGGGGTCGCGCCGATCACCAACATGTACCTGTGGCAGCCGATCGCCGGCTCGTTCTACGCGCCGTGCGTGGATGGCGACTACGACATGTCGGTCATCGGGCACGAGTACACCCACGCCATCTCCGGCCGCATGATCGGCGGCCCGACCGCCGGATGGAGCGGTGCGCAGGCCGGAGCCATGAACGAGTCGACCTCCGACCTGTTCGCCATGGAGCAACTCTTCGAGTACGGCTTCCGCCCCTCCGGCCAGACCCCGTACGTCATCGGTGGCTACGTCACCGGCGACAAGGCGCGCGGCATCAGGAACTACGACATGTCGAAGTCGCCGCTCAACTACAGCGACATCGCCTACGACATCGTCGGCGTGCAGACGCACGCGGACGGGGAGATCTGGTCGGCCACGCAGTTCGACGTGCGGGCGGCCTTCGTCAAGCGGTACGGCCAGGGCACGGCCAAGCAGCAGAGGGCGTGCGCGGACGGCAGGACGGCGGTCGACAAGTGCCCGGGCAACCGGCGCTGGGCGCAGGTCTCGTTCGACGCCCTGCTGCTGATGGCCTCCGGCGCGGTGGACTACGTCGACCACCGGGACGCCCTGCTGGCGGCCGACGCCATCCGCTTCGGCGGCGCGAACCAGGACATCATGTGGCGCGCGTTCGCCGAGCACGGCCTGGGCGGGGCCGCGGCCAGCACCGGGCCGAACGATCCCGACCCGACGCCGAGCTTCGTCAACCCGTCGGGCAGGAACGGCTCGATCCAGCTCAAGCCCCTGGGCGAGGCCAAGGGCGCGGCGCTGCGGTTGTACGTGGGCGACTACGAGGCCCGCGTGGTCCCCGTCGCCGACACCGACCCGGCCACTCCGCTCGGCGACACCGTCGAGATGACCCCCGGCGTGTACGACTTCATCGTCGCCGGCGCCGGCTTCGGCCACCAGCGGCTGAAGTACGCGGTTCTCCCGGGCGTCAGGCTGCCGCTCCCGCTGGCGTTGTCCCGCAACCAGGCCTCGGCGGCCAACGGGGCGACGGCGACGGGCGACGGCGTCAACCAGGCCAAGCTGATCGACGACACCGAGGCCACGAACTGGGCCTCACGCGCCGGCGCGCCGGCCGGCAAGTCGGTCGTCGTGGACCTGGCGGGCGACGAGCCGGTCAAGATCCGCAGGGTCCAGGTGAGCCCGATGTTGCGCCCCGGCACCGACGCGGCCGACCCGGGCACGCAGAACCGCTTCTCCAGCCTGCGCTCCTTCGAGGTGCTGGCCTGCAGCGCGAACTGCGCCGACCCGGCGAGCTTCAGGAAGATCTACACCAGCAGGGCGAACGCGTTCGAGTCGGAGCTGCCGCGGCCCCGGGGCGCGGACATGCTCGTCAAGTCCTTCGACGTGCGGGACACGAGTGCCACGCACCTGATGTTGCGCACGCTCACGACGCAGTGCACCGGCAACCCGTTGTACGCCGGTGAGCAGGACAACGATCCGAACTCCGCGACGGACTGCGCCACGGCCGGCCCGCAGCGGGAATTCGTCAGGGCGGCCGAGTTCCAGGCGTTCTCGCACTGACCCGATCCACCGGCCCGCACTCCGCCTCTCTTGGCGGGGTGCGGGTTTTGTCGTAGGGTCTAGTTAGACGTCGTACTATCTTGCGTGGAAGTAGTAGGCTTCGAGTTAGTTCGACATCAAACTACATGGGAGAGACATGCGTACTCTGATCCGTAACGTCCGCGTCTTCGACGGCGAGCGGACCACGCCCAGCGCCGACGTCCTCATCGACGGCGACCGCATCGCGGAGCCCGGCGCTCCCGCGGACGTCGTGGTGGACGGCACGGGCAGGACCCTGCTGCCCGGCCTGATCGACGCCCACGCGCACGCCTTCGACGGGGACCTGGCGGACGCGCTGACCTTCGGCGTCACCACGGAACTCGACATGAACAACCTGCCGTCCATCCTCGCCACCCAGCGCCGCCTGGCCGCCGAGCGGGACGACGTGGCCGACCTGCGCAGCTCCGGGATGATCGCCACCGCGCCCGGCGGGCACCCGACCCAGATCATGACCCCCGACGTCCTCAAGGCCCTCGGCAGCGACAGGGGCCTCGACACGGTCGGCGACTCCGGACAGGCCAAGGCGTTCGTGGAGGCGCGGCTGGCGGAGGGCGTGGACTACCTCAAGATCGGCATCGACGACGGGGGATCCTCGGGCATGAACCTGCCCGCCCTGACGCCGGAGCTCGCCGCCGTCCTGGTGGAGGCCGGGCACGCCGCCGGGCTCAAGGTCATCGCCCACACGGTGACCGCCAGGGAGGCGCTGATCGCGCTGGACGCGGGCGCCGACGGCCTGGCGCACCTCTATTCCGACGTGGCCGAGGAGGAGGCCGAGGCCATGGCGGCCAGGATCGCCTCCTACGACGCGTTCGTGGTCAGCACGATCACCTACATCGAGGCGGTCACCGGCGACCCCGGAGGCACCGAGCTGCTGCGCGACCCTCGTACCGCCGGGCGGCTGTCGGAGCGGGCGAAGGCCACGTTCAACCGCACGATCACCGACATCCCCATGCACTCGGCCGGGGTGGTCAACGCCTCCGGCTCGGCGCTGGCGCTGCTGCGGGCGGGCGTGCCGGTGCTGGCCGGTACGGACGCGACGCCGTTCGGGCCTGTTCACGGGGCGGGCCTGCACCACGAGCTGCTGCTCCTGACCGAGGCGGGGCTGACGCCTGAGCAGGCTCTCACCGCCGCCACCAGCCTCGTGGCGCGCTCCTTCGGGCTCGCGGACCGAGGGCGGATCGCGGCCGGGCTCCGCGCCGACCTGCTGCTCGTGGACGGGGACCCGACTATGGACATCACCGCCAGCCGCGCCATCGCCGACGTGTGGCGGGGCGGGGTACGGCAGGGGGAGCGGTGACCGAGGCGCCCGGATTCCCGGCCGTTCCGCGTGTCGCGGCCTGCCCGGGGTCCGGGGGCGTCAGACCGTCAGGAGGGTTTTGCCGGGTACCTCCCGTGCCTCCATGGCCTTGTGGGCGTCGGCGGCTTGCTCCAGGGGGAACGTACGGCCGATGATCGGCCTGATGTGCCCCGCCGCGGCGGCCCTCAGCGCCTGTTCGGCGCGTTGCCGCACGCCGGCGGGGTTTCCCAGGCTGAGGAGCTGTTCGAGCCCGAGCACGCGCACGCCACGTCGTTCGGCCTCCGCCGGGTCGATCACCGTGGCGGCGCCGCTGGAGCCGCCGTGGATGGAGAAAACGCCGCCGCGCGCGGTGACCTCGAACGCCGCCCGGCCGATGAGCCCGCCGACCCCGTCGAAGACCACATCGGGCCCGTTCCCGCCGGTCTCCTTCCGTACGAGGCCGGCCCAGCCGTCCCGCGCGTAGTCCACCACCGCCTCGGCCCCCAGCCGCCGGGCCAGCACCGCCTTCGGCTCGCTTCCCACGGCGGCGACGACCCGCCCGCCCGAGGCCCGCACGAGTTGCACCAGCACGCTGCCCAGCCCGCCGGCGGCCGCCTCGACCAGCACCCAGTCACCCTCGCGGATGTCGGCCCGCTCGATCAGGCCGATCGCCGTGCTGCCCTCGTTCAACAGCGCCGCCGCCTCCCGCAGACCGAGTTTCTCCGGCACCGCGACGAGCTGCCGCTCCTCGGCGACGGCCAGTTCCGCGTTGCCGCCCTGCCCGGAGGCGGTACGCGTCACCACCCGCCGGCCGACCCAGGCGGGGTCGACGCCCTCTCCCACCGAGACGACCCGCCCCGCGACCCCGACGCCCGGCACGTAGGGCGGCTCCGGCAGCGGCGGGCCGGGGCTGATCCCGCGCCGCAACTGCGTCTCCACAAAGTTGATCTCCGCCACCTCGACCCCCACCACGACCTGCCCGGCCTCGGCGACGGGATCCGGAGCCTCCCCGGCCACCAGGACCTCAGGACCGCCGAACCGTGTCACTCGCACTACTCGCATCCGTGGACTCCCCCTGTCCGTCCGTCACTCCTCCAGTATCCAAGGCACTTCCGTCCGGGGCCGTCCGGGTGGACGCTTGTCCCCAGGGGAGGTCCTGATGGTGGCCGAGGACGTGGTGGCGTACGCGCGAGGTGCGTTCGGATGGGATGACGACGTCGTGGTGTCCCCTGGGCCGCGGGGCGCGCTGGGGCAGATCTGGCGGGTGGAGGCCGGGGCGGGGACGTACGCGATGAAGGAGATCTTCGGCGAGCCGCCCTCGGAGGCGCTGGTCGAGGCGGAGCTGGCGTTCGCGGCGCGGGCGGCGGCAGCCGGGGTGCGGCTGCCCGCCGGCCACCTCGACCGTGAGGGCCGCTACCTGGTGGAGACGCCC
Organism: Nonomuraea insulae; assembly: GCF_042656245.1. Taxonomy (NCBI): domain Bacteria; kingdom Bacillati; phylum Actinomycetota; class Actinomycetes; order Streptosporangiales; family Streptosporangiaceae; genus Nonomuraea; species Nonomuraea insulae. The sequence goes on from NZ_JBHSPA010000011.1 coordinate 280,359, forward strand.
GGCGGGGCCTGGCTACGCCTGTACGACTGGATCGATATGCGACCGGTCGAGTTGACGGCGAAGGACACCCCGGGTGAGCTCGGGGCGCTGCTCGCGCGGCTGCACCGATGCGCGCCCCCTGCCGTGGCCGAGCCCGGCGGGGGAGCGCCCGACCCCTGGTACCACCGTGCCCCGGCCCCGCGGGAGTGGCCGGACGCCGAGGGCATGACGTGGGCGGGGCGGCTGGCCGAACAGCTGGCGGTGGTGCCCGAGTTGCGGGCGGCGGTCGTACCGGCCGATCCGGGCGAGCTGATCGTCTGTCATCGCGACCTGCACCCGGAGAACGTCCTGGCCGGCCCCGGCGGCGCGCTGGTGGTCGTGGACTGGGACAACCTCGGGCCCGCCGCGCCGGGGCGGGAGCTGGCCCAGGCCCTGTTCGACTGGTTCTGCGACCCCGTCGCCGACCTGGAGGCCATGCGCGCCATGTACGAGGCGTACGTGAGCGCGGGCGGGCCCGGGCGGATCGCCGGGCTCGCCGACTTCTCGATGCTGGTCGCGTCGAGGTTGAACTTCCTGCTGGTTCAGACGCGCGTCGCGGTCGATCCGCGAGCCGAGCCACGGCACCGCGCGTGGGCGGAGCGCGAGATCGACGAGGTGTTGCGCATCATGCCGACACCGCGACAACTCGCCGAGGTGCTGGAGCTCTTCTAGTAGATGCGGTACTTCTTGCCGCAGTTGTCGAACTTGCCGGCCCAGCAGGTGAAGGTGTAGACCTTCTTGATCCCCCGGCCGTTCCAGGAGCCGACGACCTTGCCGTCCCAGGACCGGTTGAACTTGTGCCAGGAGCCGTTCTGGTAGAACTCGAACCAGACCCAGCCCTTCTTGCCGCCCTTCTTGTCCACGCCGTACCACTTCGTGTAGACCTTGCCGCCCGACTTCCAGGTCTTCCCGAACGTGTACGCCTTGTGGTCGCTGGAGAAGAACTTGCCCCAGTTCGAGGTCGTGGCCTGCGTGGCCTGCGTGGTCGCCTGGGCGGCGGGGCTGACGGCGAGGCCGGTGACGGCCATCGAGCCGGCGAGTGCCGCGACCGTGATGATCTTACGCATTGGGTTTCTCCCCTGTCGGTGCTGCCGGAATGGCCCGGCAGCAAGGACAGTACGGAGAATCGGCACGATCATCTGTGGAGGAATCCACACATGGAACGTGATCGAGGACACACCTCAGCGCTTGACTGACACCGCCCGATCCACGGCGAACGGGACGAACGACGGCTGCGACGTCTTCGCCTGGGCCCCGCTCTGACCGCATATCCCCAGCAGGAAGTACTCGACGATCGCCTGGTCGATCGGGCTCGGCAGCAGGACGCCGTTCTCGTCCACGCGCTGATACTTGGTCAGGTTCATCCCCATGGAGAGCTGCCTGCTGCCGTCCGGGCTGGACACCGACTCCGTGCCCATGCCGAAGACGCTGCCGCTGTGCCCCCAGTAGCGGCCGCACGGCAGGTCGTAGGCGTACAGACCGAGGCCGTAGTCCAGCGCGCCCCCGCCGACCATCACCGGGACGGTCTTCCGCATCTCGGCGAGCTGCGCCTGGCCGATCAGCCGGCCGCGCAGCAGCGCCCGGTAGAACTGGTTGAGGTCGTCCATCGTGGAGGTGACCGCGCCCGCCGTGTTGATCCACGACATGTTGTAGACGCTGTAGTCCTTGGGCGGATCGATGAGGCCGATCATCGACTCGTACGCCTTGGAGTGCGGGCCGGGGATGTTCGGCGTGCGCGGGAAGGACGTGTGCCGCAGGCCCGCCTTGCGGATGACGTCGCGGGTGATGTACTCCTCGGCCCCCATGCCCGTCACCTTCTCCAGGAGCAGGCCGGCGAGCACGTAGTTGGTGTTCGAGTACACCCCGGGCGTGGCCCCAGGCCGGCCGGTCGGCGTGGCGTCGAGGCTCATCCTGACCAGCTCTTGCTTCGTGAACGTACGGAAGCGGTTGTCGTCGAGGCTCTGGGTCGAGCCCACCAGCAGCGAGGGGAACGCCGGGCCCACGAGGTCGGCGATGTGGCTCGTGTGGTTGAGCAACATCCGTACGGTGATCTGCCGGCCGCGCTCGCCGGGCACCTGGTCGGGCAGGTAGTCGGCGATGGGGGCGTCGAGATCGACGGTGCCCTTGGCGACCTGCTGGAGGACGGCCACCGCGGTGAACGTCTTGGTGATGCTGCCGACCCGGTGCACCATGTCAGGGCGTACCGGGCGGTTCGTGTCCACGTCGGCCACGCCGGACGCGCCCTGCCACGCCTGGTTGCCGTCACGAACCTCCGAATAGATGCCGTACATGCCGGCCTCGTGCACCGCGTTCAGCGACTGCCGCAGCGCCTGCCGGTCGAGCCCGGTGCCGGCCGTGGCCGCCTGGGCCGGAAGCGCGGCCACCAGCACACCGGCCGCCAGCGCGAGGGCCGCCCGGCGGGTCACAGTTGATTGGCGAATAACCATGGCGAAAGCATGATCGAACGGGCGCGTCCCGGTTAGTCCACGGTGTCATCGGCTCCACATGACACGCGTCATGCGGGCCCGCGTTCAGAGAGATCCCACCGCCCCGGTACGGCCGCAGGTTGACGGCGGGACGGCCGGAAGCCGGGAAGGACAGTACTCTTCAATCCCGGTGACACCAGCCCTCGGAAAGGACAGAGCGGATGCCCCACGCGGCGAGACCCACGGTCACGCTGCACGACGTGGCCGCGGCGGCCGGGGTCTCGGTCTCCACCGCCTCCCGCGTCCTGGGCGGCAGCGCCAGGAAGGTCGCCCCCGAGTACGAGGCCCGCGTGCTGGCGGCCGCGGCGACCCTGCGCTACACGGTGGACGCCGCGGCCAGGGCGATGCGCAGGGCGAGCGACTCGATCGCGCTCGTGACCGACGACCTCACGACCCCGTCGATGGGCCTGGTGGTGGCCGCGATGGAGCGCGAGGCCCGTACGGCGGGAGCCTTCGTCACCGTGTCGGCCACCATGGGCGCCCCCGAGCGGCAGTCCGAGACCGTCCGCGTGCTGCGCTCGCTGCGCCCGCGTGCCCTCGTGCTCACGTCGAGCCGTTACCTGGCGGGCCGGATCGACGACCGGCTGACGAAAGAGCTCGTCGCGTACGAAAGAGAAGGCGGCCGGGTGGTGATCGTCGGCCACACGGACATGACTTTCGATTCGATCAACTTCGACAATTTCGGCGCCGGCCGTTCGATGGGCGCTTTCGCCGCGAAATCCGAGCATCGCCGGGTGGCGATATTCGCCGGCGCCGAGGACCTGCAGAACATGGCCGATCGTACGGCCGGATTCGTCGAGGGACTGCGCTCGGGAGGCGTTGACGAGCGGGATGTCCGCGTCGTTCACTGCCAGGTCAGCCGCACCGGTGGATTCGAGGCGGCAAAGGCGCTCGCGGGTGAGGGAATGGACGGCAGGCAGGCGGTTCTCGCGGTCAACGACACCATCGCGATCGGTGCTTTGTCGGGCTTTCGCGCCGCCGGCCTGAAGGTGCCGGAAGACGTTTCCGTGACGGGGATCGACGACATTCCGCTCGCCGGTGACGTGGTGCCCCGATTGACGACCGTGGCGCTCCCGCTGGCGCGGTCGGGCGTGGAGGCGATCCGCTTCGCGCTGGGGAAGGCGGGCACGGCCAGGCGGCTGACGCTCGAAGGCCGGCTGGTCGTCCGCGAGAGCGCCCTCGTAACACCCCGGCATCAATACGGTAGGTAACCGGCGCCCGCCACGGCTCGGCGTACGAAGGACAGCGCCACCGCAGGAGCAGCAGCACGCGCCCGCCTTCCAGGGCGGGGAATGACCTCGACACGAGCGGGACCACGTCCGCCGACTCCCGAATGCGCGTTTCCCCAGCTCAACATCGCCGCACAGCCCCCTCACCCACTGTGATCGCCCACCCCCTCACACTCGGGACGCGGCGAAGGCAACACTCTTGACGCTCACGTAACGGCCGTGCAAACCTGCGGAATACGTTTTCCCAGGCGGCCACCCCCCGCCTCTTGGTAACAGGAGGTCACGAATGATCGCGTCGAGGAGTCCCGCGTGAGCGCTCTTGGCGAGTTGCAGCGCATGCGCAGAGGCAGCGGCGGAACCCTCGGCGGCAAGCAGGACAACTGACGGAGGATCACATTGTCTCAACGTGACTACCGGGCCGCGATCGTCGGCACCGGAGGGATCGCCCACGCTCATGCCCAGGCCGTGCAGGACTCAGGCGGCCGGGCTGAGCTGGTGGCCGTGGCCGACGTGGACGCCGGGCGGGCGGCCGAGTTCGCCGGCAAGTATGGCGTGCGGAACAGCTACGCCAGTGCCGAGGAGTTGCTGCGGGCCGAGGAGCTGGACTTCGTGCACCTGTGCACGCCGCCCCAGCTGCACGCCCCGCTCGCCGTCGCCTGCCTGGAGGCCGGGGTGACGGCGCTGGTGGAGAAGCCGCCGACGCTCTCGCTGGCCGAGTTCGACACGCTGATCGAGGCGGAGAGCCGGTCGGGCGCGCACGTGGCGACCGTCCTGCAGCACCGCTTCGGCGCCGGCGCCGTACGGCTGCGCCGGCTGGCGGCGGCCGGCGAGCTGGGCCGCCCGCTGCTGGCCACGTGCCTCACCCAGTGGTACCGCGACGAGGACTACTACGCGGTCCCGTGGCGCGGCACCTGGGAGTCGGAAGGCGGCGGCCCCACGATGGGGCACGGCATCCACCAGTTCGACCTGCTGCTGTCGGTGCTCGGCCCCTGGTCCGAGGTCACCGCCGTGGCCGCCCGCCAGGCCCGCCCCGTGGACACCGAGGACGTGTCGATGGCGCTGGTGACGTTCGAGAACGGCGCGGTCGCCACGGTCGTGAACTCGGTCGTCTCCCCGCGCCAGACCTCCGAGCTGCGCTTCGACTACGAACGCGGCACGGTCGAGGTGGAGCACCTGTACGGCTACACCGACGACGACTGGACCGTCACCCCCGCGCCGGGCCAGGAGAACCTGACGTCCCTGTGGGGCGCCGCCGACGCCAGCAGCGAGCCCAGCGGCCACCGCGGCTGGCTCGCGGCCGTGCTCGACGCGCTCGACCGGGGCGAGAAGCCGCCGGTCACCGCCGCCGACACCCGGCGCACGATGGAGTTCATCGCCGCCCTGTACGCCTCCGCCTTCACCGGCGAGCGCGTACGGGCCGGCCAGATCACCGCTGACAGCCCGTTCGCCCTCCGCATGGACGGCACGGGCGCCCCTTGGAGGAACCAGTGAGCCTTCAGGCCACGCACGCGCTCGGCCGCTCGGTCGCCGTCACGGCGGGCGACGTCGAGTTGTTCACCTACGTCTACAGCCCGGACACGCCGGTGCTGGAGTCGCCCAAGCCGTACCTGCACCCGATCCGCACCCTCGGCGGCGCCCTCGTGTCGTTGTACCGGCCGCACGACCACGTGTGGCACAAGGGCATCGCCTGGTCGCTGCCGGTCGTGGGGGAGCACAACTTCTGGGGCGGGCCGACGTACGTGGCGGGCGCGTACGTACAGCTCGACAACAACGGCAGCGCCACCCACCGCGAGATGACCACGCTGACCGCCGGCGCGGAGCGGGTCGAGATCGGGCACGCGCTCGGCTGGACGGCGCAGTCCGGCGAGCCCGTCATCGAGGAGCGGCGCTCGCTCACCACCACGATCCTGGACGACGCGACCTGGGCGCTGGTGTTCGAGACGGCCATGACCAACGTGTCCGGCGCCACGATCGACTTCGGCTCGCCCACCACCAAGGGCCGCGAGAACGCCGGGTACGGCGGCCTGTTCTGGCGCGGCCCCCGCTCGTTCACCAATGGCCTCATCCAGTCACCGGGCGGTGCGGGCGGCGACGAACTGCGCGGCCTGCGCGCCGAATGGTTCGGCTTCCGGGGCCGCCACGACGAGAGCGGCGACCACTCCACGATCGTCATGGTCGACGACACCGCCAACCCGCAACACCCGCCGCAGTGGTTCGCCCGCAGCGAGGACTTCGCCTGCCTCAACCCGGCGCCGTTCTTCAGCGAGGAGGTGCCGCTGCCGGACGGGGAGAGCCTGCGCTTCCGGTACGCGGTCGTCATCGCCGACGGCGACCGGGGCGAGGACGGCACGGCGCTGCTGGCCAAGCAGGGCAGGGACGTGCTGGGATGACCTTCCCCGGTGGCACCTCGATCAGCCGGCTGTCGGTCTACTCGGGCAACGCGTGCGCCGACGGCCTCGAAGGCGGCACGCCGCATCTGCACACGGCCTCCACGGAGGCGTACGTCGTGGTCGGAGGACACGGCGCGCTGCAGACGCTGGACGCGCACGGCTTCAGGGAGACCGAGCTGGTCGTGGGCTCGACCGTGTGGTTCACGCCGGGCACCATCCACCGGGCCGTCAATCGCGGCGGCCTGGAGGTGGTGGTCGTCATGTCGAACGCCGGGCTGCCCGAGGCGGGGGACGCCGTCATGACGTTCCCGCCCGAGATCGTCGCGGACCAGGACCGCTACCGCGAGGCCGCCACCCTGCCGGCCGTGGACGTCGAGGAGGCGGTCGCGCGCCGTCGTGAGCTGGCCGTGGAAGGGTTCCTGCGACTGGTGGACGGCGGCCCCGACGCGCTGCGGGGCTTCTACGACAGCGCCGTCGCCCTCGTCCGGCCCAAGGTGGCGCGGTGGCGCGGCATCTGGGAGAGCACGGTCGCCGAGGAGACCCGCCGCACGGCGGAGATCCTGGACGCCCTCGAACGCGGGGACGGCGCCCACCTGTCGCACTCCGCCCTCATGGAGAGCAAGCCCGAGGACCGGTGGGGCATGTGCGGCCACCTGCGCGCGCACGACGTCGCCCACCCCATCGTGCACACCCCCGACCCGAGCTGATCGCCAGCCCGCACCCCCCAACGAGGAGCACGGCGATGTTCCGAATCACCCTGGTGGCGGCCGTGGTCGCCTCCTTCGCACTCACCGCCCAACCCGCCGCCGCCGATGGCGCCACCTACTACGTGGACGCCACGGCGGGCGACGACTCGGGTCCCGGCACGGACGAGGCGCACCCCTGGAAGAGGGTGTCGGAGGACGGCACGGCGGACGCCACGTACCAGATCAAGGTCACCCGCCCGCACGACGGCTCCACCTCGCCGCCCGCCCGCGCCACCCTCTCGACCAGCGGCGCCTGGCTCGGCGACGGCTCCTACGACGTGACCATGAACCTCTGGTACGGCGCCAACGCCGGCGTCTTCATCCTGTACGAGAACGGCAAGGAGATCGCCCGCCGCGACCTCACCCTCCACACCCCGTCCCCCCAGAAAGCCACGGTCGCCGTCACGGGCCGTCGGAACGGCGTCTACGTCTACACCGGCGAACTCGTGAACCAGGTCGGCCGCACGCCCACCACGTCCGTCAAGGTCGAGGTGACCCACGCCGACCCAGGCGAGCCCGTGCTCAGCGGCGACAACTGGGACGGGGACGGCGACTACACGATCCGCATGAACATGTGGTGGGGCACCAACGCCACCACCTACCGCCTGTACGAGGACGGCGTCCTCGTGGACACCCGGCAGCTCGCCCCCGCCACCCCGGCCGCCCAGAGCGCCGCCACGGTGCTCACCGGACGTCCGGCGGGGCGGCACACGTACGTCGCCGAACTCGTCAACGAGGCAGGTGCGACGAGCAGCGAACCGCTGACCGTGATGGCAGGATGACCGCCATGGACGACGGTCCGGTCGCAGGGGACACACCGACCCTGCACGACGTGGCGAGGGAGGCGGGCGTCTCCATCGCCACCGCCTCCCGGGCGCTCAACGGCAGCGCCCGCAACGTCAGGGCGGAGAACCTCACCCGGGTACGCGCCGCGGCGGCCAAGCTCAACTACGAGCCCCACCTGTCGGCGCAGGCCATCGCCAAGGGCTCGACCATGACCGTCGCGCTGGTGGTCCGCGACGTGGCCGACCCCTACTTCTCCTCCATCGCCGCCGGGGTCACCCAGGCGGCGAGGGAGGCCGGCCTCATCGTCACGATGGCGGTGGCCGACAGCTCCCCTGAACGCGAGCTGGAGATCGTCAAAACCCTCCGGGGCCAGCGCCCGCGCATCGTCATCATCGCGGGCAGCCGCATCGACGGCACCCCCACCAGGGAGTCCTTGATCGAGGAACTGCAGGAGTACCGCACGGCAGGCGGCCAGGTCGTGCTGGTCAGCCAGAGAGACCTCCCCTTCGGCACCGTCACCATCGACAACCACGGCGGCTCGGCGGCCCTGGCCCGCGCCCTGCTGTCCATCGGCTACCGCCGCTTCGCCGTCTTCCACGCGCCCCCTTCTCTCCGCACGTCCCGCGACCGCCACGAGGGCTTCCTGTCCGGCCTGACCGGCGTCCCCGAGCCGCTCGCGATCGAGACCGGCTTCACCCGCGCGGGCGGCTACGACGCGGCCAGGCGGCTGGTGGAGCGGGGCCTGGAGGACGTGGAGGTGGTCTTCGCGGTCAACGACGTCATGGCGATCGGCGCGATGACCGCCTTCCGCGACGCCGGTCTGACGCCGGGTACGGACATCGGGGTGGCCGGGTTCGACGACATCGGCTCGGCGGTGGACGTCGTCCCGTCCCTGACCTCGGTGGCGGTCCCGCTACGGGAGGCCGGGGTCAGCGCGATGCGCCTGGCCCTGTCGGCAGACGCCGAGGCGACCACCCGCCTCCCGGTGTCCGTCGTCCTCCGGGAGAGCACCCCACCGCGCCCACCGGCCTGACGACCCGCCGCGCCCGCCGGCCTGACGCCTCGCCGCCTCAAGCGGACCGCCCGCCGCGATATCCCGATGCGAACCACCACGCGGGTCCGGCACGATCATGCCCATGAGCTACGAGGAGTTGATCCACGAGGCGCTGACCACCCCGTTCGAAGGCTGGGACTTCGCGATCTTCGACGGCCGTGTCACCGACGACGGCACCGTGCCATGGGACTACGCGAGCCTCGTCCGCGACCGCCTCCCGAAGGCGACGGCCCTGCTGGACCTGGGCACGGGAGGCGGCGAACTCCTGGCCTCCCTCACCCCGCTCCCACCCCGCACCGCCGCGACCGAGGCATATCCACCGAACCTCCTGGTGGCCCGCGCCCGCCTGGAACCCCTGGGCGTCGAGGTCACCGACAACACGCGCTCGTTCCCCGACGCCTCCTTCGACCTGATCACCAACCGCCACGAGTCGTACGAGCCCCGGGAGGTTCACCGCCTCCTGGCCGAGGGCGGCACGTACCTCACCCAGCAGGTCTCGGGCCGCGACCTGGAAGAGCTGAACACCGCCCTGGGCGGCCCACCACACGAGGACGCCACCTGGGACCTCACCACGGCGACCGCCGCCCTGGAGGAAGCGGGCCTGGAGATCGTCTGGAGCCGCGAGGCGACCTTCACCACCACATTCCACGACATCGGCGCACTCGTCCTGTTCCTGCGCGTCATCTCCTGGCAGATCCCGGACTTCGACGTGACGAGCTACGACACCAGTTTGCGCGCCCTGCACGAGGCCATGGAACACGGCCACCCCCTGAAGTCCACCGCCCACCGCTTCGCCCTCGCGGCCACATAAGCGGCCGGCAGGTGAGGTTAGCCAGCCGGACCGACGGGGTGGGTCACTTCAAGAAACGGCCGACAGTCAAGGTCAGGGGCACCCTTCAAGCTTTTCCGAAGTGGCGGTGGTCCCCCGTACGCTCCCCGCAAGAGACCCGGGAGGTACGTTGAACGACTTCGACCCCGAAGACCTGGAACGGATCACCGCGCGGGCGGAGGAGATGCTGGCCCGCGTCGAGGAGCTCAGGAGCGAGATCGACGTGGTCGTCGGCCGCGGGGAGGCGGCGGACGGCCAGGTGCGCGTCACGGCCGGCGCCTCGGGCCGGCTCATGGACGTCGTGCTCGCCCCGCGCGCCCTGCGCATGGACAGCGTGCGGCTGGCCGAGGCCGTGTTGCGGGCCGCCCAGGAGGCGCAGGACGACGTCGGCAGGAGGGTGGACGACGTCATGGCGGGGACGCTGGGCGACGGCGCCGGCGGGCCGGTCGAGGACGTCCTCGACGACCTGTTCCCGAACATGCTGGAGTCCTTGGAGGCGTCCATGGCCGAGCAACTCCAGGCCATCGACGACCGGCGCAAGGAGGCCTCCTGACCGGGACGTTTCCAGGTTATTTGAAGGAACGTCGTGATCGGCGGCCCTCGCCCTAGGGTGTGCGCGGATACGTAACGCTAGCGGGATGTGAGTCTGTGGCCATTCGGTGGCGGAGCGCGGCGGGACGGCGGGCGACGGGGATCGTCGCGGCCGTGCTGGTAGCCGTACTGGTAGGAGTCGGCCTGTTCCTGGGCACGGGTGTCTCCAGCGCCCGGCCCAAGCTCGCGGACGTCGGCGCGTGGCTGGCCAGCGCCCTCAACGGTGAGGTGGTGCACGCCAACGGGCTGTCCGGGCAGGTGGACGGCCGGGTGGACCTGGCCTCCGCCGGAGGGCAGGCGCTCAAGGTCGTGCAGGACGGCGACAACGTGCTCGTGATGGACGAGTCCACCGGCAAGGTCAGCCGCATCGACCCCACCCAGCTCGAAGTGGCCCAGACCGGCACGCTCGGCGCGGGCGGCATGCAGATCGTGATGGGGGCGGGGAAGGCGTACGGGGTCGATCCGCGCGCCGGCACCGTACAGCAGCTCGACCCGCTGACCGTGGACACGATCGGCTCGGTGATCACCCTCAAGCCGCCGCTCGGGCAGGCCGGGATCGACAAGAACGGCACGCTCTGGGTGCCGGTGCCCGAGGCGGGCACGCTCGTCCAGGTGAACGGCGCGCAGCAGGGCAAGGCCGTCACGGTCGGCGAGAAGGGTGACCCGCTGACGCTGACGATCGCGAGCGGCGTGCCGCTGGTCACCAACTCCGCCGCCGCCACCGCGATGGTGATCGGCTCCACCGGCACCCGCCTCCAGGTCAGCCTGCCCAGCACCGTCACGGACGCCGGGAGCGGCGGCCTGCTGGTCCCGGCGGTGGCCGAGAGCCAGGTCGTGCCGATCCTGGCGCCCAAGCAACACGCGCTCGTCATGGTGGACACCGCCAGCGGCGCCCTGCAGACGGTCTCGGTGAAGGGCGGCAAGCTGGGCGCGCCGCAGGCGCTGGGGCGGCGGATCTACATCGCGGACGAGAGCACGGGCAAGCTCATCGTGTACGACACCGTGGCCAGGCAGTTCGAGGCCGACAAGGTGGTCACCGGCAAGCCTGGGCCGCTGGAGGTGTTCGTCAAGGACGGGCTGCTCTGGGTGAACGACCAGTTCAGCGAGACGGCGCTGGTCATCGAGCAGGACGGCAAGGGGCACCGGGTCGGCAAGTACGACGAGGCGCTCGGCCAGAAGGACACCCCGACGCCGCTGCCCATCCCCTCGGTCGTGCCCACGGTGGGGCAGCCCACGATCGTCCCGACTCAGACGGGTAAGCAGCCGACCGGCACCCCGACGTCCGTGCCGACCCAGACGCGGACCGCCGCGCCCACCGTGACCGTCACCGCCACCCCGACCCCCACGGCCACCGCGACCCCGACTCCCACGCCGACTCCGAAGGTCACCCCCGATCCGCCGGGATCCGTCACCGCCAACTCAGGGCCCGGGTGGATGGAGATCGTCTTCGCGCCCTCAGGGAAGGGCGACGTCACCGGGTACACGCTCAAGGGCGCCCCCGGCGGGGCCGACGTCAGCCCGTCCCGCGTGCAGTCCGACGGGCCGTACCAGTTCAAGGTGACGGGCGGGAGCTGCGACCAGGAGTACACGTTCCGGGTGGCCGCCCAGTACGACGGCGGCGAGGTGGAATCCGCCCCCTCCATCCCGGTACGTCCCTGCGTCGCCCCCGGCCGTCCCGCCGACTTCGCCGCCAAGGGCAAGAACCACGGCGCCGACCTGACCTGGTCCGCCCCGGAGAACGCCAAGAACGGCACCACGTACACGCTGGAAGGCCCCGGCGAGCACCCCGCCAACCCGACCGGCACCGGCGTCGAGGTCACCGGGCTCAAGAACGGCCAGTCCTACACCTGGACCCTGCGCGCCAAGAACGAGGCCGGCGAGAGCGAGGAGAACGCGGAGGCTACGGCCGACCTGCGCCCGCCGTCCGCCCAGTTCAAGAACGCCAACAACAACGACACGAACACGAACATCCGCCCGGGTCCCAGCGCCGACGGCGAGGCGGGCAAGATCCCGCAGGGCGAGTACATCACGATGACCGTGCTCTGCCAGCAGAAGGGTTCCTCCTACACCGACCCCACCACGGGCCAGAGCAGTGACGTCTGGAACAAGGTCGAATCCAGCAGGGGCAACGGCTGGCTCAACGACGTGCTGATGGACACCCCGAAGGGGGGCTTCCCCGCGGCCCCGCTCTGGGAGTGTGAATGATCACCAGGGCGGGGTGGGGGCTGGCGGCCGCCTCGGTGCTGGTGTACGCGGCAGGGGCGCCCTTCGGGTACGCCCAGGTGGCGGTGCTGGCTGCGGCCGGGCTCGCCGCCGTGGGGGCCGGGGCGCTGTGGACGCTCAGGGGGGCGGGGCTGGAGGTGCGGCGCGAGGTGGCGCCGGTGAAGGTCGCCCGGGGGGAGCCGGCCGTGGCCGTTCTGCACCTGCGCAACACCGGGCGGTGGCGGCGCTCGGGGCTGGTGGCGCGCGACACGTGCCGGGACACGACGGTGAGCGTCGAGGTGCCCTCGCTGGCTCGGCACACGGCCAGGACGGTGTCCTACCGACTGCCGACGCGCCGTCGCGGGGAGACGCCGGTGGGGCCGCTGCTGCTGGAGCGCACCGACCCGTTCGGGTTGTCGCGGCGTTCGATCGCCTACGGTCGGGCCGACATGCTCCTGGTACGCCCCAGAACCGTGCCGCTCGCATCCCTGAACTCGGGGCGGCGGCGGAACGTCGACGGGCTGGCCTCGCGGTCGGCGCCGGCAGGCGCGAGCAGCTTCAAGGGGCTGCGTGAGTACGTGATCGGCGACGACCTGCGGCACGTGCACTGGCGTTCGACGGCCCGCACCGGGGTGCTGATGGTCAAGGAGCTGACCGACGTCAACCTGCCGAGCACCGTCACCGTCTTGGACACCCGGACCTCGGCGTACGAGGGGGACGACGAGTTCGAGCTGGCCGTGGACGTGGTGGCGTCGGCGGCGTGCGCGGTGACCAGGGACCGGTTTCCCGTGCGGGTGTTCACGGGGGCGGGGGAGCTCGTGCACGCCAAGGGCGCGCCGGGGGAGGACGAGGAGGTGCTCGACCGGCTGGCGGTGGTGGAGCGGTCCGACGCGGCCGAATCGCCGCTGCACGCGCTGCGCCGGGCCGGTTCCGGTGGGGCGCTGGTGCTGGTCAGCGGGACGTTCGCGGCCCTGGCGGACGCGGCCGCGGTGCGGCGGCGCTTCGACCAGGTGTTGTTCGTGCGGGTGGGCGAGCCCAGCGAGGGCGGGGTGCCGCAGGCGGCGGGGGTGACCGTCATCGAGGCGGGAGATCTTGAGGAACTGGCCGCGGCATGGCCACGCTAGCGCCACCTTCCGGAGCGCCGGCCGGTTCGGTGTCGCCCTCCGGGGCGGCCTCCGGAGCGCCCGCCGGTTCTGGGCCGCCGGCTGGGGAGTCGCAGGGGCGGAGGCTGGCGGCCGTGGTGGTCGTCGCGTTGCTCGCCGGGGCGGCCGGGCTGGCGTTCGACGGGGTGTTTCCGCTGGGGGCGCTGGTTCCCGTGGTCGGGCTGTCCGCCGGGGTGCCGTGCGTGCTGGCGCTGGCGCTCTCCGGCCGGTTGCCGCTCTGGGGGATGATCCCGGTCAGTGCGCTGGCGTGGCTCGTGGTGGTGTCGGCGACGCTGTTCAGGGGAGAGGCGTGGCTGGGGTTCGTGCCCAGCCCGGCCGCCGTGCGGGCCGCGTTGCTCGGAGTGCGGGACGCGGGCGGGTGGTTGCTGACCACGATTCTGCCCGCCGCCCCGGACAGCACCGCGATCGTGCTGGTCAGCTTCCTGGTGTGGGTCGGGACCACGGCCGGGACCGAGATCGTGCTGCGGTCCAGGGCCGTGTTGGCGCCGGCGGTGGCGGCGCTGCCCGTGCTGGCCGTGGCCGTCGTGCTCGGTGTGGCCGGGGCGGGGTCCGTGGTGCCGTACGCGGCCGGGTTCGCGGGGCTCGTCCTGCTGCTCGCGCTCGTCAGGTCGGGCAGGTCGGTGGGTACGGCCGTGGCGGGGGTGCCGTTGCTGGCCGGGCTGGTGGTGGTCGCCGCCGTCGCGGCGCCCGTGCTGCCCATGGCGGCGCGGCCGTACGACGTGCGGCAGCTCGTCGAGCAGCCGCCGCCCAAGCCGATCAACGGGGTGAGCGCGCTCGATCAGGTGTCGGCGTGGTTGCAGAATCCGCAGCGGGAGCTGTTCACGGTCAGCACGACGTCCGAGGCGAACCTGCGGCTGGCGGTCCTGGACACCTTCGACGGGGTGAGCTGGACGTCGAGCGCCGGGTTCGTGCCGACGGGCGGGCGCGTGCCGGGGGAGAGCGGTGACCGTGACGCCGTCGAGCAGCGGTTCACCGTGCAGAAGCTCCCCGGTCCGTGGCTACCCGCCGCCGATCGGCCACTGGTGGCGACGGGGCCCGGGATCATGGTGGATCCGGCGACGGGCATGCTGGCCGGCACGCAGACGCGCGAAGGGCTGACGTACCAGGTGACCTCGGGCATCCGGCAGTACTCGGCCGGGGAGCTGCGCGAGGCGACCCCGGCCGCCGACCCGACCGTGCGGCGGCTGCCGGACGGGCCCGACGGACGTACACCGCCGCAACGTGCCCGCCTCGCCCAGCTCGCCCGCCGCGCCACGGCCGGAGCGCGCAGCCCGTCGCAACAGGCTGCCAAGCTGGCCGCGTACCTGCGCAAACTCGCCGTCAACGACGTCAACTCCCCGCCCGGGCACAGCTACCGCAGCATCGAGTTCTTCCTGACCGAGTCGAAGCGGGGGACCACCGAGCAGTTCGCCGCGTCGTTCGCGATGCTGGCGCGGGCCATCGGGCTGCCGAGCCGGATTGTCGTGGGGTTCCGGCCGGGGAAGGCGGAGGGGGCCGTGCGGCAGGTGCGGGGCGGGGACGTGCTGGCCTGGGCCGAGGTGGAGTTCCAGGGGATCGGGTGGGTGCCGTTCTATCCGACGCCCTCCCGTACGCGGTCCGGCGGGGGCGGGGACGTGGCCGAAGGCGCGCCCAAGCAGGCTCGGGAGATCGAGCAGGCCATCAACAGCGACTCCGCCGACCCCAAACCATCCAAGACCCCCACCCATCCGCCCACCCCGCGGCCCGAACCCCCGCAGGAGACCACCGGGTTCCTGGTGTGGCTGCTGGTGCCCGGGGCGCTCGTGCCGGCGTACCTGGTCGCGGTGGGTCTCGTGCCGTTCGTACGGCGGATGCGCCGCCGTCGCCGATCGGCCCCGCCCGCCGCCCGGGTGATGGGGGCGTGGCGGCAGACGGTCACCCGATTGCGGGGGGCCGGGATCCCGGTGTCGTCGGGGGCGTTGGCGGCGCGGGAGGTGGCGTACCTGGCCGAGGGGGCTCTGGGGGCCGGGGAGCCCTTGAGGGCGCTGGCGGATCTGGCGAATCTGGCGGCCTTCGGTGGGGCGCCCGTGGACCGGGGGGACGCCGAACTGGCCTGGCGGCACTACGCCTCGGTGGATGCGCTGGTCAGGCGGCGGGTGGGGGTGATGAGGAGGTTCTGGTGGCGGTTGTCGCCGCTGTCCCTGGTCAGGTGAGCATCTCGCGGAAAGGCCAGAGGCCCTTCTCAGGAGGACGTGGCCAAGGGCTTCTCAGACAGTTGCTCGTATACGGCCCCTTGGTCGGGAGCGACGTCGATCCACAGGATGGTTCGGTCGGCGTCGGCCGGATGGCGGGCGCCCGGGTGCGAGCCCGGGCGCCCGTGGCGAGTCCGGTCAGCTCTCGGTGGGTTCGAGCAGGATCAGCGGCACCTCGCGATTGCCGGCCTCGACGGCCCGGGCGCGGAAGTCGGCGAAAAACGGGTAGAGCTCGTCGGTGTAGGCCAGCCAGTTCTCCCGCTCCGCACCTTCGGCTACCCGGGCGGTCATCAACCGGCGATCGGGACCGTCCTGCAGCTGCACCGTCGGGTGCGCCACGAGGTTGTGGAACCAGCTCGGATTGCGAGCCTGGCCGCCGGCCGCCGCGCCGATGGCGTAGACGCCGTCACGCTCGATGCGCATCAGGGCGACCTTGCGCAGCTTGCCCGAACGGGCGCCACGCATGGTCACCACGACCACAGGGCCACCCTCCGTCGTCGCGCCTTCGCGGCCGTCGGTGCGCTCGTAGAGCTCGACCTGACCGCGAGTCCTCGCGTCGGCACTGGGGACGTATTCACCGTCGAGCAGATCCGTTGTCATGTCAGGGAATTCCTTTCATTGGGGGTGGCGTTTCACGCGCGGCCGTGGATGTCGCAGCCAGAACCGGCGGGACGGTGGAGCCGAACACGTTCACCGGCTTCAGCCGGTTACCTGGATCACGGTCTTCCCGATGGTCCGGCCGCTCTCGGCGAGGGCGTGCGCCGTCTTCATGGTCTCGGCGGTCAGGCCCTCGAGCGTGGTGGTGACGATCGGGCGCAGCCGGCCCGCCGCGACGTCGTCCGCTGCCCGGGCGAGGATCCGGCCCTGGCTGCCGACGTCACCGCCGGCCACGATCTTGCTGAACACCATCTCGCTGTGCAGCGACAGTGACTTTCCGGTGAGGGCCCCCGGGTCGAAGGGGCCGGTGAGGTCGCTGGAGGCCAGGTGCCCGAAGGGGCGCAGTACCTCGACGATCGCCCCCAGATGGCCGCTGGTGCCCGAGGTCGAGAACACCAGGTCGACGTGGTCGATCCCCGCTGTGTGGAGCTGTCCGGCCAGGTCACCGCGGTGGTCGACGACCAGGTCGGCGCCCATTGCCGTCGCCCACTTCCGCGACTCGGGCCGCGAGGCCGTGCTGATCACGAATGCCGGCGTCGTGGCCTTGAGTAGTTGCGTGGCCATCGACCCGACGCCGCCGGCTCCGCCGATGACGAGCACGCGGCCGACACCGGGCAGCAGCGCGTCCTGGTCGCGAAACAGCGATTCCCAGGCCGTGAGGACACCGATGGGCAGCGATGCGGCGTCGGTGAACGCGAGCCGGTCCGGGATCTTGGCAACCACCCGGTGGTCGAGCGCGACGCGCTCGGCCCAGCTGCCGTCGCGGGTGAAGTCGCCGCTACCCATCACCCGGTCCCCGACCGCGAACCCGGTGGCCGCGGGCCCGGCCGCGGCGACGACCCCGGCGAACTCCCAGCCGAGGATGACCTGCCCGCCGGGCTCGGCGCTGCGCGTCTGCCGGATCGCCGCTTCACCCGGGTTGATGCCGATCGCACAGACTTCGACCAGCAAGTCACCGTCGCGTAGCCGAGGTTCGGCGACCTCGGCCAGGGTGATGGCGAACGCGTCGAGCGTGTGCGCTTTCTCGTACGCGAGTGCCTTCATGGCTTCATTCCTGCCTCAGGGCGTGCAGCGCCGAGAGCGGCCCGCCGATCTGCATCAGGCGGCCGCCATCGCGCAGCGTCCCGGCGTCGACCGGCGCGAATCCGAGGGCGTCGGCGACGGTGTGGAAATCCGCCTTGGCGGCCTCGTCGTCACCGGCGTAGAACAGCAGCTGCCGCCCTTCCGTGTGCCGGGGATCGGCGGCGATGTACTGGGCGTAGAGGGTGTTGAAGGCCTTGACCACGCGCGCGCCCGGCGCACGATCGGCTACGAACTCACTCGCCGTCTCCACCCCGAGATCGGTGACGGTCGGCAGCATCGACTCGAGGTTGTTGGTGGTGTCGACCAGGATGCGGCCGTCCCATTCGGGCAGCCCGGCCAGCGCGTCACCGACCTGCGGCCACATCACGGTGAGGAAGACCATGTCGGCGGCGGCCGCTTCGTCGGCCGTGCCCGCGCTCGCGAGCGGCCCCAGCCGGGTCACGACGTTGAGCAGCGTGTCCGGGCCGCGGCTGTTGCTGAGCGTCACCTTGTGGCCGGCCGTCACGAGGTGGCCGGCGATGGCCTGCGCGACCGTCCCGGCGCCGATGGTTCCGAAGTTCATGACCGTCCCTTCAGTCTTCGATGACGTCCGCCATCATAATTTATGATTGTAGACGTCATCATTAACTGTCAAGCCTGGACTCCTCCGTGCACTCTCGTTTTGATGATGAGTATCATCGGGAGAGACGAGCTCGCCGGGAAGGTGGTCGACGTGCCCCGCATCACGCAAGAGCAGAAGCGGCTCAACCACGAGAAGATCGTCAACGCGGCCGGTGCGGGATTCCGGCTGCGCGGCATCGACGGCATCGGCATCGAGGAGCTGATGAAGTCGGCAGGCATGACGCACGGCGGGTTTTACAACCACTTCGCCTCGAAGGACGATCTCGCTCTCGAAGTCCTCCACCAGGGCTTCGCCGACTCGCTCGAGGCGCTCGACGCCATCCGCGAAGCGCATCCCCGCTCGGCGCGCGCGGCCCTGCACGACATGGTCGACGGGTACGTCAACGCCGAGCACCGCGACCACCCCGAGATCGGCTGCGCCTCGGCCGCCCTCGTATCCGACGCCGGCCGCCACGGCGCCGCCGCCCAGGCCGCATACCGGCGCGGGCTTGACGGCTACTTCGCCACCATCACCGACATGCTGCTCGACCGCGCACGCCAGTCCGGCACCGAACTCACTCCCGCCGAAGCCCGCGAGCGCGCGGTGGCGCTGTTCAGCCAGATGGTCGGCGCGCTGATCCTCTCCCGGGCGATCGCGGACGCCGCCCCGGACCTGTCAGACGAGGTGCTGACGGTCAATCGGCGGCGGCTCAAGAAGCTGTGACCGCCGTCGTTCCGGCCGCCCCCGGCGGAGCGAGTCCGGCGTCGAGCAGCAGCCCCGCATGGCGCCGTCGGCGTGCCAACAGTCATGACAGATGTTGCCTGAACAACTACCGCGACCGTGGAATCGGGCACGGGGGGCCGAGCTCGTCACCACGCCTGCCCTGCCCCCGAATCTCCACGCTTTCCGATGAGTTGCCCCAGATCGCCATCCAGGCAGAAAGGACGAGTAAGACCATCCGATCCACGCGCAAAACACCTGATCAACGCGCAGGTTCTGGTTGAGTGGATGCTGTACGTTGCACTATCCAGCGCAAGCGACGAAGCGGACATCAACTCGCGTAACGCCCTCTCAGGAGGGAGTGGCGAGAGGGAGGACGATCGGGGGCTGGACCTCGTCGTCCTGCGGGCTCGCTTCGGCGGCGCCCCGGATGCACAGGGTGGATGACCAGGCCACGGAGGACGGCTGGCCCAGGGTTACCACGCTGCCGACCTTGAAGCAGTAGCCGATCGTCGCGTCCAGACCGCCGACGGTGTAGGTGTTGCCGCCGCTCGTCGCCGACATCAGGCGGTCGCCGGGGGCCTGCTGGATGATCATCGGGTAGCCGTTCTTGCGTTCGGCCTTCCAGGACAGCGTGACCGTGGTGCCGTTGTCGGAGACCAGCTTGAGGCTTTTGGGGCGGTACGCGGCGACCGTGGCGGGGTTGGCGGTCTGGCGGGCCGGTGGGTCGGTGGCCGCGTCCGGTTGCCGCGACTCGTCCGATGCGGTCGGGAGTTTCGACGGCTGCTGGTCGGCCTGTGAGGGTGCGTCGGTCGCCGAGCCGTCGGGTGCGGTCGTGCCGGTATTTTGCGTCGGATCGGTGCCTTGCGTGGTGCCGCCGTCGGACTGGGTGCCGGAGGTGCCGTCGGAGTGGGTGCCGGAGGTGTCGTCGGAGGTGCCGGTGGCGGCGGCCGGTTGTCCGTCGGCCGTGGTTCTGGCGCTCATCGCCAGGGCCACGCTGCCCACGCCCACCAGCACCGCCAGCGCCGACGCCCCCGCCACGAACAGCGGCACCTTGCTGCTCCGCCCGCCCGGCCGCGCGGGCGACGGGGATGCCGGGGCAGCCTCGGGGGCGGGCGGCAGGAACGGCTGCGGCCCGGCCGGGGGGCTGACCTGAGAGCGGTCCGGATCCACCGTCCACACCAGCTCCCGGGGACCCGACTGCTCATGACTCGCCTGGCCCTCCACCATCGGCGGCCTCGCGGTGAGGGGTTGCCCAAGATCGGCGGACAGGCGTGCCGCGAGCGGCCGGCCTGCATTCGCGGTGGGCAGGCGGGCGGTCGAGGGATGGCTTGCTTCGGTGGGTGGGAAGCGGGGCGTGGAGGGGTGGCTTGCCTCGCCCAGCGGGAGAAGGGGCGCGGAGGGTTGGCCGGCTTCGGCGGGAGAGAGGGGATGGACGGAGGCGCGCGGGCGCGATGATGAGGCGGCTGCGGCGAGGTCGTCGGCGCTCGGGCGGGCCCCCGGGTCCTTGGACATGGACTTGGTCAGGATCGCGGCCAGGTCGGCCGGGACCGTGGCGGGCAGCGGGGGAGGGGCCTCCGTGAGGACGCCGAGCACGAAACGTGCCGTGCTCCCCGGCCCGTCCAGGGCGAACGCGGGCCGCCCCGCCAGCAACTCGTACGCCATGGACGCCAGCGCGTACACATCCGAGGCAGGCACCGGCGGATGCCCTTCGAGCTCCTCCGGCGAGGCGTGCACCGAGGGCAGCGTCCCGTCCGGCAGTTCGACGATGGACATCAGCGCCGACATGGCGTATCCCGTGAGCACCACCCCGCCCCCGGTCATGACCACGTTCTCGGGCTTGACGCGCCCGTGCGCCCCGCCCGCCGCGTGCGTGGCCGCGACCGCGCGCGCGACCGCCCTGAGCAGGCCGGTCGCCTGCTCCAGCGGCATCGGCAGGCTCCGCCCCGGCCGTTCGGCGAGCGTGAGCCCGTCGTGCGGCGGCGTCACCAGGTACGGCCGCCCGTCCCCGGTCGCCCCCACCTCCAGCACCGGGATCACACTCTCGTGTGCCGCCAGTTCCTCGGGGAAGCCGAAACCGCGGACGATGCGCTTCAGCGCCCGCTTGTCCACCCGATGGCAGGCGAGCGTCTTGACCAGCACCTCCGTGCCCTCGCCTGCGGAACGCGCCAGGTGCACGGTCCAGGGGCCGTCCTGACCGGCCCGCTCAACCAGTTGGTAGCCGCGGACCCGTTCGGCGATCACCGTCATGCGATCACGGACGGGCCGCCCATGTCATCGCTCTCGAACGCCTCGTCCTCCACCAGCGCCATCCTGGTCCGCTCCCGCTCGCGATCCTGCCCGGCGCCCTGACCGCCCATCGGCGGCATCATACCCATCGGCATGCCGCTCGTCCCGGCCTTGCCGCCGGCCAGCGGGTTCGTCGGCCCGCCGAGCTGCGTGGCCGCGGTGGTCCCTGAGGTAACGCCGGGGCCACTGCTGTGGGGGAGATTCGTGGTCGTGTTCGGGACGCTCGACGGCACAGTGGGCTGGGGCACGCTCGACAGATCGGTCGTGGACGGCGTCTGCGAAAGGTCGGGGGTTTTCGGCGTGTCGAGGGAGGGATTCTGCAGGTCAGGGGCGGTCTGGTCCTGAAGGGACGGGTTCTGGAGCGAGGGGTCCTGCTGGGCGGGATCCTGAAGCGAGGGATCCTGAAGTGACGGGTCCTGCTGGGTCGGGTCCTTCTGGGAAGGGTCCGTGAGCGAAGGGTCCTGGAGGGACGGGTCGGTGAGTGAGGGGCCGTCGCCGAAGTCGGGCGTGTCGTACGGCGAGGTCAGGGGAGAGCCCGTGTACGGCGAGCCGGTGGGCATGCTGGGCATGCTGAACTGCGGCCCGAGCGGCGAGTCCGTCATCCCCGTCTGCGGCGCCGTGGTGCGCTGCTCCATCTTGGGGCTGATGGATTGGTACACCTCCACGATGAACCGGTTGAGCTGCTGGAGATGATGCCGCGCCATGGCGTGGGCGTTCGTGCCCGTGTGCCCGATGTCGTCGCCGACCCAGTCGTCCAGGTCGGTCACGAACCCCAGTTCGCCCGTCCTGGGCACGTTGTTCTGGAACCAGGGCAGGACCTCCTGCCCGTACCAGACGAGGGGCTGACCCACGGACTTGGCGGCGAAGCCGAGGCGGGTGAGGTCCCGCTGGAGTTCCCCCACCTTCTCGAAGACCTTCTGCAGGGTCTCGCCGCCCAGCGTCTCGGCGAGGCGGCCGGACTCGCGGTGCAGCACCTCCACCGAGTTGGAGCACATCTCAGCGATCTCGTTGCACTTTTTCCCGGCCTCGACGATCTTGTCGGGACTGGTGCTCTGGATGAGGTCGGAGATGTCGTCGCTGCTGTCCGCGTCCCCGCCCAGCACCGCCGTGCCGTTGATCTGCGGCGCTTTAGAGCTTTTGAGGTCCCTTTGCCAGTAGTCGGTCATGCGGTCCCCGTCACTTCTTCTTCATGCCGCTCGCGATGCTCTGGTCGGCGTTCTTCGCGGTCTGCACGGTTTCGTCGAGCGCCTGCACCACGGCCTCGTACATCGTGTAGATGCGCGTGATGGCCTGACCCAGCGTGCTCTGCGCCGTGTCCGTGGTGGCCTTCAGGTCCTTGGCGGCCGTCCACCGGCCGAGGTCGGTTTCGGACAGCTCGTCGAGCGTGAGTCGTTCTGAAAGGCCCGGCCCGCCGACCTCGCCCCGCAGGAGCTTGAGCTCCTGGCGGAGGCGCTCCACCGGGGAGGACGGGAGGGCATTGCCCGCGGCGTCCTCATACTCGCCGATCTTGATGAACAGGTCCTTCTTCGCCGTGCCCGGGTCCACGCGATTGCCGGCGAGTTGCTCGTCCAGTTGCGCCTGCGTCGGCGCGGCCGGAGGCTCGGGGGGATAGCCGCCATTGCGTTTGTTGTGGATGTGGTCGGCGTAGGCTTCCTCAACGGTGTCCTGGGTGTAGTCGAACTCCTCTTGGGAGGAGATGCCGTCCTCGTTGCCGACGATTATCTTCGGCCGCGCGAGCACCGATTCGCCGACGCCCGGCCTGGGAATGCCGCGCGCGTCGCCGCCCTCTTCCACAGGTACTGTCATGCTCACTCTCCGCGCCCACAACGATGGACATGCCAGGCACCTGCCTACCTGGTCCGCCGCCTCGCGAAGCTTCATTTCAAGATATTTCTAAGAGAGCCACGACGAATCCGAAATATCGGCAGACTCCGGTACCGTGCCTCTTCCCTGGTACGGCGCCGCCCTCGGCCTGGTGCTCGCCCTCATCCCCACCCCGACCCCGACGCGTACGGTCACCTGCGACCCTGAGCCGGGCGTCGCGGAGGTCACCGGCACGCCGTGGCCGCAGGAGCGGCTGAGGTTCCAGCAGGTGTGGCGGCTGACCAAGGGCGAAGGGGTGACGGTCGCCGTCGTGGACAGCGGCGTGGACGCCGCACACCCCCAGCTCGCCGGCGTCGTCACCCGCCAGGTGGACCTCACGAACACGGACCCGCGCGACTGCGTCGGCCACGGCACGGCGGTGGCCGGGATCATCGCCGGACGCGACCTCACCTCGCGCGGCGTGCCCGTGATGGGCGTCGCGCCGGCCGC
Source organism: Nonomuraea insulae (assembly GCF_042656245.1). Classification (NCBI taxonomy): domain Bacteria; kingdom Bacillati; phylum Actinomycetota; class Actinomycetes; order Streptosporangiales; family Streptosporangiaceae; genus Nonomuraea; species Nonomuraea insulae. The sequence goes on from NZ_JBHSPA010000011.1 coordinate 303,726, forward strand.
CGCGATCCTGTCGATCAAGCAGACCGAGGGGCAGCAGGGGGACGTGTCGCGGCTGGCCGAGGGCATCAGGCGGGCCGCGGATCTGGGCGCGGAGGTGATCAACGTGTCCGTGCAGGCCCACGACGCGCCCGAGTTGAAGACGGCGGTGACGTACGCGCAGAGCAAGGACGCGGTCATCGTGGCGGCTGCGGGCAACGTCAAGCAGGACGACGGGGCGGTCACGCCCGCGTACCCGGCCGAGTACCCCGGCGTGGTCGCGGTCGGCTCCGCCTCGCCGGACGGCACGAAGTCGGAGTTCTCCAACACCGCCACCCGTATCTCGGTAACCGCTCCGGGCGCGGGAGTGACGAGTTCGTGGACGGGCGGCGGCTACCGTACGGGGCTGGACGGGACGAGCTTCGCCGCCCCCTTCGTGTCGGGCGTCGCCGCCCTGATCAGGGCCAGGCACCCGGACCTCGACCACTGGCAGGTCAAGCGCCGGCTGGAGCAGACGGCCGAGGGCGGCGGCGCGACGGGAACCGGGGCGGGGCTCGTCAACCCGCTGCAGGCGGTCACCTCGGTGCTGCCGGCCGCCGAGGAGAGCGAGGCCGCCGCGCCGCCCGTCGTCCTGGCCAGAGCACCGGTCCCGGACGCGCGCACCCGGAACCTCGCGATCGGCATCGCCGCGGGCGCGGCCGTGGTCACGGCGTTGGTCGTGTTCCTGGCGTTGATGCTGCCCAGAGCCCGCCGGCGGGGGTGGCGGGCCGGGGGCGGCGCGACGTTTACAGGAAAGTTGAAATCGTAGCTCCGGCTGACAAAGGCCGTTTACGTTGATCCAGCAATAAGCAACCCGGCCGAATTCGGGTTCACCAGATCCGGGAGGAGAACCGTGGCATATCAGCCGACGACATTTGAAGAGGGCAGCCAACACAGTGCGGCGGAACGCGCACAGGCCGCCGTCGCCAACATCGAGCAGATCCGCAACCGGCTCCAGCAGATCCCGGAAACGCTCGGCGGCGCTTGGCAGGGCGAGGCGGCGAGCACCTATGTGCAGGTGCTCAACGAATGGACCCCGCAGTTCCAGAAGGTCATCAACGCGCTCGGCGTCATCGGGGAGAACCTGAAGGCCACCGACGTCCAGTACAACGAGGCGAGCACCCAGGCGAACGACGTCGCCGCGAGACTCCGGCAGTCGCTCGACGCGTCGGCCTGATGAGCAATCCCACGATTCAGCCAAGGGGAGATGACCGTGACCGGTGACTCGAGAATCATTCTCGCTAATTTCGACCAGATGGAGGAGATCTCGGCCGAGCTCGGCCGGGCTTACGCCAATCTCGTCGGCGAACTGACGGACCTGGAGGCCGACCTCAAGGTCCTGGAGACCTGGGAAGGCTCGGCCAAGGGCGTCTACCTCGACGCCAAGCGCCAGTGGAACGAGGCCGTGGTCTCCATGGGCGACACCATGCAGCGCTTCGCGCCTTCGCTCACCGACGCGACCGAGATCATGAAGGAGGCGGAGAACGCCAACGTCCGCCGCTGGGGCACCTGAGCAGCGTGAACGAGCCGCTCATCGACCCGGCGACCGCCGGGGACCAGGCGATGTGCAAGCCGGAGGCGCTGCTCGACGCGGCCGGCCGGCTGACCACGGACCTGCTGCCGCAACTGGAGGCGCTGCGCTTCCACTTGCTCGACCTGCCGCCGGGCGCGGCGGGCACGTGGGACATCGCCCAGGGATACGCCGAGACCGTGGGCCGGGCCCGGCAGGCCACCGGGGATTCGGTGCAGTTCGTGGTGGAGCAGATCCAGCGGGTCATCGACGACCTGGCGGCCACCGCGAACACCGTGCGGGACGCCGACCAGCGGGCCGCCGGCGTGGTGCCCCGGACGAACAGCACGGGATAGAGGGGACGCGTGCCGGAACCAATACCGATCAAGAACGGCTGCCTGCAGGGCGGGAACACCAACCTGTACGGCAACCGTGACGCGATCCGGGTGTTGATCATGGGGACCAGGCCGGAGGAGTTCGGGCCGGTGGCGGACTCGTACCGGAAGACGGCCGATCTGCTCACCACCACGATCACCACGCTCGGAGACAGCGCCGCCCGCCTGGTCGCGGACGGGAACTGGGGCGGCGAGTCCGCCAGGGCCATGCTGACCCGCATGAACCGGCTGCAGGCGTACTTGCGGTCGTTGCGGGACGGGGTGAACGGCGTCCCGCCCGCGCTGGTCGACGCGAGCGCGGCGCTGGCCGAGGCGAAGAAGACGTTCGACCAGACCACCAAGCCCGTGCACGCCTACGCGATGGGGGCGGGGTCGACCGATCCCGACGAGCCCGTCAACGACCCGGACGGGGCGGCCAGGGCGGTCATGACGCAGCTCAACGGCGCCTACCGCAACGCCCACACGGCTCTGCCCGACCGGCTTCCGTGGGACGCCGCGCTGGCCTCGCCGGCGCCGTACCTGCCGGCCGTCGCACCTGGACCGACACCGACGCAGGGCGGCGACCTGCGGTACGAGGACACGGTTCCGGCACGGTCGTCGGAGCTGGCCCAGGCAGCCGGCCACCAGCAGACCTCGCCGGGTTCGCCGCCCGGCGCGTCCCCGGCCCAGCCGCCGGTGTCCACCGCTCCAGTGACCGGCGGCACCCTGGCACCCGGCACTCCGGCACTCACCGTCCCGGCGGGAACCGGTCAGCTCAGCGGCGCGACTTCGAGCAACGGGCAGACCCCCACGACCGGCACCTCCACGCAGCCCTCCACGAGCGGCGCCGGACAGCCCAACGCCAACGGGCAAGTGCCCGCGGCGAGCACGCCTGTCACCCCATCCGCACGTCCCACCACGCCGGCCCCCAGCTCGACCGGCAACCAGAACACCGGCCGCGCGGCCGACCCGTACACCAGGACGGCCCAGGAGAGCGGCGGTCCGTCCGTGCGGGCGGGCAGCGTCCCGGTCGTGGACGGCTCATGGAACGGGAGCAAGCCGCCGGCGAGCGGCGGCGGGGCAGGCGGGACCGGCACGAGCGGCATGCCGTTCATGCCCATGTCCGGCGCCGCGGCACCGGACAACCGCTCCAGCAGCCGTCCGATGACGTCGAAGAGCGACGACGACTTCTTCCGGCCGGAGGTCGACTGCGGCCCGCCGGTGGTGGGGTGAGCGCATGACCTCCGACAGTGTCCGGGTGCAGATCGACTCCGTCCGCGAGATGGGCCGTCTCCTGGCCGAGACCCCCATGCGGGACCTGGAGTCGATGAACGAGACGATCGCGCAGGTGCGGCTCTCCTCCGGTGCGCACGGGGCGTTCGGCGTGCTGGGCGCGGCGCTCGGGAGCGCGTGCGACGAGGTCAAGGAGAACGCGCAGCGCTACCTGCAGGAAAAGCGCGGTCAACTGGCCGATCTCCACGAGAAGGCGATGGACACGGCCAACACCTACGTGGACGGCGAGAACAGCGCGACCACCGTCGCCGCTGATATGCGGGCCCGCACATGATCGAGCAGCCCTGGTCGGTCATCGAGGGCACGGCGATGGCCGTGACCGGCGCGCAGCTCCTGGGCTGGGGCCGCGCCCGCTACGCACTGCTGATCCTGCCCCTCATGTACGGCGACTCCGCCCAGCAGCGGGCGGCCGCCGAGGCGTACGAGTCGCTGGCCACCTCGATGCGCGCGCACCCCGACCTCGTCCACGAGGCGGCCAGGAACGTCAAATGGAGCGCCGGCAGCGCGACACTCGCGAAGAACGAGGTGACGGCCTACGCCGACGACACCGCCGACAAGGCCGCCTCTCCGCAGGGGACGGCCGACACCCTGAACGTCACCGCCGACGTGTACGACGTCCTGGGCAAGGCCGTCTTCGGCATTGGCGCGGGCATCCTCACGGCCGGCGTGCTGCGTACGATCTCCCAGGTGAACCCGTTCACCAGAGCTGTGGGCGAGGTGGCCGCCACCGTGTTCGGCCGCCGGGCGGACCAGCAGGCCGGCGCGATGGCGGCCGAGGCGAAGGGGTTCCTGTCGAGCGGCCAGAGCGTGCTGGCCAGGGTGGGAGAGCGGCTCGCGACGGTGTCGACGGGCAAGAAGGTCATGGGTGGCGCGGCGGTGGTGGGCGCCGAGGTGATGGGTCAGCAGGCGGTGGCCTCCAACCTCACCGGCACGAGCCTGGACAGCACCCAGTTGAAGGCATCCGCCCAGCTGCCGCGGATCGAAACGGAGGCGTGATGTTCGACGAGGGTGCCATGGACCGGCTGATCGCCGAGGCCCAGCGACCGGTGGAGGGCCTCGACGAGCTCCATCAGCAGGTCCTCACCGTCAAAGGGCAGGCCGAGGACGCGGACAAGCTGGTCCGGGTCGAGTGCTCGGCGCAGGGCGTCACCGGCCTGGAGATCGACCCCAGGGCCATGCGCTGGGGCTCGCAGCGCCTGTCGGAGACGATCCTGCGGCTGATCGCCGAGTCCCTGGCCGACCTGCAGGCCCAGTCGGTCGAGCTGATGCGCGACGTCCTGGGGGACGGCCCGCTCGACCTGTCCGCCGAGGACAACCCGGCCGACCTGCGCATGCGGACGGCCAGGGAGGCGTACGAGGGGGCCATGGACCAGGCCGTCGCCGAGCTGGCCAGGATCGAACGCGGCCTCTAGGAGCCCAGGTAGGCGGTCTGGATGAGCTTCTCGCCAGACCGCCGATCCACATAAAGCCCGCGCCCGGCGGGAAGCTGCCTGGGCCGTACGTTGCCGAAGAGCTGCCCCTCGTCCCTGGGCCCCGACAACATGACGGCGGGAGAGTTCATCTCCTTCAGCCGCCGCACCACCGGATCCAGCATGCTGCGCCCCGCCCCGCCCATGGCCCGCGCCAGCACCAGGTGCAGCCCGATGTCCCTGGCCTGCGGCAGCAGCTCGCCGAGCACGGTCAGCGGATTGGCCGAGGTCGCCACCAGGTCGTAGTCGTCCACGATCACGTACAGGTCGTGCCCGTTCCACCAGCTCCGCGTGCGCAGTTGCTCCGAGGTGAGGTCGGGCGGCGGCAGACGGTCCTGCATCACCTCGTGCACCCCCTTGAGCAGGGTCATGGCGGCGGTGCTCGACGCGGCGTACCCGACGCGCTGTTCGGTGTCGGTGGCGTCCAGCAACGAGCGGCGGTAGTCGATGACCACGAACCTGGCCTGCTGGGGACCGGCGGCGATGCCCCGCGTGAGGAGCTTCAGCAGGTTGCTCTTGCCGCTCTCGGTGTCGCCGAACACCACGAAGTGCGGGTCGGCGCCGAAGTCCACCAGCACGGGCGCGAGCGCGGCCTCGTCGATGCCGATCGGGATCCGCCCGCCGTCCCCCGGCGGCAGCGTGTGCGCGGGCAGCAGGGCGGGCAGCAGCCGTACGGGCGGCGCCGGATGTTCGTGCCAGGCCGCCGCCACGGCCTCGACCAGCGCCGAGACGCCATCGGTCAGGTCGTCCGCCGTGGAGCGCCCGTCGATGCGCGGCAGGGCGGCCAGGAAGTGCAGCGACTCGCGGGTGAGCCCGCGTCCCGGCGCCCGCTCGGGCACGTTCGCGGCGGCCTTGCGGTCGATCTCGGAGTCGAAGGTGTCGCCGAGCCGCAGCTCCAGCCGGGTGCCGAGCAGGTCGCGCACCCCGGCGCGGAACTCCAGCCACCGGTTGGCGGTGCCGACGACGTGGATGCCGAAGCCGAGCCCGCGCGTGACCAGGTCCCCGATGTCGGGCTCCAGCAGCTCGTACTCCTGGCGCAGGATCGACCACCCGTCCACCACCAGGAACACATCGCCCCAGCCGTCGCCCTCGTAGGCGCCCGAGGCGACCATCCGCCGGTAGGTGGCCATGGAGTCGATCCCGCGCTCGACGAACAGCCGCTCGCGCCGGTCCAGCAGAGCCTTGACCTCGGCGACGGTCCTGCGTACCGCGTCGGCGTCCAGCCGCACGGCCACGCCGCCGACGTGCGGCAGCCCGGACAGCGCCGACAGTGTGCCGCCGCCGAAGTCGAGGCAGTAGAACTGCACCTCCTTCGGCGTGTGCGTGAGCGTGAGCGAGGCGATCAGCGTGCGCAGCAGCGTGCTCTTGCCGGTCTGCGGCGCGCCCACGATCGCGACGTTGCCCGCCGCGCCGGACAGATCCAGCCAGTACGGATCCCGCCGCTGGTCGAACGGGCTGTCCACGATCCCCGCCACGGCGTGCAGCCGTCCGGGCCGATCCTGGGAGCTGCCCGCCGCGGTGAGCCCGTGCCGGGGCGTGGCTTCGAGGCGGGGCAGGAGCTGGTCGAGCGGGGCGGGCTCCTTGAGTGGCGGCAACCAGATCCGGTGCGCCGCGGTTCCCCCCTCGGCCAGCCGCTCCACCACGATGTCCAGCAGGCTGTCCTGCCTGCCCTTGTCCTCCACGACCGGCGGCGCCTCGACCGCGGGCGGCATCGGAACACGTTCAGGGCCGTACCAGACGATCTTCCCGCGATGGCCGGAGCGTGCCGCCGGGGCCGGGCCCTGCGCCGCCCGGTACGGCCCCGACACGTACGCGGCCTTGAACCGCGTCATCCCGGTGGTCTCGAACATCAGGTACGCGTTGCCCGGCTCGGGCGGCAACGAGTACGCGTCCGCCACCCCCAGCACCGCCCGGCTCTCCGCCGCCGAGAACGTGCGCAGCCCGATCCGGTAGGACAGGTGCGTGTCCAGCCCGCGCAGCCGCCCCGCCTCCAGCCGCTGCGAGGCCAGCAGCAGGTGCACCCCGAGCGAACGCCCCAGCCGCCCGATCATCACGAACAGCTCGATGAACTCGGGCTTGGCCGACAACAACTCGCTGAACTCGTCGAGCACGATGAACAACGTCGGCAATGGCCGCAGGTCGGTCCCCTGCTCGCGGGCCTGCTCGTAGTCGCGCACCGAGGCGTAGTTCCCGGCCGAGCGCAACAGCTCCTGCCGCCGTACCATCTCGCCGTGCAGCGCGTCGTGCATGCGGTCGACCAGCGGCAGCTCGTCCTCCAGGTTGGTGATCACCGCGGAGACGTGCGGCAGCGTGTCCAGGCCGAGGAACGTCGCGCCGCCCTTGAAGTCGACCAGCACGAAGTTCAGCGTCTCGGAGGAGTGCGTGATCGCCAGCGCCAGCACGAGCGTGCGCAGCAGCTCGGACTTGCCGGAGCCGGTCGCGCCCACCACCAGCCCGTGCGGCCCCATGCCGCCCTGGGCCGCCTCCTTGATGTCCAGCTCGACGGGACGCCCGTCGGCGCCCAGGCCGATCGGCACCCGCAGCCGGTTCCTGACCGGGCGGGGCTGCCAGGTGACCCGCGTGGACAGGCGGCGCGCGTCGCCGAGCCTGAGCAGGTCGGTGAGCGTGGTGTTCGTGGAGAAGACGTCCCGCTCCTCCTCCTGGCCCGCCGTGCCGGTCCGCATCGGCGCGAGCTGCCTGGCCAGCGCGGCGAACGCGGGCAGCGCCATCCGGTCGGGCCGCCCCAGCCCCGACCTGACCTCCTTGCCCAGCTCGTCCTCGACGACCCTGGCCAGCTCATCGGGCCCGGCATCCAGGCGCAGGGTGAGCTGCGAGGGCGCCGGCGGGATCGCCCCGCCGAGGTCGATCACGGTCACGCCCTCGATCACGTCGAGCCCGAGCTGGCTCCCCGCCGGAACCGTGCCGCCGTCCACGACCACCACGTGGTACGGCACCGCCTCGGCCGACACCCCCTTGCTGAACCGGGGCCGGTCCTTCAGCTCGAACCCCAGCAGGTCGTCCAGCTCGCCCAGGTCGCCCGCGACCAGCCGCACCGGTCCGGCCCCGTCCTCCTCCGTGGGGTGCAGGGCGTGCGGCAGCCACTTCACCGGCTCCCACTCCCCGGCCCGCTCGCCCGAGACGCACACCGAGATCCGCAGGTCGTCCGGCGAGTGCAGCGCCGCCGCCTGGGCCAGCGTCGCCCGTACGAGGTCGCGGGCCACCACCGGGTCCCCGGTGAGCACGATCCGCGCGAACGAGTGCAGCGCCAGCGCCACCGGCAACCCGGGGACGGTGGCGTGCGTGCGGACGAACCGGCGCAGCGCGCCCGCCGTCATCGGGTCGAGGTCCTCGATCGGCCTGGTCTCCGGCGGGATCATCGGCAGCGCCAGCCGCTGCGCCGAGGTGGCGATCCTGATCTGGACGAAGTCGTCGTCGCGGGGCCGCCGCTCCCACAGCCGGGTGGTCATCACCAGCGACCAGAGGGCGACAGGGTCGGGGTGGTTCCAGGTCATGGAGCGGTGCTGCTGGGCGGCGGCCGTGCGGACCCGCTTCCTGACCTGCTCCAGATAGCGGTAGTAGTCGCGGCGCTGGCCGTTGAGCTGGTTCTTGCGCTCGCCGGCGTTGCGCATGATCTGGCCCACGCTCATGCCGAGCATCGAGACCGCGAACAGGCCGCTGGAGACCAGCATGATCGGGTTGCTCGCGGAGCCGCCGGTGAACATGAGCGCCATCGCGCCCGCCCCCGCGATCATCGGCAGGTACGTCAGAACCTGCGACAGCCCGCCGCCCGATACGGTCTCGGGAATCTCGGGCGGGGATTCGAGGAGCACCTCGCCCCCCGGGGGCTCCGGCGGCCGGCGCCGTTCCGGCCTGCGAACCACGATCTGGCTGCCGCTCACCAGCCCAATAAAAGTCCCTGACGTAGGGATATAAGCGATATTTCAAAATTCCTGAATGTTTTTCGGCCTTCGCGCCCGATGTCCTATCCATAAACTCGTCCGAGTGAGCGCCACCGGAACCGACCTGTGCCGGGTCACCGTCGTGACCCCGCGCGGATTCCTGGACCTGGGCCTGCCGCCGGACATCCCGCTGGGCAACCTGCTGCCGACCGTGCTGCGCATCGCCGGCGAGGGGCTGGCCGAGGCGGGCCTGGCCCACGGCGGCTGGGTGCTCCAGCGGCTCGGCGGCCGGCCCTTCGACCCGAACGTGACCCTGTCCGACCTGGCCGTGCACGACGGCGAACTGCTGCACCTGCGCCCGCGCGGCCACGAGCTGCCCGAGGCCGTCTTCGACGACGTCGCCGACGCGGTGGCGACCGGCGTGCTGGAGCGCACCGGGCGCTGGCTACCGGCCACCACCAGGACCTACGGCCTGCGCGCCGCCGCCGCCCTGCTCGGCCTGGGCGCCGTCGCGCTGCTGCGGACCGGGCCGCCCTGGCCGCCGACCGCCCTGGTGGCGGGTGCCGTGGCGCTGGTGCTGCTGGTGGTGGCCGTCGCGCTGTCACGCGCCCTGGGCGACGCCCGCTCCGGGGCCGTGATCGGGTACGCGGCCCTCCCGTACGGCTTCGTCGCGGGCCTGGTCGGGCCTGCCTCCGGCCAGGCCGTCCTCCAGCCCGACACCCTGCTGTCGGCCTCCGGCGTGGTGCTGATGCTGGCCACGGCGACCGGGTTCGCGGTGGCGCAGGGGCTGCCCGCCTTCCTCGGCGTGGCCGCCGCCGCGCTCTGCGGGCTGCTGGGCTCGGGCGTGGTCATGGCGTTCGGCCTGCCCGCGGCGGGGGTGGCGGCGGTGCTGGCCGCGATCGCCGTCGGGCTGACCACGGCCATCCCCTCGTTGTCGTTCCGGCTGGCCGGGATGCCGCTGCCCGCGCTGCCGACGACGGCGGAGGAGCTGCGGCGGGAGAGCGGCGACCTGGACGGCGAGCTGGTGATCGACAAGACCGTGGTCGCCGACCGCTTCTGCGCCGGGCTGCTCGGCGCGGTCGCGCTGGTGGTGCTCGGCGCGCAGGTGCTGCTCGTGCTGGACGGCACCTGGGCCGCGCTGGCGATGAGCGCCGCGCTGTCGTTGTCGCTGCTCATGCGGGCCCGCGTCTTCGAGGGCCGCGGCCAGCGCGCCTGGCTGCTGACCACGACGCTGCTCGGAGTCGCGTTCCCGGCCGGGGCCACCGCGCTGGCGGCGCCGGGCGGGACGGTGCTCTACCTGGTCGTGCCGGGGCTGGTGGTGCTGGCCCTGGCCGTGGCGGGGACGGCGCTGTGGCTCGCGTCGGCGCGCCCGTCCCCGTTCTGGGGCCGCGCGGGCGACATCTTCGACATCCTGCTGATGATCGCCCTGGTCCCGCTGTCGCTGGCCGTGATGGACCTGTACGAGACCATCCGCGGCCTGGTCAGCTAACTCCGGTTCCTGACCACGTCCTCCAGGCTCATCTCGCCGTCCGAGGTCCTGACCTGCCAGTCGAACGACCCCGTCGCGGCCGGCAACTGCTGCCCCTGCCCCGGATCGGTGAACGTGGCCGCCTTCGAGCGGTCGACGGCCGCCTCGCCGAAGTCGATCTTCGCGGCGCCGTCCGGCCGCATGAACGCGAGCTGCATGGCCGCCGTTCCGCCGATCCCCGCCGCGACCGCGCTCAGCACGTCCTTGAGCCCGAGCGAGCCCAGGAAGCGCTGCAACTGCCCGGACGCGGCGGCCAGGGACGCGTTCGCCTGGGCCGCCGTCGTCCGCATGGCGACCCGCGCGGCCGGCCTGGTCTGCGGGACCAGGGCGAGCGCCTGCAACGACAGCAGCCGCAGGTACGTGCTCTGCGCGATCTTGGCCGCCGCCACCCAGTAGACGGCGAACCCGTCGCCGATGTTGTCCACGTGCCCGGCCACCCACTGCACGTTCGTACGGAAGGCGTCGAGCTGTCCCCGCAGCTCGTTGGCCGCGCGCACGAACGCCTTCTGGTCCTCGGCGACCCAGTTCTGCCCCGAGGCGTTGATCACGGCGGTGAGCGCGTTGTTGCCGCCCTTGTCGAGCCGGCCGCCCGCGCCCGCCTGGAGGTTGGCGGCGGTCGTCCAGATCGCGGGGACGTTCGCCACCGCCGGCAGCGTGGCCAGCAGGCCGAGCGCGATCGACGGCTCCAGCCTGGCCGCCTTGCGCAGCACGTTCTGCACCTCGGCGGGATCGGGCGGGCTCTGCTTCGAGCGCAGCGGGGACCCGTCACGGGCCCGGCCCGCCACCCTGGGCACCCGGCTCACGGCTTCCGCCCGACCCGCCGCACGATCAGGTCCTCGGCCGTGCGCCAGTTCCGCTCGGCGAAGCTCAGGTCCTCGCTCTCCCACTTCGTCAGCACGGCGTGCGCGGCCTCGGCGTCGTCGACGAAGGAGTCGATCATCGACCGGTAGAGCGCGCCCACGGTCCACTCGCCGATCGGCCCCCAGCCGGGGAAGTCGATCGACTTGTTCTCCTCCAGGATCTGGCGCACCTCGGTGAAGATCGGCAGCAACTCGTCCCTGATGCCCCGGCGGACCTCACTGATCGCGTCGGGGGTGATGTAGCGCGTGTCCACGGATGTCATCCTGTAACGCGCGGGGCCCTTGGTGTGCGAACGTCATTTACTGATCATTAACCGTTCTTGTGTCGGATACCGCGCCGCTTCCATGTCTTTATCCCGATAAATTGGAGCAAGCAGGGACTCGTGTGATGTGAGGGGCGGAGTGCACAGTCAGCGCGACCTTTATCAGGCCTATCGCCTCACCATCCAGCGCATCGGCCTGGCGCTGCTGCGCGCCCAGCCCAACCAGCCGGAGTGGCCGCTGCGCCGGCAGAACATCGGGTTCATGGCCGGGATCATGGTCGCGGTCCTGCTCTGCGTCGGCTTCGCCGTCTTCGGCCTGCTGCGCCCCAGCGGCACGAAGTCCCTGGAGGACCCGGGCACGCTGATCATCGAGCGCGAGACCGGGGCGCGGTTCGTCTACAACGACGGCCGGCTCATCCCCGTCGCCAACTACGCCTCCGCCCGTCTCGTCCTGAACTCGGGTCAGGTCAAGGAGCGGGTCGTCGCGCGGGAGGCGCTCACCTCCTACGAGCGGGGCGCGGCCATCGGCATCCCCGGCGCCCCCGACTCGTTGCCCGCCCCGGCCAACCTGGCCAAGGGGCCGTGGGCGGCGTGCGTGCGGGAGCGGGCCGAGCCGACCGGGCGCAAGCCGTACGTGATGCTGGTCGCGGGCCGTCAGATCGGCGGCAAGCCGGTCGCCGAGGGGGACGCGCTGCTGGTGGACGTGGGCGGGCAGACGTGGGCGATCTGGCGCGGCACCCGCATGCGCGTGCCCGCGGGGATCGCGCGCGGGCTCACCGCCGCCGGCCCCGCCGCCGTGCCGGTGGCCTGGCTGAACGCGCTGCCGGAAGGCCCCGACCTGGCCGCCCCCGCGATCGGCGGGCGCGGCCGCCCGGTGACCGGTCCCGGCGGCAAGGCCGCCGCCGTGGGCCAGGTGTTCCTGGCGGGCGCGGTGGCCGGCGGCGAGCCCCGCTGGTACGTGCTGCTGTCCGACGGCCTGGCCCCCGTCACCCAGGGCCAGGCCACGCTCCTGCTGAGCGACCCCGACAGCAGGGCCGCCTACGGCGGGGGCGCGGTCAAGGAGATCCACGTCGACGCCGCCACCGCCAACGCCGCCCCCCACTCCCGCACCGCCATCGCCGCCGACGGCCTGCCCGCCGTGATGCCCCGCATGACCGCCTACGACCCGGCCAGTCCGCTCTGCGTCGTCTACGCGGAGACGGGCACCGGCTCCACCCGTGTCCGCCTCACCACCGGCGCCACGCTGCCCGTCGCACACGGCGACGCCACCGACCTCGTACGCCTCCCGCCCGGCCGCGCCGTCCTGGCCGGCGTGCTCCCCGGCGACGGTCAGCTCGACGTCGTCCAGTCGTACTACCTGGTCACCCCGGAGGGCCGCCGCTACGCCGTGCCCGGCGCCGACGTGCTGAACAAGCTCGGCTACGACGCCTCCCAGGCCACCCCGGTGCCCGTGAACGTGCTCCAGCTCATCCCCGAGGGACCGGTGCTCGACCCGGCGCGGGCCGCCAAGCCCGCGCTCGGTGAATCCGCTCAGTAACCCCGGTAGCCGCCGCCGGTCTTCATGCCCACCACGCCGGGCACGTTCGAGACCGAGCCGTAGCGGGCGATGGAGTACCGGACGCCCGCGATGATGTTGTCCACCGGGTTGTAGATGTCACCGTGCCCGGCCAGCTTGTAGCTGTTGAACGTGGGGTCGATGGTCTGCATCAGGCCCTTGGACGGCGTGCCCTTGGCCGCGTTGGAGTCCCAGTTGTTGATGGCGCTGGGATTTCCGCCCGACTCGTGCCTGATGATCATCCAGATGTCGTTCGGGTTCATCTTGTCCGCGGGGACGCCGTTCGCCTTGAGGATGGTGATGGCCTGGTTGATCCAGTCGGCCACCTGGCCCTGCGGGGCCGGCCCGCCGCCGGCGGGCGGGGGGCCGCTGGGGCCGTACCCGCCGAAGCCCACGGTGCCGGAGCCCGACGTGGAGCCGCCGCCGCCGGCCAGGGCGGTCAGCTGGCCGTCCACCTGCGCCGGATTCCAGCCGATCGGCTTGCCCTGCGCGGGGGTGAACGGCTGCGCGTCCGGCTCAGGCAGCTCCGAGGCGACGTCCGGGATCGTGCCGAGCGCGCTGTCGATCTTCCCGGCCACGTCGGACAGAGTGGAGCCGGTCTCCGTGACCAGCCGTTGCAGCGCCGTGCGCGACTGCTCCAGCATGGGCCGCATGGCCTGCGCGACCTGGTCCTCGATGGGCGGCGGGGCAGCCGCGGCGTTCTGGACGGCCTGCGCCTGTGACTGGGCGGTCCGCCGCTGCTCCTGCGCGGCGGCGGCGTACTGGTGGCAGATGTCCAGCGCCTGCGCCTCGGCGTCGCGCAGTGTCCGCGCGGCCGCGTCGAGGTGGCCCGCACACTCCTGAAGGGCCTGCCGCAGCCGGTCGCCGCAGCTCACCACCTTGCCCATGTAGGCGGTGAACGCGTCGGCGCTGTCGCCCTCCCACGCGCCGTCCACCTCGGCCGAGGCGGCGCTGAGCGCGCCCGTGTGCTCCTGCCCGGTGCCCGCCGCCGTGCTCCACGCCTGGGCCGCCGCACTGATCGCGCCCGGGTCGCCGATCACCTTGGCGGCCAGGTCCGCCAGCTCGCCGCCGCCGGGGGCGGCCCTGACCTCGTCGATCGCGCTCATCGGCGCACCGCGTTCTCGTCGGCGGAGGCGACCGTGCGCTCGACGGCGTCCAGCGTGCGGTCCACGGCCTCCAGACGGCTGCCCAGCGTCCTGCCGGCCTGCTCGGAGACCCGCGTCAGGTTGCCCGCCGCCGCGGACATGGCGGCCGACCCCGGCACGTTCCCGAACGCCGACGCCTCCAGCGCCGGGCCGACCAGCCCCGCGAAGGCGCCCGAGGCCGCCTTGGCCGCCGCGGCGCACCCGTCCAGCGCGTCCCGGTGGAACTTGAGCACCACGCCCCGCTTCCCCTCCTCAGCGCCGGAACAGCTCCAGCAACTCCTCGGCCCGGTGGGTGCGGGCGATCCACACCTCGCGCCCCCGGCGCTCCCTCGTGATCAGCCGGCCGGCGCGCAGCCGGTCGCAGTGGTAGGTGAGACCGCTGGGCGCGATCTTCATGTCCGTCGCCAGCATGGACATGGTCATGGGCTGGTCGAGCGCGCAGAGCAGGTCCGCGCGGACCGGCCCGACCAGCGCCGACAGCTGGTCCACCGCCGGGGCGATGGGCTTGCGCCACAGGGAGTCCGCCCCTGGCACGGGATAGGCGATCCACACGGCGCCGGGATCGTCCAGGCCGAGGATGAGCGCGTCCCTGCCCGCCAGCATCGGAGCCAGGACGATCTTCCTGTCGCCCAGGTCGTGCGTGCCGGCGTCGGAGTCGCGGATGAGCAGGCCGCGCTCGTTGTACACGATGCGGCCGCTGAGCGCGCCGAGCAGCAGTTCGGGTCCGCCGCGCACGCTCGTCACGCCGACCCGCTCGACCTCCCTGTCCAGCAGCGGGCGGGCCCGCAGCCACAGGGGTTCGATGGTGTTCCAGACCTCGGTCAGGGCGCCGGCGTAGCCGCGCAGCCAGCGGGTGGGCCGCTCGGCCGCCGCCCGCCACTGCGGGGGCGGGGTGCCGGGGCCGAAGGTACGTTCCAGGTCCTTGATCAGCTCCTCGGGCGAGAGGTCGTGCAGGGCGTTGACCTGGGCCTGAACGGAGACGTCGCCGCTGATGGGCGTGTTGGGCACGAGGCTGTCCGGCGCGATCGTGCCGCCGGGCGCGCCCAGCGGGCGCACGGCCTCGTGGCCGAGCGGGCCGACCCGTGAGCCGATCGCCCGCCGCCAGAGCTCGGGCAGCCCGCGGTGACGGCCGGCGACGGCGTCGATGACCATGGCGAGAGCGGTGAGATTGGGCGAGATCGAGAAGGAGAGCTGTGGTGTGGAGCGCACGCGCAGCTCGCTCCACACGTTGGTCCTTGTTACTTGGGCCCCCACAGGTAGGACTGTAGACAGCGAAGACATCCCCGGATGAATGCTTCAACGAAGCTCGAAACATCCCTTAAGCGGATGATTCACGAGCCCTCTGTGGGGCGGACGCTCCCGCTATCCAGCCTGGTCCTGCCGCTGGCCGCCGTGCTGGCCAGGGAGTGACGGCGGCGGTTTTCTTGCACTGAGGTCTAAAGACCGTCACCCGGGAGTTGGGTTTTGTCTCCGCCGGGCTCGCCGATCGGGTGGCCGACGCCCTCGCGGAGATGGAAGGCTGCCCGCAACCGCCCCGGTCCTCCTGCGAACGGGTGGCCGGGGCGGAGTCGGGAATGCACCGAGAGGAGTGCTGCAGATGTCACACGACGCCAGCCGCGTCGCGGCGAAGCGGATCAACGACCACGTGGAGGTCATCCACGCGGACAACCCGGACGCGGTGCTGGAAGTTCCACGCCGTGACTGGGAGGCGTTCACCGCGGCCGTCAAGTCGGGCGCTTTCGACCTCGACACGCTCAACCGGCAGGCCGAGGAGAGCGCGGCCTGAGCTTCCGCAGCACAACGGCGCCCGCTCCCCGACCACGGGAGCGGGCGTTCTGCTGTTGGAGACAAGTTTCTTGAAAGTTTCATCGGTGATGCCGCTGGAATTCCGCTGGTCAGAGAACGGACTTGCGGTTGTTTCCTACCCTGCCAAGAAACCGTTTCCGAAAATTTCGGTATTACTTCGAAATATTCTTGACGAGTTTGCGGACGGCACATAAAGTCCCGGCTTGGACGAATCTCTCTCGAAAGTCGCAGCCATGACATCTGTCGAAGCACCGGGCCTCGCGCTCTGGCGGGACGCCGCCCGCACGGTCGGCGAGCGCGTGGAGAGCCTGCTGGCCGAGCTGACCCTGGAGGAGAAGGTCGCGCAGCTCGGCTCGGTCTGGATCCAGACCGGCGAGCCCGGCAACGCCGCGCCCCTGCAGGACCTCTTCGTGAACGGCGCAGGGGTGGAGGAGCGGCTGCGCCACGGGATCGGGCACCTCACCCGCGTCTACGGCACCGCCCCCGTGAGCCCCGCCGAGGGGGCGGACCGCCTGCGGTCGTTGCAGGAGCAGGTGATGGCCGCCAATCGGTTCGGGATCCCGGCCATCGCCCACGAGGAGTGCCTGACCGGGTTCGCCACGTACGGGGCGACCGCGTACCCGACGCCGCTGGCCTGGGCCGCCACCTTCGACCCCGGGCTCATCGAGCGACTGGCCGGGGCGATCGGCGCCGACCTGCGGGCCGCCGGGGTGCACCAGGGGTTGTCGCCGGTCCTCGACGTGGTGCGGGACTACCGGTGGGGGCGGGTCGAGGAGACCCTGGGCGAGGATCCGTACCTGGTGGGGCAGCTCGGGGCGGCGTACGTACGCGGCCTGGAGGGCGCCGGGATCATCGCCACCCTCAAGCACTTCGCCGGGTACGCCGCCTCGCGCGCCGCCCGCAACCACGCGCCCGTCAGCATCGGGCCGAGGGAGCTGGCCGATGTGATCCTGCCGCCGTTCGAGACGGCGCTGCGCGAGGGCGGGGCCCGGTCGGTGATGAACTCCTACACCGACCTCGACGGCGTGCCCGTCGCCGCGAGCTCCGATCTGCTGCGGCGGTTGTTGCGGGAGGAGTGGGGGTTCGACGGGACGGTGGTGGCCGACTACTGGGCGATCCCGTTCCTGGCCTCGATGCACGGGGTGGCCGAGGACGACGCGGCGGCGGGGGCGGTCGCGATGCGGGCGGGCATCGACGTGGAGCTGCCCGAGACCGTCGGCTACGGCGAGCACCTGGTGGCGCACGTCCGCGCGGGGCGGGTGGACGAGGCGCTGGTGGAGCAGTCGGCGCGGCGGGTGTTGCGGCAGAAGATCGAGCTCGGGCTCCTGGACGGCGACCAGGGCGGCCCGCCCGGCGACGCCCGGGGGACGGCCCGCTCGCTCGTCCCCGAAGGGGCCGATGAGCTGGACCTGGACAGCCCGCGTAACCGCGCTCTGGCCGCCACCGTCGCGGAGCGTTCCATCGTCCTCCTGAGCAACTCAGGCGGCCTGCTGCCCCTCGGCCCCGCCACCACCTCCCGGATCGCGGTCGTCGGGCCGTGCGCCGACGACCCCCGTACCCTGCTGGGCTGCTACGCCTTCCCCAACCACGTGCTCGACCGCTACCCCGAGCACGGCATGGGCCTGCCGATCCCGTCCGTCAGGGAACGGCTGGCGGCCGAGTTCCCGGGGGCGGAGCTGCGCTACGCGCTCGGGGCCGACGTGACCGGTCAGGACGCGTCGGGGATCGCCGGGGCGGCGGAGCTGGCCGCCGGGTCGGACCTGGCGCTGGTGTTCGTCGGGGACCGGGCGGGGCTGTTCGGCGGCGGCACCTCGGGCGAGGGCTGCGACGCGGCGGACCTGCGGCTGCCCGGCCTCCAGCCGGACCTGGTCGAGGCGGTCCTGGCCACCGGCACGCCGGTCGTGCTCGTGGTGGTGGCCGGCAGGCCGTACGCGCTGGGGGCGTACAAGGAGCGGGTGGCCGCCGCGATCCAGGCGTTCTTCCCCGGCGTGGAGGGCGGCGCGGCGCTGGCCGGCGTGCTGAGCGGCCGGGTCAACCCGTCGGGGCGGCTGCCGGTGCAGATCCCCGCCTCGCCCGCCATCAACCCCTCCACCTACCTGCAGGCGCCGCTGGGCAGAAGGGCCGAGGGCATCACGGTGCTGGACCCGACGCCGGCGTTCGCGTTCGGGCACGGGTTGTCCTACAGCTCCGTCGAGTACGTCGCCATGACCACCGACCGCGCCGACTGCCCGACGGACGGCTCGATCGAGGTCCGGGTGACGGTGGGCAACACCGGTGACCGGCCGGCCGAGGAGGTCGTGCAGCTCTACGCCTCCGACCCGGTCGCGCAGGTCGCCAGGCCGGTCCTTCAGCTCGTCGGGTTCGCGCGGGTGGCGCTGGAGCCGGGGGAGAGGCGCGTGGTGGTGTTCGACGTGCCGGCGGACGCGTTCTCCTACACCGGTGTCGAGCTGCGGCGCATCGTCGAGCCCGGCACGATCACGCTCGCCGCGGGACCGTCGGCGGAGGAGTCGCCGCTGCGCGCGGTCGTCCGGCTCACCGGTGACACGCTCATGCTGGGCGCCGCGCGGCGGCTCACCACCCGGACCCGGCTCCTGAAGGGTTGAGCCTCACGGGAGGCGCAGCTCGGCGAAGACGCCGCGGTGGTCGGTCCCGGGCACGTCCAGGATCTCCACCCGGTTCACCGCCACCCGCCGGTCGGCCACCACGTGATCGATGGAGATGATCGGCGGGATGACGGACCGGTTGTTCGGCCAGGTCGGGATCAGGCCCTTGCCCACCTGGTCGGCCGCGTCCACGTAGCCCCGGTCCAGCAGGTTGCGGAAGGACCGGTGGTCGAGGCTGGCGTTGAAGTCGCCGGCCAGCACCCTGACCGCCGACGGGGACGGTGACGGGAGGTTCCGCAGGTTCGTGTTCCACTCCTGCTCCATGCGCCCCAGCGGCGGATTGGGGTGTATCGCCACGTACTCGACCTTTCCGCCCCCGGGCAGGGTGAAGGTCGCGGCCGGCATGTTGGGCCCGAGCGGCGTGAAGAGGCCCGGCAGCTCCGTCACGGGATACTTGGCGTAGATGCCGCTCCCGTGCACGTCGGCCTCGGCCTGCGACACCCGGTGCGGCAGGAGCTGCGTCAACCCCGCCGCGTCCAGCCGCGCGGCCTCGTCGTAGGTCAGCTCCAGGGCGCTGAACACCTCAATGTCGTACTTCCGCACCAGGTCGACCACGGTCTTGGCGTCCGCCTGGCCGAACAGGTTGATCGACAGCACCCGCAGCGGCGCGCCCTTGGCCGCGGGCTGCTCCGCCCCGACCGTGCGCGGCACCACGACCGCGACCATCGCCACGCACACCAGCGCGGCGGCCGGCGCGGCCCAGCGGTTGCGCCGCAGCAGCGACAGGAGCGCGGTCAGCGCCGCCAGTCCCGCACCGATCGGCGTCACGGTCATGAGCTGTGTCGGGAAGGAGCCCTGCTCCCATCCGCCGATCCTGATGACGGCCCACAGGGCCAGCAGCGCCACGACCGTCCAGGCCGGCCAGCGCCTGCGTCGTTTCCTCGGCTTCGGCGCGTCACCCGCCGCGGCGCGCTCGATCTCGGTCGTGGCGTTCACTCCGCCGTCCTGTCCCCGAACTGATTCACAACTTGAACCTTAAACGGCTTTGGAACGAGACGGCCTTTACCGTTTTACGCGCCCACGAACCCCCTCAATCCAGCGCGAATCGACCCCCCTGGCATCAGGCGGTGACGTACTCGGCGATGACCACCGTGGCGTCGTCCTTCGGCTCCACGGCGGCCATCTCGTCGTACAGCCGGTCCAGGCAGGCCCCCGGCGACGCCCCACCCGCGAACAGCTCCTTCATGCGCGCCGCCCCCAGCGCCCTGACCGCCGCCTCGGTGACGATCGCCACGCGGTCCCCCGGCCGCAGCGCCACGACCCCGACCTCCGGTTCGAGCGCCCCCGAGCGCCCGAGCCCGTCCGCGCCGGGGCCGGAGGTGAGCAGCCGCGGCTCCTCGCCCTTCGGGCAGTGCCAGATCGCCCCGTCACCCACGTGCGCGAAACGCAGCCGCGGGATCTCGGTCCGGTCCAGGACGACCAGGTCCAGGGTGCTGGCCAGCTCGCGGGCGGCCGGATCGCGCAGGGCCGCCGCCCGTACCGCACGATGCGCCGCCTGCGCGCACTCGCCCAGATCCTCCTCCAGCGTCCCCCCGTGTTGCGGCCGCTCCGCGACGACCGCGCCCAGCGCCAGCGCGGCGGCCGTGTGGGCCAGATCCGCGCCGTCCCCGCGCGCTGTCGCGATCATCCTCTCCTGTACGACGTACGCGTCGGACGGCTTGCCCCGCGCCCCTTCGTACGTGCCCCCCACCGCCACCAGCCGCGGCCGCGCCACCGGCATCCCCGCCGGCCAGTTCCCCTTCCGCCCCCGGACCGTCATCACGGACAGACAGCCCACCAGGAACGTGATCACGAACACTGTCATCGAAGTCCCCTCCCACCGCGATCCCCGCGGCACATCGCGTCCCAGTAGACGCCCTTCTCAAGAGACGCGATTGACGGCCGATCGGCCGTCGTAGCGGTATGACGGCCGATCAGCCGTCATGCCACAGGGGGAGGAGCAGGACAGGGTTCGGAGAGGCGGTGCACACCGTCACGAAGCCGTCCCGAGGGAGGAGTGCCATGGGATCCATGACGCCGTCCACCGGAACTTCCAGAATCGCTGGAGAAACCCATTTCCCACGCTTCTTCACTACCGTGCCCTGCGTTATCGTGAGTCGGGTCTTGTGTCCATATCGCCCGCGGACGGTTTATGGTTCACTCCGGCTCCACGAGGTTCGGTCCGGCCACGTACAACTCCGCCACTCGGCAGTTGGACCAGGCCGTCGCGCGGACTGGAGCCGGCGCGCGCAGCGCGGTGGGTTCTGTGGCGGTTGTCGCGGCGTTGTTCGGCGCGGTCGCGCCCGTGTCCATGCGATGGCTGGCGCCCATGCTGCTGGTCCACGTGGTGTGGACGGCGCTGTTCGTGCGTGTGTTCTTACGCAAGCAGCCGCTCGCGAACTGGCTGGTGGCCGGTGATGTGGCCATCACGATCGCCTTATGCCTGGCCCAGGTCAACCTCGTGGCCACGGAGGTGCTCGTCACGGGGTCGAGCTGGGTGGCGGGACTCGTCACGATGACCGTCGTCATGGCCGGGGTCACCTGGCGGCCGATAACAGCGGTGCCCGTCGGGCTCGCCGTCGCGGGGGCGTTCGCGGTGGGCGTGGGCCTGGCCTCACCCTCCCAGAGCGTGCTCAGCACTCTGGGCGTCCACCTCGTCCAGCTCCTCGCGATCGTGCTGCTCATGACGCTGCTGCGCCGCTCGGCCGCCTCGGCCGACACCTTCCTGCGGGAGAGCGCGCGCGCCGAGATCTCACTCATGGTGGAACGGCTGCGCCGCGAGGACGAACTGCGCCAGGTCGGCAGCATCCACGAGACCTCCCTGCACACACTGACCATGGTCGGGTTCGGCACCTACGACGAGCCGTCGCGCACCCTGCGCGCCCAGGTGGCCACCGACCTGTCCGCGCTGGACAAACTGCGCGACCATCCCCACACCGCCTCCGTCCCCATCGCCCTCGACGCGCTGCTGGACGAGGTCGCGGAGCGGGCCACCGGCCTGGACGTACGCCGCCGCCTGACCCCCGAGACCGTGCCGGGCGACGTCGCAGAGCGCTTCGCCCGCGCGGTCACCGAGGCCCTGGCGAACATCGCGCTGCACGCCGGCGTCCACGAGGCCGAGCTCAGCTCCGGCAGGCGCGACGGGGAGATCCTGGTCGAGATCGCCGACGCGGGCCAGGGCTTCGACCAGCACCGCTTACCGCCCGACCGGTTCGGCGTCCGCGGCTCCATCCTCGACACGATGCGCTCCCTGCCGAACGGCGGCGCCCAGATCTCCTCCGGCGACCGCGGCACGCGGATCAGCCTGTGGTGGCGGCCATGACAGAAGAGATCGAGCAGATCGCGCTGCGCTACGCCCGCTACACCGCGCTCGGCGCCGTCGTCATCGCCGGCGTCTGGCACCTCGGCTACGACCTCACCGTCACCCTCACCGGCTGGAGCTCCTTCCGCTGGCCGCTGGTGGCGCTCACCGCCTGGATCGTCTACTCCGCGATCTTCGTGATCGGCGCCCTGACACTGTCGCGCACCTCCCGCGGGCCCGACCGGATCCTGTGGCTCGCCCTCGCCACGCTGGCCGTGGACATCGCGGTGATCGTCGCCTCCCGTCCCGGCGAACTGCTCGGCATCAGCGACTGGGGATTCGGCTCGATCGGGTGGATCGGCGTCATGCTGACCTGGAACCGCCCGCGCTGGCGGACCGAGATCGTGGCCTTCCTGACCGCCAACGCCGGGATCATGCTGGCGGCGATGGCGATCTCCGGATCCTTCGACCGCATCTCCATCGCCAAATACCTGGTCGTCATCGCCGGCGGCGTCACCATGCAACTCGGGTACATGGCCGGCTGCCACCTGCTGCGCTCCCGCGCGGAGGAGACCGTGCTACTGGCCCGCAGGCTCGCCGCCGACGAGGCCTGGAGCGAGTCCGCCCACCGCATCCACGTCGACCGGCTGCGCCGCTACGAGGCCATCCGCGACGTGGCCGAGTCGCTGCTCACGCAGCTCGCCGACGGGGCCGACCCCGGCGACCCGCGCGTGCGCGAGGACTGCACCGCCGGGGCCATGCGGCTGCGCCGGCTCATCACCGAGCGCGAGGACGTGCCCGACGAGCTGGTCTCCGTGCTGCGCGAACGCATCGACGCGGCCGAACGGCGCCAGGTCCTCGTCACGGCGCCGCCGTTCGGCGAGCACCTGCCCACCCTGCCGAAGGGCGTCCGCGAGGACCTCCTCAGAGCCCCAGTCAGGGCGCTGGACGGGGCCAGGTCGCGGGCCAGGGTCACCGTGTCCGCCATGTCCACGATGGTCAGCGTCGCCGTCGTGGCCGACAACGAGGACCTGCCCATCAGCCCGAGCCCCGTACGCGAGGCCAGCGGGGTCGTCGTCAACTACCAGCGGGAGGGAGGTGAGGTGTGGGTCAACAGCATCTGGGAGGGCCCGTGACGGTCGCCCTGGTGGAGGATCACCAGGTGGTGGTGGACGGCGTACGGTCGTGGTTCGGCCCGCCGGGCCCCGTCGCGCTCGTCGCGCAGGGCCCCACCATCGAGTCCGTCCGCGGCACGGCCGCCGACGTGCTGCTGCTCGACCTCAACCTCAACGGCACCATGGTCATCGACCGGGTCGCCGAGCTGTGCGCCGATGGTCAGCGGGTGATCGTCTTCTCGGAGCACGAGGAGCCGGAGACCGTACGCACGGTGCTGGACGCGGGCGCCTCCGCCTTCATCGGCAAGGGCCGGGCGACCAGGGAGTCCTGCCTGGAGACCATCCTGGAAGTGGCCGCCGACCGGCCGAGCGTCACGCCGCCCATGGCGCAGGCGATCGCGACCGACGAGGGCCCCCACCGGCCGCAACTCTCCGACAAGGAGCGGGCGGCGCTGCTGTACTGGTTCCAGTCCATGTCCAAGGCGTCGGTGGCGGCGCGTATGGGGATCAAGGAGCGGACGGTGCGGCAGTACATCGACCGGGCGCGGGTCAAATATGCGGCGGCCGGACGGCCCGCGCCCACAAAAGAGAAACTGCTCATCTGCGCCATCCAGGACGGACTGGTACGCCCCGACGAGGTGACCGTCTACACGTCCCTGGCCGCCCAAAGCCCTCCCGAGAAGGGATGAAAGCTCCTGGACCTCGGCACTCCCGGCAGGAGGGGGCCGGCAGAGCCGGGGTCCAGGTCAATCCAGAAGGTCGGCGGGATCGAAGCTCAGGGGGAACGGCTTCGTCAGCTCGGCGACGGCCCCGGCCTTGTAGGCGGTCGGCGGGTCGTAGCTGTCGCCGTTGAGTTCGTAGACGTAGAGGGTCGGCCCTTCGTCGAGTTCGAGTCGCCAGTAGATGGGAACGCCTGCCTCCGCATACGCCAAGGGCTTGAGACCCTTGTCTTGCTTACGGGTGCTCGGGCTGACGACCTCTCCGGCGAGCAGCATGTCGCGAGGCGAGAACATAAGCCCTCTGGTCAACGCCGCACTTCTCGGCACGACGACGAGGTCGGGAATGTAGTAGTCCTTGTCCGACACGCGGAAGTTGACATACGTCAAGGTCAGCAGATTGCGCGGTGCCGCGCGCTGGAGGATGCCAAGAGCATTTGTTATGGCTACCTGGTGGAGGATGGCAGGGGCAGAGCTCACCAGTAGGCTCCCGTTGCAGAGCTCGTAGCGGTTCCCGTCGTCAGGGAACTCGAGAAGATCGTCGATCGTGTATGGCGGCTTACCGGGAAGCA
Organism: Nonomuraea insulae; assembly: GCF_042656245.1. Classification (NCBI taxonomy): domain Bacteria; kingdom Bacillati; phylum Actinomycetota; class Actinomycetes; order Streptosporangiales; family Streptosporangiaceae; genus Nonomuraea; species Nonomuraea insulae. The sequence goes on from NZ_JBHSPA010000011.1 coordinate 327,789, forward strand.
CCGTACGCTCGGTCGGCTCGATCGCTGCCAATGTGGTCACCCACTCAGTATCGGGAGTCTCGCCCTTGCCCACATGCTACTTCCCCTAATTCTGTCACTTTAAGTTTCCGAGCAATTACCCATCGAACAGGAGAAAAAGGGCGGGTTGAAAGTTTCAATTCTGTGACTCATGCCAGGAAAGCCCTTTCCGCTGTTCACCCCCTCCACCGACCCCTCGGGCACCGGTTGACCAGAGCCCATCACTTGGCCATGTCAACGCCGTCAGATACCGTCCCCCACCAGGGAGCGCTCCCCACCCCCGGAACCCCGACCGGAACACGGAGACCGCACTATGCCCCACGCAGCAAAACGTGCCCTGATCTTGATGATCTCCCTGGCGATGATCTTCGTCGTCCCGCTGACCGGCACCGCCTCGGCGCACGGCTCGACCACCGACCCGGTTTCCCGCAACTACGGCTGCTGGCTGCGCTGGGGCAGCGACTTCCAGAACCCCACGATGCAGCAGCAGGACCCCATGTGCTGGCAGGCGTGGGCGGACAACACCAACGCCATGTGGAACTGGAACGGGCTCTACCGCGACAACGTCGCCGGCAACCACCAGGCCGCCGTCCCCAATGGGCAACTGTGCAGCGCCGGCCAGACGCAGGACGGCCGCTACCGCTCCATGGACACGCCGGGCGCCTGGAAGACGACGGCCATGGCGAGCACGTTCAACATCCGGCTGACCGACCAGGCCTACCACGGCGCCGACTACATCAGGGTGTACATCACCCGCCAGGGCTTCGACGCCACCACCACGCGCCTGGGATGGAACCACCTGGAGCTGATCAGGGAGACGCCCAAGTACGCGCCGGCCGGCACGTACATGATCAACGGCCTGAGCAAGGGGTCCCGCACCGGCCGTCACGTGATCTACACGATCTGGAAAGCCTCGCACATGGACCAGACGTACTACTTCTGCAGCGACGTCACCTTCTGATCCCTACGGAGGACGTGGAGGCGCGTACTTCCAGCTCGATCGGGTGTACGCGCTCCGTCCCCGCCGGCGCGGCCCCCGAGAGCAGCTCGAAGAGCAGTTCGGCGCAGCTCGCCCCGGCCTCGCGCGGGCGCAGGTCGATGGCGGTGATCGGCGGGTCGGCCAGGCGGGTGGCGGCGCTGTCGACGCACGACGCGAGCAGCACGCCCGCCCCCGACTCCCGCAGCAGCGGCGCCACCTCGGTCGCCGCCCCTGCGGGCGCGCACACGAGCGCATCCATGGGGGTGCTGAGCAGAGCACGGGCGGCGGCGCGGATCTCGTCGCCCGTCGCGTCGAACGACACCCGCCGCACCAGCGGCTCGACCCCCTGCGCGGCGCACCAGTCGAGGTAGCCCCGGTGCACGCTGCCGGCCCAGTCGCTCTCGTCGCCGGCCACGATGAGCCCGGGACGCGCGGAACCGGCCGAGCGCAGGTGGCCGAGGAGCCGGGCGAGCATCTGGGCGTGCTCCGACCAGACCACCCCGTCGGCCTGCCGCGACCCGGGGAAGCGCTCGCACGAGACCGTCGGCAGGCCCGTCGCCATCAGGCCCGCCACCACCGGGTCGCCCCCGAGCGGGTCGCCGAGCACCAGCCCGTCCACGCGCGGCGGCCGTGAGCGGCGCTGGCCCGAGGTGATCAGCGTGACGTCGTAGTCGTGCCGCGCCGCCTGCTCGACCACGCCGAACACGAACGACATGTAGTAGGCGGACCTGGTCAGCACCTCGGGCACGTGCAGCCCGATGGTGCCGGTGCTGGCCTTGCGCAGGTGCCTGGCCGAGCCGTTGGGCACGTAACCGAGCCGCTCCGCCACCTTCGCGACCGTCTCGCGCGTGCGCTCGGACACCCGCCCGGAGCCGCGCAGCGCGTCGGAGGCCGTCGTCTTGGACACCCCCGCCTCTCTGGCGACGGTGAGGATCGTGACCGGCTCGTCTGCTCGCACGCCCCGATGGTAGCGGCCCAATTCCATGATCCTTCACGCTCGGGTGACGTAAACGATGTGTTTCGCCTCGGCCTCAGGTCTTGTGCCTCACGGCCACGCGCAATAAGTTATCGCGAAACTTGCCGGAACGTTCCGGCATCAGAAAGGGGCGGAACGTTGCACCTGTCCACCGGGATGCTTCCCCATCCACTCGACCCGCTCGCCGCGCAGGAGATCGACGAGGTCAGACGGGTCCTGATGGCGGAAGGGCTGCTGACCGAGACGGTCCGGGTGGCCTACCTCGGCCTGGAGGAGCCGCCGAAGGGCGAGGTGCTGGCACACACGGCAAAGACGCCGGCGGCCCGCCGCGCCCGCGCCTTCCTGCTGGACCTGGCCACCGAGGCCGCGCAGGACGTGATCGTGTCGATCAGTGACGGCCGGGTGGAGAAGAGCACCCCGATCGACCCGGTCACCGACGGCCAGGTGCCGATGCTGGATGAGGAGCACGCCCTGGTCAGGCGCGTGCTGCGGGAGGACGCGGGCTGGGCGAAGGCCCTGGCCAGGCGCGGGATCGAGGACCCCGCGGGCGTCTACCTGGCGGCGCTCAGCGCGGGCCACTTCGATCTGCCGAAGGAGGAGGGCCGCCGGGTGGCCAGGGTGCTGGCGCACGTGATGCCCACTCCCGACAGCCTCCCGTGGGCGCACCCCGTGGACGGCCTGGTCGCGTACGTGGACCTGGTCAAGGGCGAGATCCTGGAGATCGTGGACACCGGCCCCCAGCCGATCCCGCAGGAGAGCGGCGACTACGGCCACGGCCCCCACCGCACCACGCAGAAGCCCATCCACATCACCCAGCCCGAGGGCCCCAGCTTCACGATCGACGGCCCGTTGATCACCTGGGAGAAGTGGAGCCTGCGCCTCGGCTACGACATGCGCGAGGGCCTGACGCTGCACCAGATCGGGTTCGAGGACGGCGGCAGGACGAGGCCGATCGTGTACCGGGCGTCGGTGGCCGAGATGGTGGTCCCGTACGGCGACCCGAGCCCGATCCGCTTCTGGCAGAACTACTTCGACACCGGCGAGTACCAGCTCGGCAAGCTCGCCAACTCCCTCGAACTCGGCTGTGACTGCCTCGGCGAGATCACCTACTTCGACGCCGTCGTCACGGACGGCGCCGGGATGCCCAAGGTGATCAACAACGCGATCTGCATGCACGAAGAGGACTACGGCGTGCTGTGGAAGCACACCGACCCGGCCAACGGCTCCAGGGAGACCCGCAGGCAGCGGCGCCTGGTGATCTCGTTCTTCGTGACGGTGGGCAACTACGACTACGGCTTCTACTGGTACCTCTACCTCGACGGCACGATCGAGCTGGAGGTCAAGGCCACCGGCATCGTCTTCACCGGCGCCTACGACGAGCGGGCCGCCCCGTACGCGTCGGAGGTGGCGCCCGGGCTGGCGGCGCCCTACCACCAGCACCTGTTCGGCGCGCGGCTGGACATGACGGTGGACGGCGTGGCGAACGCGGTGGACGAGGTGGAGGCGACGCGGGCCGGCGGCCCGTACGGCAGCGCGATCGGCCGCGGCGTCACCCGCCTGCGCACCGAGCGGGAGGCCAGGCGCGACGCCGACGTGAAGGCCGAGCGCACCTGGCACGTCGTCAACCCCGAGGTGCGCAACCGCCTCGGCCGCCCGGTCGGCTACGCGCTGCACGCGGAGGGCAAGCCGACGCTGCTGGCCGCGCCGGAGTCCAGCATCGGCCGCAGGGCCGAGTTCGCCACCAGACATCTGTGGGTCACCCGCTACCACCCCGCAGAGCGCTATCCCGCCGGGGACCTGGTCAACCAGCATCCCGGCGGCGCGGGCCTGCCCGCCTACACCAGGGCCGACCGCGACATCGACGGGCAGGACATCGTGCTGTGGCACACGTTCGGCCTGACGCATTTCCCCCGCACCGAGGACTGGCCGATCATGCCGGTCGACACCTGCGGGTTCGTACTCAAGCCGGTCGGGTTCTTCGACCGCAACCCCACGCTCGACGTACCGCCGAGCGCCGCCGAACGTTCCTGCCACTAGAGGAGAAGAGGCTCATGCGTCCCATACGCCTGGCCTGCGGTGTCGCGGCCGCCCTGCTGGCGTCCGCCTGCGCCGCAACCGGAACGGCCACGTCCCCGACGGCCGCCCAGGAGAGCGCCGCCCCCGGCTATCTCGCCGTCGCCGATCAGGCCCTCCCCACGGGAGGCGCGCTCAACCTGCAAGTGCACATCGACAGCGGCGCCGCCACCGGGTACGACCCGCAACTCGCCGACGTCGCCACCACCTGGCAACTGCTCTCCTTGTCCTACGAGACGCTGGTCACGGTGGGCCCCGATTTCAGCGTCCAGCCGCTGCTGGCCGAGAAGTGGGACACCCCTGATCCGAAGACGTACGTCTTCCACCTGCGCAAGGGCGTGAAGTTCGCCAACGGCAGGGAGATGACGGCCGACGACGTGGTGGGCAGCCTCAAGCGCCTGCTGGCCTCGAAGGGTGTGTGGCGGGGCCAGCTCGGCCCGGTCAAGTCGGTCACCAAGGATGGCGACGACCAGGTCAAGGTCACGCTGAGCGAGCCGTACACGCCGTTCCTGACGGCGCTGGCCAACGTGCCCGCCGCGATCCTGCCGATGAAGGAGATCGACGACAAGTCCGTCGATCCGGCCACCACGCTGCTCGGCACCGGCCCGTACGTGGTCCAGGACCACCGCCAGGACGTCTCGTGGACGTTCAAGCGCAACGACAAGTACTGGAACCAGGGCAAGCCCAACGCCGACACGGTGAACATCACGATCGCCCCCGAGGAGGCCGCGCGCATCGCCGCCCTGCAGAACGGCGGCGCGGCCCTGGCCACGCTGGGCAACGTGGACTCCAGCACGATGCTGGCCGGAGCGAAGGACGTCCAGGTCGTCACCCAGGCCACCACGGACTTCTACTACCTGATGCTCAACAGCCTCAAGCCGGGCTCGAAGCTCGCCGACCCGAAGGTGCGCCAGGCGATCGCCATCGCGCTGGACGACCAGCAGATCGCCGACGTGGCGCTGGGCGGCAAGGGCAAGCCCACCGCGATCACCCCGGCGGGCCTGCCGGGCGCCTGCGACCCGGCCGCGCTGCCGTCGGCGGGTAAGAGCCTGGACGACGCCAAGGCGCTGCTGGCCGAGGCGGGCGCGCAGAACCTGTCGTTCACGCTCTCGATCTTCTCCACCGAGCCGGCCCCGGCCGTCGCGCAGGTGGTCCAGCAGAACCTCCAGCAGGCCGGCATCACCGTCAAGATCGAGCAGATGGACGAGGCGAGCTGGTCCGGCAAGGTGTACGGCAAGGCGCCCGCCGACTTCGACGCCGCCCTGTCCTGGTTCGCCGGGTATGCCGACCCCGGCATGGTCACCAAGTGGTGGAACCCGGAGACGGCCGGCTTCAACGTCGGCTTCATGAAACCGGACAAGGACCTCAACACGCTCATCGACGCGGCGGGGAAGGAACCCGCGGGTGCGGCCCGTGACAAGGCGCTGACCGACGTGTGCGCCAAGGCCGACGCCGACGCGCAGATGATCCCGCTGGTCACCCGCCCCGCCACGGTCGCCTTCAGGACCGACGCGCTCAGCCCCAGCCTGTACGCGGCCGAGGGCTACGGCAACGTGCTGCGCCTGGTCGCCGACGCCCGCGTGAAGAAGACCCAGTAACCATGCGCTTGCTGATGTGGTGGTCCGGCCGGGCTCTCAGCTCGGCCGCCACGCTCCTGGGCGTCTCGGTGCTGATCTTCGCCGCCGTGCGCCTGATGCCGGGCGGCTTCGCGGAGACCGTGCTCGGGCCGTTCGCGACCGCCGGCCAGAAGGCGGATCTGGCCGCCCGCTACGGGCTCGACCAGCCGGTCTTCATGCAGTATGGGCACTGGCTGACGGCCGTCACCGGCGGCGACTTCGGCGTCTCGATGATCAGCCGCCAGCCGGTGGGCGCGGAGCTGGTGGCCCGCCTGCCGGTGACGGCCGAGCTGACCGTGCTGGCGGTGGCCGCGAGCGTGCTGCTCGGGGTGCCGCTGGGCGTCCTGACCGCCGTACGCGCCCGTCCCGGCGGCGGCGGTGCCGCTGGGCGGCTGCTCAGCGGGCTCGGCGTCAGCGTGCCGGAGTTCGTGCTGGGCAGCCTGGTGGTGTTCGTCTTCTCCCGGTACGCGCTCGGCCTGGAGGTCGGCTCCTGGGTGCCGCTCACCCGGGACCCGGCGGGGAACCTGACCACGATGATCCTGCCCGCGGCCGTCCTGTCGGTCTTCTCCATCTCGGTCACCGCCAGGACGACCCGCGACGCGGTCATGGGCGTGCTGGTCGAGCCGTACGTCACGGCCGCCGTCGGGCGCGGCGAGTCGCCGTGGTTCATCGTCAGGCACCACATCCTGCGCAACGCCGCCACCCCCGTGGTGACGCTGCTCGGCGCCACCACCGCGTACCTGCTGGGCGGCGCCCTCATCGTGGAGCACGTGTTCAACCTGCCCGGCGTCGGCTCCTACATCGTGCAGGCCGTCGGTCGCCGCGACTACGCCGTCGTGCAGGCCGGGGTGCTGCTGGCCGCCGGGGTGTTCATCGTGATGAACGTGCTCATCGACCTGCTCGTCGGGGCGCTCGATCCCCGGATGGGCGTGATGGCGGGGAGGCGCTCGTGAGGAAGCTGGACCGGCTGTCCATCGGCGGGCTGGCGTGCCTGCTGATCCTGGTGCTGTTCGCGCTGGGCTCGCTCTTCGGCATCGGCGGCGACCCGGACGCCATCGTCGGCCCGCGCCTGCAACCGCCGGGGCCCGGCTGGTGGCTGGGCACCGACAACCTGGGCCGCTCGGTGCTGCCCCGGGTCATGGAGGGCGTGGGCACGACGCTGCTGCTGTCGTCCATCGCCGTGCTGGTCACGGCGGCGCTGAGCGCGACGTTCGGCATCGTGGCCGGATACCGTGGCGGCTACCTGAACGAACTGGTGATGCGCCTGGTGGAAGTGCTCTACTCCTTCCCCGCCATCGTGCTGGCCATCCTGGTCGCCGCCGTGCTCGGCCCCGGGCAGTTCGCGGCGCTCGCGAGCATCGTGCTGGTGACGATCCCGCTGATGACCCGGCTTGTGAGGGCCGCCGCCGTGGCCGTCGCGCAGCGCGACTACGTCACCTCCGCCGTCATCAGCGGGGCCAGGCTGCCGCGCGTGCTCGGCCGCCACGTGCTGCCGAACGTGGCCGGCACGATCGCGGTGCAGGGCACCTACGCGCTGTCGGTCGGCATCGCGGTCGAGGGCGGGCTGAGCTTCCTGGGCTTCGGCGTGCAGCCGCCCCAGGCGTCGCTCGGAGTGCTCATCCAGCAGGGCGGCACGTACATGATCGCCGCGCCCTGGCTGATCCTCGGCCCCGGGGTCGTGCTCGTGGTGGCGATCCTGGCGATCAACGTGGTGGGCGACGGGCTGCGCGACCGGCTCGAACCCCGGGAGACGAGGTCTTTGACGTGAGCCTGCTTTCCGTACGGAACTTGGTGATCGACTACGCCAGGACCCGGGCGCTCGACGGCGCCGACCTGGAGGTGACGCAGGGGGAGACGGTCGGGCTGGTGGGGGAGAGCGGGTCGGGCAAGTCCACGCTCGGCTCCGCCGCCGGCCGGTTGTTGCCGCAGTCGGCCCGGCGCGGCGAGGGAGAGGTGCTGGTGGCGGGGGAGCCGGTGTTCGAGCTGCCCGCCACCCGGCTGCGCCACCTGCGGCGGCGGCACCTCGGGTTCGTCTTCCAGGACCCGATCGCCTCGCTCGACCCGACCATGCGCGTCGGCGCCCAGCTCGGGCTCGTGCTCGGGCGCGGCGGTGACGTGAGCTTCCACCTGGGGCGGGTCAGGCTGGACGATCCGCGGGTGGTGCGCTCGTACCCGCACCAGCTCTCCGGCGGCATGGCGCAGCGGGTGGCCATCGCGATGGCCATGGCCACCGCGCCCGACCTGCTGATCGCCGACGAGCCGACCGCCGCCCTGGACAGCCAGGTACGCGAGGAGGTGTCGAACATGGTCTTCTCCCTGGCCGCCGAGGCGGGGACGAGCATCCTGTGGCTCAGCCACGACCTGCCCGCCGTGGCCCGCCGCTGCGACCGGGTGGCCGTCATGTACGGCGGCCGCGTCGTCGAGAGCGGCCCCGCCCGCCAGGTGCTGGGCAACCCCGCCCACCCCTACACGGCGGCGCTGGCCGGCTCGGCCCCCGCCGCCGCGGCCCACGGCGTCCGCCTGGAGCCCGTCCCCGGCCGCCCGCCCGTCCTCACGGGCCCGGCCGAGGGCTGCGCCTTCGCGCCGCGCTGCCCGTTCGCGGAGGAGCGCTGCGAGCACGAACGCCCGGCCCCGGTCAGGATCCGCGAGCAGGACGTCCTGTGCCACAGAGCCGCCGACCTGGAGGGCACGCTCGCGCAGCGGCGGAGCGCGCCGGAGGTGAGCGCGTGATCCTCGAACTGGACGACGTCACCGTCACCTTCACCGCGGGAGCGCCGCTGCGGCGCGTCCACCTCGACGCCATGAAGCACGTCTCGCTGGAGGTGGCCGAGGGCGAGACGCTCGGCCTGGTCGGCGAGTCCGGCTCGGGCAAGACCACCACGAGCCGCGTCGCCCTCGGCCTGCAACGCCCCACGACCGGCACGGTCAGGTTCGACGGCCGCCCGTTCCCCAAGCGCCGCCGCGAGCTGGCGGGCCGCATGCAGGCCGTGCTCCAGCACCCCCACTGGTCGCTCAACCCGCGTATGCGCGTGGGCCAGAGCGTGGCGGAGCCGCTGGACGTGCTCGGCCGCCCAATGGACGGCAGGGCGGACGGCAGGGCGGGCGGGGCGGTGGGCGAGATGCTGGAGCAGGTCGGCCTGGAGGCCGGCTTCGCCGACCGGTACCCGCACGAGTTGTCCGGCGGCCAGCGCCAGCGCGTGTCCATCGCCCGCGCCCTGGTCACCAGGCCGGCGTTCATCGTGTTCGACGAGGCCGTCAGCGCCCTGGACGTCTCCGTACAGGTGCAGATCCTCAACCTGATCAAGGACCTGCAGGCCGAGTACGGCTTCAGCGCCCTGTTCATCTCCCACGACCTCGGCGCGGTCCGCTACGTCGCCGACCGGATCGCGGTCATGCGCAAGGGCGAGATCGTCGAGACCGCCGACACGGCGACCTTCTACACCCACCCTTCTCACGAGTACTCGAAGCAACTGCTGGAGGCCCTATGACCACCGAGCCACGGCTCGCGACGCCGTCCGCGTTCGCGCCCGGCGTACCGAGCAACGCGGGCCTGTCGCCGACCCCGCAGCCCAGCCCCGGGCGCGGCTCGGTCACCTTCGACCTGCCCGGCGTGCACGTCGGCACGGCCGAGTACGGCGAGGGCCCCACCGGCTGCACCGTGATCCACCTCCCGCAGGGCGCCCGCACCGCGGTGGACGCCCGCGGCGGCGCGGTCGGCATGAGCGGCGGCTACGACTACAACCACGCGATCTGCCTGGCGGGCGGCTCGGTGTACGGCCTGGCGGCGGCGGCCGGCGTCAGCGACGAACTGCTGTCCCGCCGCAACAACCTCACCAAGTGGGATGAGCTGCAACTGGTGTCCGGGGCGGTGATCTACGACTTCTCCTGCCGCGACAGCGCCGTCTACCCCGACGCCGAGCTGGGCAGGGCCGCCCTGCGCAACGCCGTCGAGGGCGAGATCCCGGTGGGCCGGTGCGGCGCGGGGCGCACGGCGAGCGCGGGCAAGGTGGACTTCGGCCGGGCCGAGTTCGCCGGGCAGGGGGCGGCGTTCGGCACGTTCGGCGAGGCCAAGGTGCTGGTGGCGACCGTGGTCAACTCCGTGGGCGCGGTGATCGACCGGCAGGGCCGGGTCGTGCGCGGCAACTACCACGCCGATCTGGGCGAGCGCCGTCATCCGAGCGCCGACTACGCCGAGCTGATCGAGGCTCCGGCCGTCATGGGCAACACCACGCTGACCGTCATGGTCACCAACGTGAAGCTGACCGACGTGGAGCTGCTCCAGATCGGCCGCCAGGTGCACAGCTCCATGCACCGCGGCATCCAGCCGTTCCACACGCTGACCGACGGCGACACGATGTTCGCCATGACGACCGACGAGGTCGAGCTGACCGGGGTCAAGCCGACGGGCCTGGGCACGCTGGCCTCCGAGGTCGCCTGGGACGCCATCCTGAGCGCGGTGGAGTAAGGGCATGCACACCTTTCCCCGCTACGCCGCCAAGGACCCGGCCCAGGCGACCGCGCTGGTCAGGGAGAACCCGTTCGCGCTGGTCGTGAACGCGTCCGGCGGCGCGCCCGTGGCCACGCACGTCCCCGTCATCCTGGAGGGCCAGAGCGTCGAGGGCGGCGCGCTGCTCGGCCACATGGCCCGCGCCAACCCGCACTGGCGCTCGTTCGAGTCCTCCCCGGAGGTGCTCGTGGTCTTCTCCGGGCCGCACGGCTACGTCTCGCCCACCGTGTACGCCACCGACCCGGCCGTGCCGACCTGGGACTACGCGACCGTCCACGTGACCGGCCGGGTGGAGCTGCTCGACGATCCCCTCGACGTGCTGGAGCGCACGGTCGCGGCCCTGGAGTCGCTGCGGAACCCCGCCTGGGAGCCGACCCCCGCCTCCCGGGACAGGTTCCGCGCGTTGTTGCCCGGGGTAGTGGCATTTCGCGTGCATATACGCACAGAGCAGAGCATGTTCAAGCTGAGCCAGGACATCGACGCCGAGCGGTACGCCCGCGTGCATGCCGATTTCGCCGCCGAGAACCCGCGGCTCGCCGACTTGATGGACAGGTCATGACATTTCCCACCTTCACGTCCACTCAGACCGACCCCCGAGCACGCGGCAAAGAGTTCGGCACCCACCTGCGCGAGCGGGTCGCCGCCAACCTCTCCGGCTACAACGACCTGTTCGAGGTCGCCGGCGCCACACCCGCCCAGGTCCGCGCGTGGGGTGAGACCGCGCTCGAGCGCAGCGCCGACTGGGCGCCGCACCTGGCCGACGAGATCGCCGGGATCGCGGCGGGCGCCGGCCTCGAGCCCTGGCAGGTCGCCGTGGTCAACGCCCGCACGGAGATCCTGGCCGCCATCGACGCGGTGGGCCACGGCGAGTGCTCGACCTCCGTGGTGCTGCCGCAGGCCGGCCCCCCGCGTACGGTGCAGACCTGGGACTGGCACGACCACCTGCGCGACGCGCCCCTGCTGTGGGAGCTGGAGCCGCGTCCAGGGCACGTCGTGCGCACGTTCACCGAGGCAGGGACGCTGGCCAAGATCGGGGTCAACTCGGCCGGTCTGGGCGTGCACTTCAACATCCTGCGCCACGACGCCGACACGACCGAGGTGGGCGTCCCCGTGCACCTGATCGCCCGCCGCATCCTGGCCATCACCCACCTCGACTG